>NZ_CP107968.1:8070000-8370000 GCF_036084755.1 Streptomyces sp. NBC_00370
GAGCGCCGCCTGTGCCTGGAACTGGCCGCCGCGGGCCATGAGATAGTCCGTGGCGCTGGTGCAGATCCAGGAGACGCCGATGCCGACGAGCACGATGCGGTAACCGGTCGTCCCGCGTTTCCAGGCCAGTACGTAGACGAGCAGGGCGGCGGCCAGCGCGCCGACCAGCCCCAGCGACTGGGTGCTCAGCCCGGCGTCCCAGCCGAGGACGATGCCGGCGACCACGGCGGCGCCCGCGCCCTGCGTGATGCCGATCATGTCGGGGCTGGCCAGCGGATTGAGCGTCATCGTCTGGAACAGGGCTCCGGAGACCCCGAAGGCGACACCGACGAGCAGCCCGGTCAACGCCCGTGGCAGGCGCAGCTCCTGGACGATGAGCCGGGTCCCCGGATCGCCGGAACCCACCAGCGACCGCATGACGTCGCCGAGTCCGATGTGGATGTCACCGACGGAGATGCCGACGCAGAAGACCAGGAAGGTGGCGACGGCCAGGGCGGCGCTGACGGCGAGCAGGCGGGGCCGCAGCACACCGGAGACTGGCAGGGCCGTCAGCCGGAAGGTGATACGTCCCGGGGTGCGGGCGGGCAGGAGTCCGGTCATCTCACAGCTCCGCGAGTCGTCGGCGGCGGACCATCACAATGAAGAACGGGCCGCCGATGAAGGCGACCAGGATGCCCGCCTGGATCTCCACAGGGCGGGCGACGATCCGTCCGACGATGTCGGCGAGGAGCAGCAGGCACGGTGCCAGCACGGCCGAGAGCGGCAGCAGCCACCGGTGGTCGGGGCCGATTCCTGCGGCCTGGGTCAGCACCCGCGCGATGTGCGGGACGACGAGTCCGACGAAGACCACGGGCCCGATGACGGCGACCGCCCCGCCGGTGAGGAAGGTGACGGCCAGTACGCCCTGGATACGGACGAGGCCGAGGCGCAGCCCCAGCGACGCGGCCACGTCGTCGCCGAGCGCCAGGCTGTTCAGCGCGGGGGCGCTGGCCAGTGCCAGCACCGCGCCGACGGCGAGGAACGGCAGCACCTGTGTCAGCGCGTCGTTACTCTGGTTGGCCAGCGATCCGGCCTCCCAGAACCGGTAGCGGTTCAGGGCGTCGGGGTCGGTCAGGACGACGGCGCTGGTCAGCGACGACAACAGCGAGGTGACGGCGACGCCGGCGAGCGCCAGTTTGACCGGCGTCGTCCCCGATCCGCCGAGTCCGCCCAGCAGATAGACCAGCACGCTCGCGACGAGCGCGCCCGCGAAGGCGAACCAGATGTAGCCGTACAGCGCGCCGAGTCCGAACACCCCGACGGAGAGCACAATGGCGAACGCGGCGCCCGCGCTGACCCCGAGCACCCCGGGGTCGGCGAGCGGATTGCGCGTCAGCGCCTGCATGAGGGCGCCGGACAGACCGAGGGCGGCGCCCGCGGCGAGGCCAAGTGCCGTACGCGGCAGCCGTACTGACCAGATGACATGGTCGATCCGGCTGCTCGGCGGGTGGCCCAGCAGGGTGTCGACCACTTGGCCGAGAGGCACCCGCAGTGCGCCGAGCGCCAGCGACAGCAGGCACAGCGCCACAAGGGCGGCGCACGGCAGCACCACCAGGAGCACAGCGCGAGGGGCTCTCGCCCGGGTCACCGAGCTCTCCACGTCATCATCCTTTAGGTTAGGCAGCCCTTAACTGTAGAGCAGGCCACCCGTACGGGTGCTGGTGGGTGCGGCCTGTTGAATTAGGTAAACCTTACCTTAGTATGGCTCGAATCCGGCTCCACCGAGCCGGCACCGAACTGCTTGCTGGGGAGGCGCGGCCATCGTGTCCGGTATCGAAGAAGTCCTGGTCCACTGGCGGCACTTGCTCGAAGCCTTCGCGCCGGAGACGGCACGTACCGCCACGGACGAGGAACTGCTCGCCGCCCGGGTGGCGCTGCGACACCGGTACAGCCAGGCACCGGACATATCCCTCGGGGACGCCGCGGAACCGGTACGGATCGAACTCGGCGACGAGCCCACGTTCCGCGAACTGACCCGGCGGGCAGGGGTGGCACTGGCCGCCGCACGCGCGGAGGCCGTGGAAGTCAGGGCCTCCTTCGGCGCCGACACGGAGAGCGGCACCGACACCGAAGGCCACTACCGGACGCTGCTCGCGGACGCCCTGGCCCGCCCCGATCTGCCGGTCACCGAACTGGAGTTGACCACCCCGGCCGAACGCCGCCGGGTGCTCGTCGAGTGGAACGCGACGGAGCACTCCGTCACCCCCGGCACCTGGCCCGCCCTGTTCGCCGAGCAGGTGAAGGCGCGCCCCGAAGCGGTCGCGCTCGTCTTCGAGGACCAGCGGCTCAGCTACGCCGAGCTGGACGAGCGGGCCAACCGGCTCGCGCACGCCCTGATCGCCCGGGGCGCCGGACCCGAACGCGTGGTTGCGCTGGCGCTGCCCAGGTCGGTGGAACTGATCGTCGCCGAGGTCGCCGTACTCAAGTCCGGCGCCGCCTACTTGCCGGTCGACAGCGACTATCCCGCCGACCGGATCGGCTACATGCTGGCCGACGCCGAGCCGGTCTGCCTCGTCACCACCACGGCCGTCACCGACGACATCCCGGCGGACGAGGACCGGCACAGTGCCGACGGCAGGGGCGGCATGGCGCGCCTGCTGCTCGATCTGCCGGAGACCGCGGCCGAGTTGGCCGACCGCCCCGCCCACGACCCCACCGACACCGACCGGGGCGCCGCGCTCACCACCCTCAACGCCGCGTACGTCATCTACACCTCGGGTTCGACCGGCCGCCCCAAGGGCGTGGTGCTCTCCCACGCGGGCGTCGCCGGGCTCGTCGCCACCCAGACCGAGCGGTTCGGTATCGGACCGGCCAGCCGCGTCCTGCAGTTCGCCTCACCGAGCTTCGACGTCGCCTTCTGGGACCTCTGCCTCGGGCTGCTGTCCGGCGGCCGGCTCGTCGTCGTACCGTCCGAACTCCGGGTACCCGGCCCCGCGCTCGCCGACTACGCCAACGCCCACGGCATCACGTTCATGATCCTGCCGCCCGCGCTGCTCGCCGCCATGCCCGACGACGCCCTGCTGCCCCCGGGCGCCACCCTGCTGGCGGGCACCGAGCGCGTCTCACCCGAACTGGTCGGCCGGTACGCGCGCGGCCGGATGATGTTCAACGCGTACGGCCCGACCGAGGCCACCACCAACTCCACGCTCGGCCTGTGCGATCCGGACATCCCCGCGGGCGCCGTCGTGCCCATCGGGGTCCCCGACCCCGGCACCCGCGCCTACGTGCTGGACGCGCGGCTGCGCCCGGTCCCCGCCGGGGTGCCCGGCGAGCTGTACCTCGGCGGAGCGGGTCTCGCCCGCGGTTACCTCGGCAGGCCGGGGCTGACCGCCGAGCGGTTCGTGGCCGATCCCTTCGGCGCGCCGGGTGAACGGCTCTACCGCACGGGCGACCTGGTGCGCTGGAAGCCCGACGGCAGGCTGGAGTTCCTCGGCCGCGCCGACACCCAGATCAAGATCCGGGGTTTCCGCATCGAACCCGGCGAGATCGAATCCGTACTGCGCGCCCATCCCGCCGTCGGCCAGGCGGCCGTCGTGGCACGCGAGGACCAGCCGGGCCTGCGGCGTCTCGCCGCCTATGTGGTCCCCGCCCTCGACGCCCGCCGGGAGACCGACGAGAGCCGGCAGGTCGAGGAGTGGAAGGACCTCCACGAACTGCTCTACAGCGCGGCCGGTTCCGACGGCTTCCGGGAGAACTTCGCCGGCTGGAACAGCATGTACGACGGACTGCCCATCCCTGTCGGGGAGATGCGCGAGTGGCGCGACGCCACCGTCGACCGCATCCGCGAACTGGGCAGCCCGGGAAAGGTCCTGGAGATCGGCGTCGGCAGCGGACTGATCCTGTCCCGGCTCGCGCCGGAGTGCGAGACGTACTGGGGCACCGACCTCTCCCAGGAGGCGACGCGGGCGCTGCGCGCCCAGGTCGCCGCCGTGCCGGAACTGGCGGACCGGGTGCACCTGCGCGCCCAGCCCGCCCACGACGTCGAGGGACTGCCCACCGGCTTCTTCGACACCGTCGTCATCAACTCCGTCGCCCAGTACTTCCCGAGCGCCGACTACCTCACCGGCGTCCTGCGCGACGTGTCCGCGCTGCTGGCACCCGGCGGCCGTGTCTTCGTCGGCGACGTACGCAACCGGCGGCTGCTGCGCACCCTGCGCGCGGCGGTGGAGAGCCGGCGGGACCACGACGACAAGAGCGCCCTGCGCGCGGCGGTCGAGCGGTCCGTCGCCTGGGAGGGGGAACTGCTCCTCGACCCCGACTACTTCGCCGCGCTCGACGGCTTCGAGGCCGACGTACTGGTCAAGCGCGCCACCCACCACAACGAACTGAGCCGCTACCGCTACGACGTCGTCCTGCGCACCCGAACCACCGACGACGGCCAGGAAGCGGCCGAACCCGGCACCGAGGAGCGGGAGATGGCCTGGTCGGCGGTCGGCCGTCCCGACGCCCTCGCCGAACTGCTCGCCGCGGGACCCGACCGGCTGCGGCTCACCGGTGTGCCCAACGCCCGGCTCACCGAGGACCTGGCCGCACTGCGCACCCTGGACGACAGCAGCGGCCCCGCGGTCCACGCGGCCGACCCCGAGGACCTGCGGGCGCTCGCCGCCCGGCACGGGTACCGGACCGCCGTCACCTGGAGCGGGCACGCCGACGACGGCGCCCTCGACATCGTCCTCCAGGCCGGCGAAGGACCCGCCGTCCGCGCGCCGTACCGCCCGGGCCTGGACTTCCCGCACGCCAACCGGCCGGCCCCGTTCCGCGACATCACCGCGCTGATGAAGACCCTGCGCGCGCACGCGGCCGCCTCGCTGCCCGAGCACATGGTGCCCGCAGCCTTCGTGCCGCTCGACCGACTGCCCGTCACCCCCAGCGGCAAGCTCGACGAGAAGGCGCTGCCCGCACCCGACTACGGCGCCCTCAGCTCCGGCCGCGCCCCACGGGACGCCCGCGAAGAGCTGCTGTGCGCGCTGTTCGCCGACGTACTCGGCCTGTCCGCCGTCACCGTCGACGACGACTTCCTCGCCGTCGGCGGCGACAGCATCACCGCGATCCGGCTGCTGATCGGCGCCCGCAAGGCCGGTCTCCGGCTGACCCCGCGTGACGTGTTCCGGCACCGCACCGTCGCCGCGCTCGCCCAGGCCGCCGAGGTCACCGAAGCGGAGACGCCGGAAGCGGCAGCACACCGCAGCGGTCCGCTCGTCACGGTCACCGACGACGAACTCGCCGCGATCCAGGGCGCCGAGCCCCTGGCGATCGAGGAACTGCTGCCGCTCACCCCGCTCCAGGAGGGCTTCTACTTCCACGCCCTCGTGGACGGATCGCACCGGGACTCCTACGTCGTCCAGCAGATCCTGGAACTGGCAGGACCGGTCGACGGGGACACGCTGCGCCGCGCGGCGCAGACACTCCTCGACCGGCACGCCCCGCTGCGCGCCGCTTTCCGGCAGCGCCCCGACGGCAACCCGGTGCAGATCATCACGGAGCGGGCGGCGCTGCCCTGGCGCGAGGTCGACCTGTCGGCGCAGGACGAGCCGGTACGCGGTCAGTTGGCCGAAGCGGTGGCGGCCGACGAGCGCGCCGTCCCCTTCGACCTGGCCCGGCCGCCGCTGCTGCGCTGCGCACTCGTCCGCCTCGGCGCCGACCGCAGCGCGCTCGTGCTGACGTTCCACCACATCGTCGCCGACGGATGGTCGTTGCCGGTGCTGCACCGCGAACTCATGGCGTCGTACGGTACGGACACCCCGCCGCTGCCCGACGTCGCACCGTACCGTGACCATCTGCGCCGGCTGGCGGGCCTCGACCGCGCGGCGGCGCGGGAAACCTGGCGCGGCGCACTCGCCGGACTGGAAGGACCGACGCGGCTGGTCGAGGCCCCTGCGGGCGACGCGCCCGTACGGCCCGAGCAGGTGCGCGTCGAACTGTCCGAGCGCACCACCGCCCGGCTCGTCGCCCGCGCACGTGAGCACGGCATCACCCTCGGCACCGTCGTCCAGGGCGCCTGGGGCCTGCTCATCGGCCGGCTGACGGGCAGTCAGGACGTGCTGTTCGGGACCACCGTCTCAGGACGCGACAGCGAGGTCGACGGCATCGAGTCCATGGTCGGCCTGTTCATCAACACCCTGCCGACCAGGCTGGCGTGGCAGCCCGCCGAGACGGCGGCGGAGCTGCTGACCCGGCTCCAGGACGAGCAGGCGCGGCTCCTCGCCCACCAGCACCTGGGCCTCGCCGAGATCCAGCGGACCACGGGTCCCGCCGGCGGCGGCGAACTCTTCGACACCCTGGTCGTGTTCGAGAACTACCCGGCCGACACCGACCTGCGCGATCCTTCGGGCACTGTCCGGATCACCGGCCATGAGTTCCACGACGCCGTGCACTATCCGCTCGCGCTCATCGTGAAGCCCGGCCGCCGCCTCGACCTGCGGCTGAAGCACCACGCCGACCGGCTGGACGGCGCAGCTGTCCGCAGCATCGGTGACCGGCTGTCCCGCCTTCTTGAGGCGTTCGCGGACGACCCGGCGCAGCCGCTCGCCCGCATCGAACTGCTCTCTCCCGCGGAGCAGGTGGCGGCGTACTCCGCAGGCGCCGAACACGACGTCCCGGAGACCACCCTCGGCGCCGCCTTCGCCGAGCAGGCCGCCCGCACCCCGGACGCGACCGCCGTCATCTTCGGCGACGAACACGTCAGCTACGCACAACTCGACCGGCGTGCCGAAGCGTTGGCCGACCGGCTGCGCGCGGCAGGAGCGGGACCCGACACCGTCGTCGCCGTCGCCGTACCGCGCTCCGCCGAGCTGATGGCCGCCCTCCTCGGCGTACTGAAGTCCGGCGCCGCCTATCTGCCCGTCGACCTGGACTACCCGGCCGACCGGATCACCCATATGCTCACCGATTCAGGCGCGACCACCGTGGTCACGACCACGGCCGCCGCCGGGCGTCTGCCCGCCGTCGAGGGCCTGACCGCGCTCCTCGTCGACGTGCCGGACGGCCAGGTGGGAAGCGCCGCGGCGACCGCACCCCGGGCAGCGACCGGCGACGACCCGGCGTACCTCATCTACACATCCGGGTCCACGGGCCGCCCCAAGGGTGTCCTCGTCACCCACCGCGCCGTCGTCAACCGGCTCGCCTGGATGCAGGACGAGTACGGTCTGGCCCCCGACGACCGGGTGCTGCAGAAGACACCGGCCGGCTTCGACGTGTCCGTCTGGGAGTTCTTCTGGCCGCTCCTCCAGGGTGCGACCGTCGTCCTCGCCAAGCCCGAAGGGCACCGCGACCCGTCGTACCTCGCCGCGCTCGTCGCCGAACAGGGCGTCACCACCATGCACTTCGTGCCGTCCATGCTCGAAGCGTTCCTCCAGGCCGACGACGTCACCGACGACCCCGCGTGGGCCGGGTCGCTGCGCCGTGTCTTCAGCAGCGGCGAGGCGCTGCCCGGATCCGCCGCCGCGCGCTGGCACGCGCTCACCGGCGTTCCGCTGCACAACCTGTACGGGCCGACCGAGGCCGCCGTCGATGTGACCCACCACAGGTACGACGGAGCGCAGGACACGACCGTGCCGATCGGGCGGCCCGTGTGGAACACCGGCCTTCGCGTGCTCGACAGTTGCCTGCGGCCGGTGCCGGACGGGGTGCCGGGGGAGCTGTACCTCACCGGACCGCAGCTGGCACGCGGCTACCACCGCCGCCCGTCACTCACCGCCGAGCGGTTCACCGTCGACCCGTACGGCGCGGCGGGCAGCCGCATGTACCGCACCGGCGACCTGGTCCGGCGGCGCGCCGACGGGACGCTCGACTACCTCGGGCGCACCGACCGGCAGGTCAAGCTGCGCGGCAACCGCATCGAACTCGGCGAGATCGAAGCCGCTCTCGTCGGCCTGGCCGACGTGGCGCAGACGGCGGTCGTCGTACGCGACAACGCGCTCGTCGCCTATGTCGTCCCCGCGAACGACGCCGCCCCCGACCCGGCCGCGCTGCGGACAGCCCTGGCCGGCACGCTGCCCGCGCCGATGGTGCCCGCCGCTTATGTGGTGCTCGACGCGCTCCCGCTGACCCCGAGCGGCAAACTGGACCGGGCCGCGCTGCCCGCCCCGCAGGCCGAGCGGGCCCCGGCGCGCGCCCCGCGCGACGCCCGCGAACAGACCATGACCGACATCTTCGCCGACGTGCTGAAGGCGGACGGCGTCTCCGTGGACGACGACTTCTTCCTCCTCGGCGGCGACAGCATCAGCTCCATCGGGGTGGCGGGCCGCGCCCGCCGCGCCGGACTCGTACTCAGCCCGCGCGACATCTTCGAACACCGCACCCCGGCCGCCCTGGCAGCCGCGGCGACCACCCTCTCCGACGCAGGGCGAACCCCCGGCCCCGCACCGGAGTTCACCCTCAGCGCCGAGGAGCGGGCGCGCGTCGAGGCCGTCGCCGCCCCCGGCGCCGTCGAGGACATCTGGCCGCTCGCACCCCTCCAGGAAGGTCTCTTCTTCCACTCGACCTACGACGACAGCGCCCTCGACGTCTACACCGTCCACGAGTCGTTCGACTTCGCCACCCCGCTCGACGCCGGCCGGCTGCGCGAGGCGGCGCGGGTGCTGCTGGCGCGGCACCCCAGTCTGCGCGCGGGGTTCACCAGCGAAGGACAGCAGCGCCCCGTCCAGTTCATCGTCGCCGACCCCGAGATCCCGCTCACCGAGGCCGACCTGTCGCAGCTCCCCGCAGCCGAACAGGACGCCCGGCTGCGCGAGTTGCTGGACGAGGAAGGCGGCCGCAAGTTCGACCTCAGCCGCCCGCTGCTGCTGCGCATGCTGCTGGTGCGGCTCGGCGACGAGCGCGGCGACCGGCTCGTCATCGGCCGCCACCTCATCCTCTGGGACGGCTGGTCGGCCTGGCTCTTCCTCGATCAGCTCTTCGCCCTGTACGAGAGCGGCGGCGCCGCCGACGCCCTCGCGCGCCCCGGGTCGTACCGCGACTACCTGCACTGGCTCGACCGCCAGGACACCGGCGACGCCACCCGCGCATGGCGCGCGGCCCTCGACGGCCTCGACGAACCGACCCTGCTCGCACCGGCGGCCGCCGACCGGGGCCTCGAACCCGTCATCCCCGCAAGCCTCGACGCCGTCCTGTCCGCCGAGGCGAGCGACCGGCTGCGCGACACCGCCCGCCGGCACGGCCTCACCCTCAACACCGTGCTCAACGCCGCCTGGGGACTGGCGCTCGCCAGTGCGACCGGCCGCACCGACGTGGTGTTCGGCACCACCGTCGCAGGACGGCCCAGCGAGGTGCCGGACGTCGGGAACGTCATCGGGATGTTCCTCAACACCGTCCCCGCGCGCATCGCCTACGACCCGGCCGAGCCGGTCGTCGCCCTGCTGCGCAGGATCCAGGCGGAGCGGCTCGACCTGATGCCGCACGAATACCTGGGGCTCGGCGTCCTCCAGGCCGAGACCGGACACCGCCGCCTCTTCGACACCCTCTTCGTGCTGCGCAACGCCGACACCGAGGAGCGGCTGGCCGAACTGCGCGACCGGCACGGCGCCACGGCGGTCGCCAACGTCGACGCCACGCACTACCCGGTCAATCTCGTGGTCACGCCCGGCCACCGGATCCGGGTCACCCTCGCCCACCGCCCCGATCTGATCACCGGCCCGTACGCCGAGAGCCTGCTGGCCCGCTTCACCCTGCTGCTTGACCGGCTGGTCGAGGACCCGGACGCCCGGATCGGCAGCCTCGACCCGCTGCTCAGCGCCGAGCGCGACACCTTGGCGGCGCGCAACGAGGCGAGCCGGGAGCCCGTACCGCAGGAGACCATCGCCGACATGCTCGCCGCGCAGGCGGCCCGCACCCCCGGCGCGACAGCGCTCGTCTTCGGCGAGCAGACCCTGACCTACGCCGAACTCGACGCGCGCTGCGACCGGTTGGCACGACTGCTGATCGCACGCGGCGCTGCCCCCGAGCAGGTCGTCGCGCTCGCCCTGCCCCGCTCCCTCGACATGGTCGTCGCGCTGTTCGCCGTACTGCGCACCGGCGCCGCCTATCTGCCGCTGGAACTCGACCACCCGGCCGACCGGCTCGCCCTGACCCTGCGGGACGCCGCGCCGCTGCTGCTCCTCACCACGAGCGCCGCCGCACGGAAGCTCGCACAGCCGGGCGAGGGCGACGGGCAGAGCGACGGCGAGAGCGGGCCCGCGCACCTCCTGCTGGACGACCCGTCGCTCCAGGCCGAGCTGGCGGCGCTGCCCGGCGCCCCGGTGCACGTCGAGTTCAGCCTCGACCACCCGGCCTACGTCATCTACACCTCAGGCTCCACCGGCCGGCCCAAGGGCGTCGTCACGCCCTACCGCGGGCTGACCAACATGCATCTCAACCACCGCAAGGAGATCTTCGGCCCCGCCATCGCCTCGGCCGGCGGGCGCCGGCTGCGCATCGCCCACACCGTCTCGTTCGCCTTCGACATGTCCTGGGAAGAGCTGCTGTGGCTCGTCGAGGGACACGAGGTGCACATCTGCGACGAGGAACTGCGCCGCGACGCACAAGCGTTGGTCGCGTACTGCGAGACCCACCAGGTGGACGTCGTCAACGTCACCCCGACCTACGCGCATCTGCTGATCGAGGAGGGGCTGCTCGAAGGCCATCTGCCGCCACTGGTCCTGCTCGGCGGCGAAGCGGTCACCGAAGCGGTGTGGAACCGGCTGCGCGACACCGAAGGCACCTACGGCTACAACCTCTACGGGCCGACCGAATACACCATCAACACCCTCGGCGGCGGTACGCACGACAGCGCGACCCCGACCGTCGGCAGGCCCATCCGCGCGACCCGCGCGCACATCCTCGACGGCTGGCTGCGCCCCGTACCGGACGGTGTGCCCGGCGAGTTGTACATCGCGGGCGTGGGCCTGGCACGCGGCTACCTCGGCCGGCCGGGACTCACCGCCGAGCGGTTCCTCGCCGACCCGTACGGCCTGCCGGGCGAGCGGATGTACCGCACCGGCGACCTCGTACGGCGCCGCCAGGACGGCATCATCGACTTCCTCGGCCGCACCGACGACCAGGTCAAGGTGCGCGGCTACCGCGTCGAACTCGGCGAGATCGAGACCGTACTGGCCCAGCACCCGCAGGTCGGCCAGGCCGCCGTCGTCGCGTCCGACGACCCGGCGGCGCCCGGTACGAAGCGGCTGACCGGCTATGTCGTACCGGCCGAACTCACCGGTGACGCACGGCAGCAGGCGGAGCGCGAACAGATCGGTGAGTGGGAGGAGATCTACTCCGCCGAATACACCGAGATCAGCACCGCCGTACTCACCGAGGACTTCGCCGGCTGGGACAGCTCGTACGACGGCGCTCCCATCCCGGTCCCGCACATGCGCGAATGGCGGGCGGCCACGGTCGAGCGCATCCGCGAACTGCGGCCGCGCCGGATCCTGGAGATCGGAGTCGGCTCAGGGCTGCTCCTCTCCCAACTCGCCCCAGAAGCCGAGGCCTACTGGGCGACCGACTTCGCCGAACCCGTCATCCGCAAGATCGCGCAGGATCTGCGGAGCGTTCCCGAACTCGCGGCCACGGTCGAACTGCGCTGCCAGGCGGCGGATGTGACGGACGGCCTGCCGCAGGGCTTCTTCGACACGATCGTCATCAACTCGGTCATCCAGTACTTCCCGAGCGCCGACCACCTCACCCAGGTCATCACCGGCGCCATGGAACTCCTCGCCCCCGGTGGCGCGCTGTTCGTCGGGGACGTCCGCAATCTGCGCTCGGCCCGGGTCTTCCAGTCCGCGATCCAGTTCGCGCGCGCCGACGACGACACCGATCCCGCCGCGCTGCGCAGGGCCGTCGACCGGGGCATCGCCCTGGAGAAGGAACTCCTCGTCGACCCGGACTACTTCACCACCCTCGGCTACGGCGTCGACCTGCGCACCAAGACCGGGACCTACCAGAACGAGCTGACCCGGCACCGCTACGACGCCGTCCTGTACCGGCACGACACCGAAGCCCTCTCCCTCGCCGGGACCCCCGTCGTCCGGTGGCCCGGCGCGGACGCGCTCGCCGCCCAGCTGGACGAGGAGCGCCCGGAGCGGCTGCGGGTGAGCCAGGTCCCCGACGCGCGCACGACCGGCGAACTGGCCGCCATGCGCGCCCTCGACGAGGGACGGCCGCAGCGCCTCGGCGCACCGGCCGGGGGAGTGGAGCCCGAAGCGCTCCGGGCGCTCGGCACGGTACGCGGCTACCGCACCCTCACCACCTGGTCCGACGAACTCGGCCGCTACGACGTGGTGTTCCTGCGCGACGCGCTCACCTCGGCGCCCCGGCTCACCGCCGGCCTCTACCAGGCGGGGGGCCGCACGCGCCCGCACGCCAACACCCCGACGGCGGCGCGCGGTTCCGGGACGCTCGTACGGAGGCTGCGCGACGACCTGAAGGACCGGCTGCCCGCCTACATGGTCCCCGCGGCCTTCGTCGTGGTGCCCGCGCTGCCGATGAACGCCAACGGCAAACTCGACGTCCGGGCGCTCCCGCAACCCGAACCCGTATCGGCCGGCACCTCGGGGCGCGGCCCTGAGACCCCCGAGGAGGAGACGCTCTGCCGGCTCTTCGCCGACGTCCTCGGTCTGGTCGCCCTCGGCGCCGACGACAACTTCTTCGACCTCGGCGGCCATTCGCTGCTCGCCACCCGGCTGATCAGCAGGGCCCGTACCGAACTCGGCGCCGAACTCGCCATCCGTGACCTCTTCGAGGCACCCACCCCCGCCCTGCTCGCCGCCAGGACCGGCGACCGCAGGCCGGCCAGGCCCACGCTGCGCCCTGCCGTACCCCGGCCGGGGCGGATCCCGCTCTCGGCGGCCCAGCGCAGGCTGTGGCTGGTCGAGCAGATCACTGGCGGCACCGGCACCGGCGGCGGGGTCGCCTACAACTTCCCGCTGGTCTTCCGGCTGCGCGGCGAACTGGACCTGGCCGCGCTGCGGTCGGCCCTCACCGATGTGGCGGGGCGGCACGAGTCGCTGCGTACCCGGTTCGAGCAGCACGACGGCGAGCCGTACCAGCGGATCGTCCCCGCCGACGAGGCGCAGGTCCCCTTCACCGTCACGGACCGCGCGGGTGACGACGACGCCGAACTGGCCGCCTTCGTCACCGCCGCCCAGCGCCGCCCGTTCGACCTCAGCAGCGAACTCCCGCTGCGGGCCGAGGTGCTGAGGTGCGGCGCCGCCGACCATGTGGTGGCTGTCGTGCTGCACCACATCACCACCGACGAGTGGTCCGACCGGCCGTTCCTGGGCGACCTCAACGCCGCCTACGCGGCGCGCACCACCGGCCGGCCGCCGAACTTCACACCGCTTCCCGTGCAGTACGCCGACTACACCCTGTGGCAGGACCAGCTCCTCGCCGACGTGGGGGAACGGCAACTCGCCTACTGGACCGAGACCCTGCGCGCGCTGCCCGACGATCTCACCCTGCCCCTCGACCGGCCGCGCCCGCCCGCCGCCACGGCGACCGGCCGCGCCGACACCGTGCGCGGGACCCTGCCCACCGAGGTCGGCAGCGCGCTGCGCGACCTGTCGGGGGAGCGCGGCGTCAGTATGTTCATGCTGTTCCAGGCGGCGACCGCGGCCCTGCTGCACCGGCTCGGTGCCGGGGACGACATCCCCCTCGGCGCGCCCATCGCCGGCCGCACCGACGCGGCCACCGACGACCTGGTCGGCTTCTTCGTCAACACACTCGTCCTGCGCACCGACCTGTCGGGCGACCCGACGTTCGGTGAACTCCTCGCCCGGGTGCGGGAGTCGGCGCTGGCCGCCTTCGAGCACCAGGATCTGCCCTTCGACCGGGTGGTGGAGGCCGTCAACCCGGCGCGCGCGGCGGACCGCAACCCGCTCTTCCAGGTCATGCTCGGCTACCACCACCGTCCCGAAGGCGACCAGACCATGCTGGGCCTGGCGACCGAATGGGCCGACATGGACACCGGCATGGCCAAGTTCGACCTGGACTTCACCTTCGTGGACCACGGGCCCGAACACCCCGTCGGGCTGCTGCTCGAATACGCCACCGACCTGGCCGACCGCGAGACGGCGGACGCCCTTGTCGAACGCCTGCTGGCCCTGCTGACACAGATCGCGGCGGACCCCGACCGGCCCGTCGCCGAGCTGCGGGTCCTCACGGAGGCCGAGAGTGTCGCGGCCCTGACGAGCTGGAACGACACCGACCGGCCCGTCGAACCCCGCACCGTGCCCGAGCTGTTCGCCGATACGGCACGCCGCACACCGGACGCCACAGCCCTGGTCACCGGCGCCGGCCGGACGACCTTCGGCGAGCTGTCCGCACGCGCCGACACCCTCGGCGAGATCCTGCGCGGACACGGCGCGGGTCCCGGCGAGGTCGTCGCCCTGGCGCTGCCCCGGGCCGAACTGGTCCCCGCCATCCTCGCGGTGCTCGCGACCGGCGCCGCCTATCTGCCCCTCGACCCCGAATACCCCGCCGACCGGCTCGCGTTCATGCTGGACGAAGCGGCCCCGCTGTGCGTGCTCAGCACCCGCGCCCTCGCGGCGAAGCTGCCGGACACCGCACACGCCCGGCTGCTGCTGGACGACGAGCCACTGCCCGTACCCGCGGCGGACACGGCGCCGGCCCTCACACCGCACCGCGCGCACCCCGAATCCGCCGCGTACGTCATCTTCACCTCAGGATCCACCGGCACCCCCAAGGGAGTGATCGGAACCCACCGCGGGCTGAGCAATTTCTT
The DNA here is from genome assembly GCF_036084755.1 of Streptomyces sp. NBC_00370. Taxonomy (NCBI): domain Bacteria; kingdom Bacillati; phylum Actinomycetota; class Actinomycetes; order Kitasatosporales; family Streptomycetaceae; genus Streptomyces; species Streptomyces sp. NBC_00370. The sequence goes on from NZ_CP107968.1 coordinate 8,084,756, forward strand.
CGCCGCCCAGTACCAGGACCTGATCGCCCCCGCCGAACGCGCCGCCGAAGGACGGGCGTTGCGCGCCGTGCACGCCGCGTCCTTCAGCTTCGACGGGTCCTGGGAACCCCTGCTGTGGCTGCTCGCCGGCCATGAACTGCATGTGACCGACGAGACCACCATGACCGACCCCGCCGCCCTCGTCGGCTATCTCGACACCTGGCGCATCGACTTCGTCGACCTCACCCCCACCTACCTCAGGGAGCTGATCCACCACGGCTTCCTGGCAGCGGGCCACCACGCACCCGCCGTCCTCACCGTCGGCGGCGAAGCCACCCCCGCGTCCCTGTGGCAGTGGCTGTGCGCGCTGCCCGACACCGTGGTGCACGATCTGTACGGTCCGACGGAGTGCGCCGTCGACGCCTACGGCCTGCACGGCGGCGACGTACGGGACGGGCGGCAGCCCTGGGCCGCGCCCGTGGGCAACATCCGCGCCCATGTGCTGGACGCCGCCCTGCGGCCGGTCCCCGCAGGGATGGCGGGAGAGCTCTATCTCGCCGGTGAAGGTCTCGCCCGCGGCTACCTCGGCCGGCCAGGACTGACCGCGGAGCGGTTCACCGCCGATCCGTTCGGCGCACCCGGCACGCGCATGTACCGCACCGGGGACCGGGCCAGGCGCCGCCGCGACGGCACCGTCGAATTCCTCGGCCGCACCGACGACCAGGTCAAGCTGCGCGGCTTCCGCATCGAACTCGGCGAGATCGAGTCCCTGCTCACCGCGCACCCCGACGTCGCGACCGTGGCCGTGGTCGTACGGGAGGACACCCCGGGAGACCAGCGGCTCGTCGGATACGTCGTACCGGCGCAGGGGCGCACCCCCGACCACGCGGAGCTGCGCGCGCACGCCGCCGCCTCGCTGCCCGCCCATATGGTCCCCGCGGCCCTGGTGACCCTGGAGTCCCTGCCGCGCACCGTCAACGGCAAGCTCGACCGCGCGGCGCTGCCCGTGCCCGACGCGCCCGCGCCGGTGGCGGGGCGCGGGCCGCGTACCCCGCGCGAGGAGATCCTGTGCGCCGAGTTCGCCGACGTACTCGGTGTGCCGCAGGTCGGGGTCGACGACGACTTCTTCGCCCTCGGCGGCCACTCCCTGCTCGCCATGCGGCTGGTCAGCCGGATCAGGACGGCGCTCGCCGCCGAGGTGTCGCTGCGTACCGTCTTCGACGCGCCCACCGTGGCGCGGCTCGCCGAACGTCTCGGCGCCGCACGCGAGGCCAGGCCCGCACTGGCCGCACGGCCGCGCCCCGAGCGGCTGCCGCTCTCCTCGGCCCAGCGCAGGCTCTGGGTCCTCTACCAGGTGGAAGGTGCGGGACCCACCTACAACATCCCGGCAGCCTGGCGGCTGACCGGCGCCCTCGACGCCGACGCGCTGACCACCGCCGTACAGGACCTCGCCACGCGCCACGAGACCCTGCGCACCGTCTTCCCCCAGGAGGACGGGCAGGCCTACCAGCAGATCCTGGATCCCGCGGACACCACGATCCCGGTGGTGCGGGTCCCGGCCACCGAGGACACCGTCGCCGGACTGCTGGCGGAGGCCGCCGACCACGGGTTCGAACTCGACCGTGAGCCACCGCTGCGGGTCACCCTGTTCCAACTGGCCGACGACGAGCACGTCCTGCTCGTCCTGCTGCACCACATCGCCGGCGACGAGTGGTCGGACCTGGCCCTCACCCGCGACCTGGGCACCGCCTACGCCGCACGGTCGGCGGGTCTGGCCCCCGACTGGTCGCCGCTGCCCGTCCAGTACGCCGACTACACCCTGTGGCAGCGCGAAGTGCTCGGCGACGAGAAGGACCCGGCAAGTCTGACGTCCCGTCAGATCAGCTTCTGGGAGCAGGCGCTGGCCGGTGTCCCGGAGGAGCTGGCGCTCCCCGCCGACCGGGCGCGTCCGGCCGAGGCGAGCTACCGGGGCGGCGCCGCAGACCTGTCACTCGACGCCGAACTGGCCGACGGTCTGCGCCGCCTCGCCCGCTCCTGCGACGTCAGTATGTTCATGGTCGTCCAGGCCGCCGTCGCCGCGCTGCTGACCCGGCTCGGCGCGGGCACCGACATCCCGCTCGGCAGCCCCATCTCCGGGCGCACCGACCAGCGGCTCGAAGACCTGGTGGGCTTCTTCCTCAACACACTGGTGCTGCGCACCGACACCTCCGGCGACCCGACCTTCCGTGAACTGCTCGGCCGGGTGCGGGAGTTCGATCTGGCCGCTTTCGACAACCAGGACGTGCCCTTCGAGCGTCTCGTCGAGGTGCTGAACCCGGCCAGGTCGCTCGCACGCCACCCGCTGTTCCAGGTGATGGTCGTCTATCTGGCCGCGGGCGGCGACGACGCGGGTCTGCCGGGACCGGACTCGCGCCGGATGGAGGTCGGCCAGACCACGGCCAAGTTCGACCTGTCCTTCGACTTCGTGGAACAGGCCGAAGGAGGCGGCGTGGACGGGGTGCTGGAGTACAGCACCGACCTCTTCGACCCGGCAACCGCCCGGACGTTCGCCGAGCGGCTGCTGCGGATCCTGCGCGCGGTCGCGGCCGACCCCGAGACCCGCTTCACCCGCGTCGACATCCTCGGCGACGCCGAGCGCGCGCTGCTGGTGGCGGGTCCGCAGGACCGTCCGGCGCCGGCCCCGGCGACCACCGTGCCCGCCCTGTTCGAGCAGCAGGTCCGCACGTCACCCGAGGCCCCGGCGGTCGCGTCCGACGGGCTGGAACTCAGCTACGCCGACCTCAACGCCGAGGCCAACCGGCTCGCCCGGCTGCTCGTCGGACACGGCGCGGGACCCGAGCGGATCGTCGCCCTGGCGCTGCCCCGTACCGCCAGGACACTGCTGGCCGTCCTGGCCGCGCAGAAGACGGGCGCCGCCTATCTGCCGCTCGACCCGGACACCCCGCCCGCCCGCACCGCCGAGATCCTGGCGGAGGCCCGGCCGGTCGCCGTGCTCACCACCCGGGAACTCGCCGGCGCCCTTCCCGACACACCGCCCGGCGCCGCCGATGTGCCCCTGCTGCTGACGGACGACCCGGACACCGTCGCCCGGCTCGCCGCGCAGGACGGCACCGACCTCACCGACGCCGACCGCACGGCCGCGCTCGAACCGCGCCACCCGGCCTATGTGATCTACACGTCCGGCTCCACGGGACGGCCCAAGGGCGTCGTCGTCACGCACGAGACCGTCGGCAACCTCTTCCACAGCCACCGCGCGACCCTGTACGAACCGGCGGTGGCCGCCACCGGACGGCGCCATCTGCGGGCCGGGCACGCCTGGTCCTTCTCCTTCGACGCCTCCTGGCAGCCCCAGTTGTGGCTGCTGGACGGACACTGCGTCCATGTGGTGTCCGAGGAGACCCGCCGCGACCCCGAACTGCTGGCCGCCGCCGTGGTCGAGCACGGCTTCGACTTCCTCGAAGTGACACCGTCGTTCTTCGCCCAGATGGCGGAGACCGGGCTCGTCCAGGGCGACAGCTGCCCGCTCGCCGTGGTCGGCGTCGGCGGGGAAGCCGTACCGCAGGCACTGTGGGACCGGCTCGGCGGGCTGCGCGGCACGGAGGCGTACAACCTGTACGGGCCGACGGAGTCGACCGTCGACGCGCTCGTCGCACGGGTACGCGACAGCGAACGGCCCCTCGTCGGACGGCCGGTGGCCGGCACCCGCGCCTACGTACTCGACGACGCCCTGCTCCCCGTACCGCCCGGCGTGACCGGCGAGCTGTATCTGGCGGGCGGCGGCCTGGCGCGCGGCTATCTCGGCAGGCCCGCGCTGACGGCCGAGCGATTCGTCGCCGACCCGTTCGGCCCGCCGGGATCCCGGCTCTACCGGACCGGCGACCTGGCACGCTGGACGGCCGACGGGCGCATCGACTACCTCGGCAGGGCCGACGACCAGGTGAAGATCCGCGGCTTCCGCATCGAGCCGGCCGAGATCGAGGCCGTACTCGCCGACAGGCCCGACACCGGGCAGGTCGTGGTGACGGCCCGTCAGGACGGCCCGCGGACCCAGCTGGTGGCGTACGTCGTCCCCGCGGCCGGACACGCGCCGGACCCGGCCGAGCTGCGCGGCCACGTCGCGGGGCTCCTCCCCGACTACATGGTCCCGGCGGCCGTCGTCCTGCTGGACCGGCTCCCGTCGCTCGCCAACGGCAAACTCGACCGGAAGGCCCTGCCCGCCCCCGACTTCACCGCTGTCTCCACGGGCCGGGCACCACGCACCGCCCTGGAGAAGGGACTGAGCGAGGTCTTCGCCGACGTGCTCGGCCTGCCGCAGATCGGGGTCGACGACGACTTCTTCACCCTCGGCGGCGACAGCATCGTCGCCATGCAACTCGTCAGCAGGGCGCGGGCGGCGGGCATCCGGATCACGCCGAGGCTGGTCTTCCGGCACCGTACGGTGGCCGCGCTCGCCGCCGTCGCCGGCACACCCGCCGACGTGACCGGCGCGCCCCGCACACCGGACGACGGCACCGGCCGCATCCCGCTGACCCCGGTCATGCACTGGCTGCGCGAACTCGGCGGCCCCTTCCAGGGCTACCACCAGGCCGCGCTGGTGCAGACCCCGGCCGCACTCGACCGGCCGAAGCTCGCCGCCGTGCTGCGGGCACTGGCCGACCGGCACGACCTGCTCCGGGCCCGGCTCGTCCGTACCGGGAGCGAGTGGACCCTCGACGTCCCCGCGGTGGGGACGGTCGACACCGACACCTGGATCGCACGCGCCGATGTGAGAGGACTCGACGCCGCCGCGCTGCGTGAGGCCGTCGCCGAACGGGCGAAGGCCACCCGCTCGGAGCTGGACCCCGAGGCGGGCGACGTCGTCAAGGCCGTCTGGTTCGACGCGGGCGACCGGCCGGGACGGCTGCTGCTGATGGCGCACCACCTGGTCGTGGACGGTGTCTCCTGGCGCGTCCTGCTGCCCGACCTGGCCGCCGCCTGGCAGGACGTCGCAGCCGGCCGCACACCTGAACTGGCCCCGGTCGAGACCTCGTTCGCCCGATGGTCACGGCTGCTCGCCGCACAGGCCCTGGAACCGGTGCGGGAAGCCGAACTGCCCCTGTGGACCGGCGTGCTGGACGGTGTCGAACCGCTTCCGCTGGTCCGGCCGCTCGACCCGGAGATGGACACCGCTGCCACCGTGAGGGAGTTGGCGCTGCGGCTGGACGCGGACCGGACAGGACCGCTGCTGTCGGCCGTCCCCGCCGCGCTCGGCGCCGACGTCAACGACGTGCTGCTGACCGGACTCGGCCTGGCGGTCGCCGACTGGCGCACCCGGCACGGCGACACCGCGCCCAGCGCGGTTCTCGTCGACGTCGAGAGCCACGGCCGCGCCCAGGACGTGGCCGACGACGCCGATCTGTCACGTACCGTCGGCTGGTTCACCAGCGTCTTCCCGGTACGCCTCGACCCCGGCGCCGTCGATCTCACCGACGCGCTGTCCGGCGGCCCTTCGGCCGGACACGCCCTGGAGAACGTCAAGTCGCATCTCGCCTCGCTGCCGTCCGGCGGCCTCGGCTACGGTCTGCTGCGGTATCTCAACCCCCGGACGGCGCCGGTGCTCGCCGTCGCCGACAGCCCGCAGATCGAGTTCAACTACCTGGGCCGCTTCGGGATCCCGGAGGCCACCGACTGGTCCTACGCACCCGAGGAGGACGACGCCGACATCGGCCCCGAGCCGGCGATGCGCGAAGGACACGCCCTGAGCATCAACGTCGTCACCGAGGACAGGGCCGACGGCCCCGTGCTCGCCGCCCACTGGTCGTGGCCGGACGGCGTGCTGTCCGAGGAAGCCGTACGGGACCTGGCCGAGACGTGGTTCACGGCGCTGCGCGCGCTCGTCGACCACGCCCAGGCGTAGCGACCACCCGTATCCACCACAGACACCCGCCACAGACACCCGCACACACACGCACGTACAGAGGAGAAACCGCGATGAGCAACCCGTTCGAGAACCCCGACGGCGTCTACTCGGTGCTGGTCAACGACGAGGGCCAGCACAGCCTCTGGCCCGACTTCGCCGAAGTACCGGCCGGCTGGCGCGTCGCCCACGGCCCCGGCACCCGGCAGTCGTGCCTGGACCACATCGAGGCCAACTGGACGGACATGCGCCCCAACAGCCTCGTCCGGTCGATGGAGGGCTGAGGCCCGCGCGGCCGGTAGGACACAGCGAAGGAGCCGGGCAGCGAGTCAACTCGCCGCCCGGCTCCTTCGTGTCAACGGTGCTGCACGCACCGCCCGTTCAGGAGGCGGGCTGCGCCACCTTGGTCGCGGGCTTGCCGTCGACAGCGGCGGAGAGCTGCGGGACCAGCCGGTCGAGCACGTACGGCAGGCTCAGCACGGTCGACATCGACAGCGCGTTGCCGTAGTCGCCTGTCTCCTTGACGAAGACCTCACGGCCCTGCTTGACCACGTTCAGATCGCCGTACGACGGGTCGTCGTGCAGCTTCGCCGGGTCCTTCGTGGTGTCGCCCACGATCCAGACGATGGCGTCCTGGTCGAGCAGGTCGGTGCGTTCCTTGCTGATGTTGGCGCCGAACTGGTCGCCGATCGCCTTGTCCAGACCGGTCGGAAGCGCGAAGCCGAGGCCGCTCAGGATCCGCGAACGCGCGTCCTGGCTGCCGTAGACGAACATGCCCTCGTACGGCGTCGCCATCAGGGCGGTCGCGCCCTTGAACGCGGGGTTGGCCTTCTCGGCCGCCGCGAAGTCGGCGTTGACCCCGTCCACGAGCTTGGCCGCCTCCGCGCTCTTGCCGAGCGCCTTGCCGACGGTCTTGGTCACCTCCTGCCACGGAACGCCGTAGTCGTTGTACGCCTTGGGCTGGGCGACGACCGGGGCGAACTTGGACAGCGTCGTGTACTGCTCCTTGGTGAGCCCCGAGTACAGCGCGATGATCAGGTCCGGCTTGAGCGCCGCCACCTTCTCGATCTGCGGCCCGGTGCCGGTGTCCTTCAGCACGGTGGGCACGGGTGCGCCGCCCAGCTTGTCGCCGGCCCAGGGGCCTATCGCGCCCTTGTAGGCACCGAGCCACTCGGTGGTGCCGACCGGCACCTTGCCGAGCGCGAGCACGGCGTCCTGGTCGGTGAGCCCGACCGTCACGATGCGCTGGGGCTCCGACTTGATCGTCGTGCTGCCGTACTTGTGCGCGATCGTGACGGGATAGGCGGAGTCGGCGGGGGCGCTCGCGGCGGAGCCGGCCGGTTCGTCGTCCCCGGAGTCACCCCCGCAGCCGGCGACGGTGCCGAAGAGCAGGAGTACGGAGGCGAGCGCTGCGGCGAGCCTGGGGCCTCTGAGGGAGCGGGCCATCGGGGGTTCCTTCGGTTCGGTGGGTGAGTGCGACGGGTGTCGGTTCGGTGTGTTGCTTCGGTCTGTGTGTCCGTGTGCGGTGTGTCCGGTGGGTGTCAGAGGCCGTGGCCCTTGCCCCCACGGGTGTCCGACCACGCCTCCCACAGGGCGGCGTAGCGTCCCCCGGCTGACCGGAGTTCGTCGTGCGTGCCCGACTCGACGACGCGTCCCGCGTCCATGACGACGATGCGGTCGGCGCTCGCCGCTTGGGTGAGCCGGTGGGCGACGACGAGCGCGGTACGGCCGTCCACCGCGCGGTCGGCGGCTTTCTCCAGCACCCGGGCGCCGGCGCTGCCCGCCTCCGCCGTCGCCTCGTCCAGCACAGCGACCGGCGGGTCGGCGAGGATCAGCCGGGCGAGCGCGAGTTGTTGGGTCTGGGCGCTGCTGAGCCGGTGCCCGCCGTCACCGACCACCGTGGCCAGGGCATCGGGCAGGGCGTCCGCCCAGCCGAGCGCGTCGACCTGGGCCAGCGCGTCACGCAGCTCCGGCTCGCTCGCGCCCGGCCTGGCCAGCAGCAGATCGTCGGCGAGCGTCCCGGCGAAGACATGGACCTCCTGCGTGATCAGCGCGACCGACCGGCCGGTGGCGGCGGGGCCGAGTTCGGTCAGGTCGACGCCGCCGAGCCGTACGGTCCCGGAGGCCGGCGCGTGGATACCGGCGACGAGCTTGGCCAGCGTGGTCTTGCCCGCGCCGCTCGCCCCGACCAGGGCGACCCGCTCGCCGGGACGCAGGTCGAGGTGGACGTCCGAGAGCACCTGGTGTCCCGGCCGGTAGGCGTGGCCGACGCCGGACACCGTCACCGACGCGTCGCGCGGCACCGGAGGGCGCTCCGGCTGCGGGGGCAGCGGCAGTCCGGCGACCCCGACCAGCCGGGCCAGGCCCGCCCCCGCCGACTGGGCGTCGTCGAGCAGCGCCAGCGCCGAGTTGACCGGGGTGAACAGACTGTGGAAGTAGAGCGCGGCGGCCGTCGCCGTGCCGATCGAGGCACTTCCGTCGCGCACCAGCAGAAACCCGGTGACCAGGACGGCCGTCAGACCGATGAACTCGGCGACATGCAGCCTGCTGTAGAAGCGCAGTACGAGCCGTACACCGCGCATGGTCAGCTCCACGGCCGACCAGGAGCGCGCCGTCACCCGCTCCGTGTGCTCCCGCTCCAGCCGGAACGCCCGGACGGTCGCGCTGCCGCCGATGGTGTCGAGCAGTTGCTGCTGCTGTGCGCCGACGGCGACGCGCTGCTCCGTGTAGATCGGTACGGCGTTACGTACGTACCAGCGCGCCGTGTACAGCTGGACGGGTACGGCGATGAGCGCGGCGAGCAGGAACCGCCAGTCGAGCAACGCGAGCGCGCCCAGCGTGAGAACGATGGCCAGCAGCGAACGGGCCAGCTCGGGCAGCGCGTTGCGCACCGCGTCGGCGATCAGTGACACATCGCCGGTGACCCGCGCCGTCAGGTCTCCGGAGCCTGCCCGCTCCACGCGTTCGAGCGGCAGTCCCAGCGCCCGCTCGACGAACCGCTCGCGCAACTGGGCCAGTACGCTCTCGCCGAGCCGGGATATCAGGGACAGCCCGAGCCCGGTGGTGAGGCCTTGGACGACGGCGACAGCCACCAGCAGGACGACCGGCAGCGTGATCATGCCGGGGGGCCGGCGGTCGGCGGCCAGATCGACGATGCGGCCGAGCAGCGGCTGGGTGAGCAGACCGACCGCGGTCGCTGCGACCATCGCCGTGAACCCGGCCAGCGCGAGTGCTCGGCGCGGCCGCAGCAGCGCGGCCACCGCTGCCCGGGTCTCGGCGCCGCTCGCGGTGGGCAGCAATTCCCGTGCCGTGTCGTTCTGCTGACCGTCCGTCATGAGAGCACCGCCGTACGGTAGCTGGGATGGCGCTCCACGAGCCGCGCGTGGGGCGCGGTGTCCACGACCCGGCCGTCCGCCACGAGCACCACCCGGTCCGTCACCGCCAGCAGCGCGGGGCTCGTGGTCACCAGGAGTGTGGTCCTGCCCCGGCGTATCTCCCGGATCCCGGCGGCCATCGCCGCCTCGGTGACCGGGTCGACCGCGGTCGCCGGGTCGTGCACCACCAGCACCGGCGGATCGGCGGCCAGGGCGCGCGCCAGCGCGACACGCTGACGCTGCCCGCCCGACAGTGAACGGCCCCGCGCGGTCACCACCGTGTCGCCCCCCTGCGGCAGCGTTCGTGCGACTTCGTCGGCGCCGGACGCCGCCATCGCCTGCCGGATGTCCGCGCCGGCGGGCGCCGCCGCCGACACATTGGCGGTGAGGCTGCCTTCGAACAGGTCCGCGTCATGCTCGGCGACCAGGATCGACATACGGACGTCGGCCGGGTCCAGTGTGGTCAGCGCGACGCCGTCCAGCTCGGCCGAGCCGTCGGCCGGATCACTGCGCCGGGCCAGCACGCGCAGCAGCGCCGCCGCGTCGGCCGGGTCGGTGGTAACCACGCCGACCAGTTCGCCTGCCGTGACGGTCAGGTCGAGGGCGCGCAGCGTGCCGTACGAGACGTGCCGCAGCCGTACGGCTCCGCGGACCGGCGTGGCAGGCGTGCCGGATCCCGGGAGGACGTCGGGCGCTGCGGCCAGTACCTCGGCAAGGCGGGCGGCCGACGCCCTGCCCTGCGCGAACTCCGCGTTCACCCAGGAGAATTCGGACAGCGGACCGATCAGGAACAGGGCGAGTCCCACGGCCGACACGAGCTGGCCGAGGCTCATCCCGCCCTCGGCGGTGAGACGTCCGCCGACAAGCGCCACGACCCCGATGAAGACCCCGGTCAGGGTGAGCACCATGCCGTTCTGCCAGGATTCCGCCCGGGCCGCGCGCAGGGTTGCGGACAGCGAGAGCCTGCTGGTGTGCCGGTACCGGGTGACGGCAGCCGACTCGGCGCCGATGCCCTTGAGGATCCGCAGGCCTGCCACCAGATCGGCGGCGACCCCCGACGCGTGCGCCGCGCGCTCCTGTTCGGCCTCGCTGCGGCGCTCCAGCGGCTTGCTCAGCAGATGGCCCAGCCACAGCAGCAGGGGAGTGCCCAGCAGTACGACGGCGCCGAGCGGCGCGGAGATCCGCAGCAGCACGACCGCGCTGACCAGAAGCCCTGTCAGGGCCGAAAGGCCGGTCATCACGGCCATGTTGACGGCGCCGACCCGCTTGGCGTCCTCGGTCGCGATATTGGTGAGCGCGCCGGGGAGCCGACCGCTGTCCGCCCCGCCGCCCGGGTGCAGGACCCGGCGTACCAACTCCGTCCGCAGCTGGTGCGCCGCCACTTCGGCGGCGCGCTCACCGGCCCGCGCGCCGTACCGGAAGCTGTAGGAGAGCCCCACGTAGACGACGGCCAGCACGGCGAGCCAGCCCACCAGCGCGCCGGTGTCGCCGCGCGCCACGGCCTGGTCGATGACGAGCCCGATCAGCACCGGGACCAGCGCCTCGCCGGCCTGGTGCCCGGCGCCGAGGACCGTGCCGAGCACCACATCGCGCCGCTGACCCCTGACCGCACCGCGCAGGACGTCCCGTCCTGACGGACCCCCAACCCCCACCGCACTCCTCCGGGCCGCCTCACCGCTCCCACGACCGGGAGCGAAACTTAGGTAAGGCTAGACTAAGTAAGAGGCGGTGGGCCAGGCAGGTGCCGATTCGTGTCCTGACCGCCGGTGTCGGCCGTCAGCTCCGGACCGCGAGCGAAGCGGTGTGCTCCCTGACCTGCTCCGGCGTCAGATAGGAGTTCGTGTACTCGAAGTCGTGCAGCGTGGCGGCCTTCTGCGCCTGGAAACCGGTCCGTACGAAGTCGTCACCGGCCACGGCGTTGAGCATCCAGTTGGTGAGCACCCGGGTCTTGGCGACATTGGTGCGCAGCGCCGACCAGTGGTAGCCACGGGCCACGGCCTGCGCGGGCAGACCGCGCAGCTCGATACCGAGCGGCTTGGACACCGCGTCCGCCCCGCCGAGGTCCACCACGAGGCCCAGGTCCTTGTGCTTGTACGGCGTCAACTGACCGTGCCGCAGGGAAGCGAGGATGTTCTCCGCGATCGTGCGCCCCTGCCGCTGGGCGTGCTGTGCGGTCGGCGGGCACACGGCGTCGTCGCCCTTGGTCAGATCCGGTACGGCTGCGGCGTCACCGAGCGCGAACACACCGTCCGCGCCCGGCACGTTCAGCTCGGGGGTCACGACAAGGCGTCCGCGCGCGGTCTCCGCGTCCAGCGTCGCGATCAGCGGGCTGGCGGCGACGCCCGCCGTCCAGATCAGGGTGCGGCAGGGCAGTACCCGCCCGTCCGTGAACGTCACTTCCTCCGGCGCCGCCTTGGCGACCGACACGCCGAGCGACACCTCGATACCGCGCTTGCGCAGGATCTCCAGCGCGCTTCGGCCGAGCTTGTCGCCGAGTTCCGGCATCAGCTTCGGCGCGATGTCGATGAGATGCCACTTGATCAGCTTCGGATCGAGCCTCGGATACCTCTTGGCGGCGTTCATCGTGAGCCGCTGGAGACAGGCGGCGGTCTCGGTGCCCGCGTATCCGCCGCCGACCACCACGAACTGCAGCCGCGAGGCGCGCTCGGCCTCGTCCTGGCTGGCGTCCGCCAGGTCGAGCTGTGCGATCACATGGTCCCGGATGTAGGCGGCCTCCGCCAGCGTCTTCATCCCGCGCGCGTTGTCCACCAGACCGGGGATGTCGAAGGTCCGGGTGATGCTGCCCGGGGTGAGCACGAGATAGTCGTACGCCTCGTTGACCAGCTCACCCGTGATGTCGCGGACCACGCACACCTTCGCCTTCGGGTCGACACCCACGGCGCCGCCCGGCAGGATCCTCGTACGGTGCTTGCTGCTGCGGCGCAGCGAGACGGCGACAGACTGCGGCGTGAGCACACCTGCGGCGACCTGTGGCAGCAGCGGCAGGTAGAGCTGGTACGAGAAGGGCGTCACCAGACACACCTCCGCCTCACCGGGGGCGAGGGTGCGCTCCAGACGGCGTACACACTCCACCCCCGCGAAGCCGGCGCCCACCACGAGGATCCTGGGTCGTGCCACAGTGTCCGTCCCTTCTCATGCCCGCCGCACTGCCGGGCCTGCCTCACATGCCCCTTCGGCCAATCGTTTCCGCCACTACCCATCTTCGCGAGGCGAACACGTGGGCGCATTGCGGAGCGGTTAATCACCCGTTCGAGTGATGACTGGTCTGCTAGCGTGCTGGTCATGAAGCGTGCCGCCATGACGACGACGCCGGAGAGTGTCCCGGCGCGCTGACTGCTGACCCAGTTCGAAGCCCCGGGGCGAGTGCCCCGGGGCTTCGCCGTGCGGTCCACTCGCCCTCAGTCCGCGAGGAGACCACCATGCACGACCACCGCAAGCTCGGCCGCGAGCTGGCTCTGTTCGACACCGACCCCCTGATGGGCGCGGGGCTGCCGTACTGGCTGCCCGACGGCGCGACCGTACGGCACACCCTGGAGGAGTACATCCGGGGCGCCGAACGCCAGGCCGGCTACCAGCACGTGTACTCACCCGTGCTCGGAAAGCGGGAACTCTACGAGATCTCCGGCCACTGGTCCCACTACAGCGAGGACATGTTCCCGCCGATGGACGTCGGCGGGGAGCAGGTCGTCCTGCGGCCGAGCCTGTGCCCGCACCACGCGCTGATCTACCGGTCCCGTGCCCACAGCTACCGCGAACTGCCCCTGCGGATGGCCGAACTGGGCGGCATGTACCGCGCCGAGCTGTCGGGCGTGCTCGGCGGCCTCACCCGCGTACGGGCGATCCAGCTCAACGACGCGCATGTCTTCTGCACCCTGGACCAGGCAGCCGGCGAAGCGGCCGCGGCCCTCGGACTGATCCGCCAGGCGTACGCGGCGCTCGGCATCCGCCCGGCGCGCTTCCAGCTGTCCCTGCCGGGCCCTTCGGGGAAGTACGTCGCCGACCCGGCCCTGTGGGAAAGGGCCACCGCGCTGCTGACCGACGTACTCGACCGCTCAGGTGTGGCGTACGAGGCTGCGGAGGGGGAAGCGGCGTTCTACGGGCCGAAGATCGACGTGCAGATCGCCGACGGCGCGGGCCGCGAATCCACCCTCTCCACCGTCCAGGTCGACTTCCACCAGCCCGAGCGGTTCGGGCTGCGCTACATCGGCGCGGACGGCGGCAGACACCGGCCCGTCATGATCCACCGCAGTGTCGTCGGCAGCGTGGAGCGGGCCGTCGCGCACCTCGTCGAACAGCACGGCGGTGCCTTCCCCGGCTGGCTCGCCCCCACCCAGCTCGTGGTCCTGCCCGTCACCGACGACCAGCGCGGCCGGGCCGCCGAGTTCGTCCGCCGCTGCGCGGACCGGGGGCTGCGGGCGCGGCTCGCGGGACCCGAGCAGGGCACCTTGGGGGCCCGGATCCGGGCTGCCAGACTGGTGCCGTACCAGGCGGCGATCGGCGCCGAGGAAGCCGCCGACGACCTGGTCGCCCTGCGGCTGCGGGACGGCCGGCGGCTGGACGCGATGCCGGCGGCCGAGGCGGTCATGCGCGTCGGGGCACTCGTGGACGCGCACACCACCCGCCTCTGGGACACCGACCCCGACCAGCACATTCAGTGAACCGAGAAGGAGAGCACCGGAGATGACCGACCCCGTTCCCCTCACCGACGAGGAACTGGCCCACGCCCGCCGCAGCGTGGAACTGGCGGCCGAAGCCCTGGAAGGCGGCGACGAGCCCTTCGGGTCCGTCCTCGTCGGGGCCGACGGCACGGTACTCGCCGAGGACCACAACCGGGAGACGACCCTGGCCGACCAGACCCGCCACCCGGAGTTCGAGCTGGCGCGCTGGGCCGCGGCCCAGCTGACCGCCGAGGCCAGGGCCGCTGCCACCGTCTACACCTCGGGCGAGCACTGCCCGATGTGCGCGGCGGCCCACGGCTGGGTCGGGCTCGGCCGCATCGTCTACGCCAGCTCGGCGGCGCAGACGGCGGCCTGGCTCGCGGAGCTGGGGGCGGGACCCGCGCCCGTCGCCGTGCTGCCGATCAGCGAGGTGGCGCCCGGTGTGCCGACCGTGGGCCCGATCCCCGGCCTCGCCGAAGAGGTCCGCGAACTGCACCGCCGCTTCCGCACCAAGAGGGCCGGAACGGTGTAGCGGGGACCCGCACGTTCGCAGAAGTCGAGGGCGAGGCACCCGAGGGCGAAGCCCGCTCCCCACGACCACGCGGTCACCGGGACCGCCACGCCACAGGCGGGGCAGCCGACGCTGCCCCGCCCCGTCGTCCGCCAGGCCTCGATGCCGCGCGCGACGCCGCAGACCTCCTCCGCCGTCGCTTCCACGTCGACCACGGTCCGAAAGAAGTCGCCCAAGGTGCGGAGGATAGGTGAACCGCCGCTGTCTCAGGGCTGGATACGGCGGGCGAGCCAGTCCAGGGCCTTTGGATACCGGTAGTCGATCCCGCCGTGGCCCGCGTCGAACAGCTCGAAGTGCACGGCCTCCTCCGGCAGTCCCGCCGCCCGCACCGCACCGTGGAACGCCTGGGCGCCGACGTCGAGGAAGTACTCGTCACGGGTACCCGCGTCGATCCAGACCGCGCGCAGTGAGGCGACCGCCTCCGGGCGCTCCGGGACCATCCGCACCGGGTCAAGGTCGAGCCACCGCTGCCAGACGGCGGGGATCAGCCGGCCGGTATGCGGATCGAACGGCAGCAGCGGCGTCCCGTCGTCGGCGGCGGAGTAGCAGGCGGCGACGCCGAGGACGGTCAGCAGCGCCTCGTCGCCCGGCCTGCCGGGGACGGGACGCGCCCGGAACTCCTCCCACCAGCGGAAGATGTCCCCGTCCCAGGCGCGCAGCGCGCGCACGGCCGCGGGGAACTCGGCCGCGTAGCAGTACTCGTACAGCGCGTCGCCGGCGTGCGTGGCCAGCGCGCCGAACAGGTCGGGACGGAGCATCGGCGTGATCATCGCGCCGTAACCACCGCTGGACTTCCCTGAGATGGCGCGGTGGTCGCTGCTGTCCAGCGTGCGGTAGTGGGTGTCCACGTACGGTACGACCTCGTCGCACAGGTACGAGTGGTAGCGGCCGGTGCCCGGCGAGTCGAGGAACTGGCTGCCGCCGTACGTCGTCCAGGCGTCCACGAAGACCACGATCACCGGTGGGGTGCCGGCGGCGAACAGCGCGTCGGCGGTCTCGGGGAACGGCTGCCGGAACGGCGTGCGGTTGTACCACATGCCGAGATGGCCGGTGTAGCCCTGGATGACGTAGACACTCGGATAGCGGCGCTGCGGCTCGTCGTCGTAGCCGGGCGGCAGATACACGTGCAGTGGGCGCTCCGACGGGTCCCCGAGCGGATTGCCGCGCAACAGCTCACTGCTGATCACACGCTCATCGATCCGTCCGGCCAGTTCGGTGCCCCAAGGCAGCATGCGCGCTCCTTCGTCGTCCCCGCGGGTGCGGATCACGTCACCGGCGAGCGTATACGGCCGCCCCTGTGGACTCCTCGGACACACGGCGCCCGATCCTGACCCGCCACAGCCACCTGATGTCACGCGCGAAGGACCAGGTCAGCAGCGTCAGCGCCAGGCCGACCAGGAGCACGGCGGGCAGCCGGGGGAGCAGTCCCGTGCCCGCCACGAGCAGCATGATCCCCTGGAGCGCGGCCACCGTCTTGCGGGCCACACTGGGCGGCAGCGGTCCGTGCAGCCAGGGCAGCACCCGGGCCGCCGCGACGAACGCGTACCGCATGGCGCCGATCAGCAGCACCCACGCGCCGAGTTGGGCGGCGACGAAGACGCTGAGCACCAGAATGAGGAAGGCGTCGACCTCCATGTCGAACCGCGCCCCGAGCGCGGACGCGGTCCCCGTACGCCGGGCCACCTGGCCGTCCACCGCGTCGAGGAGCAGTGCGAGCGCGGTGATCCCCGCCATGGCGGGAACCGGCGGGGGGCCGGGGAAGGAGTCGGCGATCAGCGCCGTCACGCCGCCGACGAGCGTCGCGCGGGCCAGTGTGACGCCGTTGGCCGGACCGAACGCGGTGGTCCGTCCGGGCCACGACCGGTACAGCGCCCGGCTCAGTACGGCGCAGGTGCCCGCCCCGACGGCCGCGCCCGCCAGCCACCCGGCGAGGCCGAGCCCGACCGCCGTGCCCAACAGCAGGAGCACAAGAATCTGCGCGCCCACCCCGGCCGCCGTCACAAGACCCAACGGCCAAGGGCCTGTCGTTCGGATCGTGCCGGGCTCGCGGGCGCTGGTGCCGCCTCCTGATCCGGCCTGATCCAAACGAAAGGCCCTAGGCCCGTACGCCACGTGCGGTTGAGCCGATATGTGTGAGTCCACCGTTCACCCCCCGGCCGTCTGGCTGAGTTGATGGGCGCCGCGTACCGTGATCGCGGCCTGTCCCAGCTCAACTACGTGCGCTGTTGCCCGAGCGTTCAGGAGGACTTTGATGAACCGTGCAGCCCGGGCGTTCTGGCTCCGCTCCCCCGGTCAGGGGGAGATCAGAGAGGTGTCGCTGCCGGAGCCCGCCCCAGGAGATGTCGTCGTCCGCACGCTGTACTCCGGTGTCAGCCGGGGCACGGAGACCCTGGTCTTCCGTGGTGGCGTGCCCGCCGGCCAGCACACCGTGATGCGGGCCCCGTTCCAGGACGGTGAGTTCCCCGGGCCCGTCAAGTACGGCTATCTCAACGTCGGGCTGGTCGAGGAGGGCCCGTCGGAGCTCGCCGGCCGTACGGTCTTCTGTCTCTACCCGCACCAGACCCGCTACGTCGTGCCCGCGAGCGCCGTGACACCCGTGCCGGACACCGTGCCCGCCGCACGCGCGTTTCTCGCCGGCACCCTGGAGACCGCGGTGAACGCGCTGTGGGACGCCGCGCCGCTGATCGGTGACCGGATCGCCGTCGTCGGCGCCGGCATGATCGGCTGTTCCGTGGCGGCCCTGCTGGCCCGGTTCCCCGCCGTCCGCGTCCAGTTGATCGACAGCGACCCGGCACGGGCCGCCGTCGCCCACGCGCTCGGAGTCGAATTCGCCCTTCCCGGCGATGCTTTGGGCGACTGCGACCTGGTGGTGCACGCCAGCGCCACCGAGGAGGGACTGGCGCGCGCACTCGAACTCCTCGCCCCCGAAGGCACCGTGCTCGAACTGAGCTGGTACGGCGACCGGCGGATCAGCGTGCCGCTGGGCGAGGCGTTCCACTCCGGCCGGCTCGTGCTGCGCAGCAGCCAGGTCGGGATGGTCTCCCCGGCCAGACGCGCCAACAGGACCTTCGCCGACCGGCTGGCGCTCGCGCTCGACCTGCTCGCCGACCCGGCGCTCGACGCTCTGATCAGCGGCGAATGCGCCTTCGACGAACTGCCGCAGGTACTGCCCAGGATGGCGGCGGGCGAGCTGCCGGGGCTTTCGCACCGCGTCCGCTACGCCCCGGAGTGACCCGGGATCCGCCCCTCGCCAATTTGAATACGTGAACCGTGAACACGTGGTGCGTACCGGCCGTACTACACGACATGCCCGCACCTGGGCCAGTCTCGCCGGACCTGGAGGATCATCCGTTGTTCAGCATCACCGTCCGCGAGCACCTCATGATCGCGCACAGCTTCCACGGCGAGGTCTTCGGCCCCGCCCAGCGGCTGCACGGAGCGACCTTCCTGGTCGACGCCACCTTCCGGCGCGCCGAGCTGGACGCCGACAACATCGTCGTCGACATCGGCCTCGCGACCAGCGAACTCGGCAAGGTCGTGGGTGAGTTCACCTACCGCAACCTCGACGACGAGGCCGAGTTCGCGGGGATCAACACCAGCACGGAATTCCTCGCCAAGGTCATCGCCGACCGGCTCGCCGACCGGGTGCACGCGGGCGCGCTCGGCGAAGGCGCCAGGGGTCTGACCGGTATCGCCGTCACCCTGCACGAATCGCATATCGCCTGGGCCAGTTACGAGCGCGACCTGTGAACCAGGCTGACGCACCCGCCCGCCGGGTGAGTGTGGTGCTGCCCGCCGGCATCGACGATCCGACGAGGCCGAGCGGCGGCAACACCTACGACCGCCGGGTGTGCGGCGAGCTGCCCGGCGCCGGATGGCAGGTCGACGAGCACGCCGTCGCGGGCGGCTGGCCCCGGCCCGCCGCCGCGGGCCGCGCCGAACTGGCCCGCACCCTGCGCCGGCTGCCGGACGGCGCGGTCGTCCTCCTGGACGGAATCGTCGCCTGCGCCGCCCCCGAGATCGTCGTCCCCGAAGCGGCCCGGCTGCGGCTCGCCGTCCTCGTCCACCTCCCGCTCGCCGACGAGACCGGGCTCAGCCCCGCACTGGCCGCCGAACTGGACGCGGCGGAGCGCGCGGTGCTGCTGGCGGTGCCCGCGGTCGTCGCGACCAGCCACTGGGCGGCGGGCCGGCTCGTGGACCACCACGGACTCGACCCCGGACGGGTCCATGTCGCCGTACCCGGAGCCGACCTCCACCCGCGGGCCGCAGGCAGCGGAGAAACGCCACTGCTGCTCTGCGTCGCGTCCGTCACCCCGCGCAAAGGACAGCTGCGGCTGGTCGAGGCACTGGCCGGCCTCGCCGAACTCCCGTGGAACTGCGCCTGTGTCGGCCCGCTGACCCAGGACCCCGCATACGTGACCCGGCTGCGCGAGACGATCGGCACAACGGGCCTCACCGGCCGGGTACGGCTCGCGGGACCGCAGTCCGGGACAGAACTGGACGCCAGTTACGCCGCAGCCGATCTGCTGGTGCTCGCCTCGTACGCCGAGACGTACGGCATGGCCGTGACCGAAGCACTCGCGCGCGGTGTGCCCGTCCTGGCGACCGCCGTCGGCGGACTCCCCGAAGCCGTCGGACGGGCGCCGGGCGGCGCGGTCCCCGGCGCCCTCGTACCCGCCCAGGACCCGGCAGCCCTCACGGCGGCCCTGCGTGACTGGCTCACCGACCCCGCCGTACGCGACCGGTGGAAGGCCGCGGCGCACCGGCGCCGCGAAGCCCTGGACGACTGGCGGACCACCACCCAGGACCTGGCCCGCGTACTGGACGAACTCCGTTCGCGGCCGGTCCCGTTGGAGCAGCACAGCACCGAACCCTGGAGGACCGTGTGAGCACGGCCGATCTGCCCCGCTACCCCGCGCAGTGGCTCGACCTGCGGGAGCGGGCCGACGCCGCGGCCCGCGCCGTCGAGCTCCTCGACCCGCTGCGCCACTACCTCGCGGGCGCGCCGCGCCCGGCCGGGGGATGGGTGATCCGCGATCTGGGCTGCGGCACCGGATCCCTGGCACGCTGGCTCGCACCCCGGCTGACCGGACCCCAGCACTGGATCCTGCACGACCACGACCCGGATCTGCTGGCCCTGGCCGCCACCCGGATGCCGGCGACGGCCGCCGACGGCAGCAGGATCACGGCCGAGACCCAGCAGGGCGACATCGCCGGCCTGACCGCAGCCGACCTCGCCGGCACTTCACTGGTGACCGCCTCGGCGCTGCTCGACCTGCTCACCAAGGACGAGGTCGGCGAACTGGCCGGGGCCTGCGCCGTCGCCCGGTGCCCGGCGCTGCTGGCGCTCTCCGTGACAGGACGTGTCGAACTCACCCCGGCCGACCCGCTGGACGCCGGGATCGGCGACGCGTTCAACGCCCATCAGCGGCGCAGCGAGCACGGCCGCGCGCTGCTCGGTCCTGACGCGGTCACGGCCGCCGGTGAGGCGTTCACGCTGCGCGACGCGACCGTACGCGTCCGCCCCAGCCCCTGGCGGCTCGGCGCGGCCGAGTTCGCGCTGACGGCACGCTGGCTGGAGGGCTGGACCGGCGCCGCCCTGGACCAGCGCCCGGATCTCGCACCGCAGCTCGACGACTATCTGCGGCGCCGTCAGGCGACCTGCT
Source organism: Streptomyces sp. NBC_00370 (assembly GCF_036084755.1). Classification (NCBI taxonomy): domain Bacteria; kingdom Bacillati; phylum Actinomycetota; class Actinomycetes; order Kitasatosporales; family Streptomycetaceae; genus Streptomyces; species Streptomyces sp. NBC_00370. The sequence goes on from NZ_CP107968.1 coordinate 8,104,921, forward strand.
CCGCAGGCGCGTTGGCTGCTGTGGTGCACCACAGCGACCTGCTGGCACTGCCCCGGCGGACGGGCGGCGGCCTGTGACGCCCGGCGCGCTCTCCCGCGCCGTCCGGAGCAGACTCGGCACGCTCGCCGGCGCGGCGCTGCTCGCGCTGCTCGTCTGGCGGCTGGGCACCGGCGCCTTCCTGGAAGGGCTGAGCCGGATCGACGCCCGCACGCTTCTCGTCGCGTCCGCGCTCGGGCTGCTCACCACCGTACTCAGCGCCTGGCGCTGGTGTCTGGTGGCGCGTGGCCTCGGCGTCGAACTGCCGCTGGGCAGCGCCGTCGCCGACTACTACCGGGCCCTGTTCCTGAACGCGGCGCTGCCCGGCGGGGTCGTCGGTGACGTGCACCGCGCGGTACGGCACGGGCAGCGCACCGGGGACGTCGGGCGCGGCGTACGGGCCGTCGTCCTCGAAAGGACCGCCGGTCAGGTCGTGCTGATCGCGGTCGCCGTGCCGGTCCTGGTCTTCATACCGTCCCCGGCCAGGGCGGCCGTCGGCGGCTACGCCCACGACGTTCTGCCGGTCCTCGGCGCGCTGTGCGCGGCGGCGGTCGTCGCCGCCGTCCTGCTCAGGACCGGCGCGGCGACCCGGCGCGGCCGCCGGCTGCTGACGTCCGAACTGCGCGAGGCCCGGCTGGGGTTGCTCGCCCGGCACGCCTGGCCCGGGGTGCTGGTCTCGTCCGCCGTGGTCGTGGCGGGGCATCTCGCGCTGTTCCTGCTCGCCGCCCGCGTCGCCGGTGTGCGCGCACCGGCGACGGAGCTGGCGCCGCTGGCGATCCTGGCCCTGCTCGCCATGTCTCTGCCGCTCAACATCGGCGGCTGGGGACCCAGGGAAGGCGTCACCGCCTGGGCGTTCGGCGCCGCGGGGCTCGGCGCCTCACAAGGACTGGCCGTGGCCGTCGTCTACGGCGTTCTGGCCTTCGTCACCAGCCTGCCCGGCATCGTCGTGCTCGTCGCCCGCTGGTTCGCCGGGCGACGGCGTCCCCAGATCGAGTTCGAAGAGAGTGTCGGCGCCGAGGGCGGCCCTGCGCACCCTCGGCCGTACGGCGTCCCGCATCAGCTCGGGACCGGCGAAGCGCAGCCCGGGGACACCGTCGCCGAGCAGCAGGGGAGCCACGGTCACATAGAGCAGCCGCAGCGCACGCTCGTGCAGGAAGCGCGAGACCGTCACGCCGCCGCCCTCGACCAGCACCCGGCCGAGACCGCGCTCGGCGAGCGTACGCACCAGCCGGTGGGGCGCGAAGCCGGCGCTGTCGCGCAGGGTCAGCACCTCGACCCCGTCGCCGCGGGGAGTGTGCGGCGCGGCGTCCTCGCCGACCACCCAGAGCGTCGGCGCGGCCCCGTCGGTGAACACCTGGCGCCCGGCGGGCACCCGGCCGCGCGGATCGAGGACGACCCGCACCGGGTTGGTGCCCGCGCAGGCGCGGACGGTGAGCCGGGGGTCGTCGGCGACGGCCGTGCCCGCGCCGACGACCACCGCGTCGGACAGCGCCCGCAGCCGGTGCAGATGGGCGCGGTCCTCCTCGCCCGTGACGAGGTCGGCGTGGCCGGTACGGGTCGCGATGAAACCGTCCAGGGTCTGGCCGAGCTGTGCGAACGTGACCTGCGCACCGGCGAGACAGAGCGGCAGATAGCGGTCGGCGAGCGCCTCGGCGCCGGGCGAGGCGGCCCGCCAGCGCAGCGGCCCGCCGGCCGTGCCGCGCCGCAGCCCGGCGGCCTCGGCGCCGGCCTCGGACCTGATGCCGCGCAGCAACTCCCAGGCGGCGGCCTCGTCGAGCACTCCGCTCACCGCGTTTCCCTTCCGGGGGCCGCGTCCGGCGCCGGCAGGGGAAAATAACTGGCGAAGGAATCGACGAGTGCGGCGAGGAGTTCCTTTCCCTTCGCCGCGGAAGCCAATGAAGGACGGCCTATGACACCGGACTCGGTGTAGCCCCGCATGCCGAGGGTGAGCAAATGCCGCCGGTCGTCGGCGAGGAAATCGGCGGACTCGTAGCCGGGGCGTACCAGTTCGGGACGCTCGTGCAGCAGGATGGAGGTCTCCACTTCACCGGCGTGCATATCGCTGTTGGACGATGTCCGCACATCGGCTCTCTCCCGTGCGGCGGCCCAGTCGGCCGAGCTGGGGAAAAGGGCCATGCGTGTGCCGTGTGTCACGGATTCCTGGACCACGTTGCGCAGGACGTAGTTTCCGCCATGTCCGTTGACGAGAATAAGAGTTCCGATTCCGGTTCTGCCGAGCGAGTCGGCGACATCACGTACCACGGCGCCCAGGGTCGCGGCCGAAATGCTCACGGTGCCCGGCCAGTCGGCGTGTTCGTGCTCGTGCGAGCAGGAGATCGTCAGCGGCGGCAGCAGCAGCACCGGATGAGCGGCTGCGACCGCGCCGCCGATCGCGCAGGCGACGACCGTATCGGTCACCAGCGGCAGGAACGCGCCGTGTTGCTCGAAACTGCCGATGGGCAGGACGGCGACATCGGGCCGGCGTTCCCTTACGTCCACGGTGGTCTCCCGTGGCAGCGGCCCGGCGGCCGTCCGCGGTATTTCCGGCCCACTCATCTCATGCCACCCTTTCGCCCTGCGGTACGTGACTTCGCGCTGCGGTACTCGACCGGCACGCGCAAGATCAGGCTACGCGGAAATGATCCGTTCCGTTTCTGCTTTCACGTTCACCGCAGGGCAGTTGGCGGATACGATCTGGTCATGACGGAAAGTGCTGGCAAGTCCGACGGCGGGGCTGGTTCATCGCTTGTCGAGCGGGTGGTGGACGTACGACTGGCCACTGTGCACGGCGATTTTCTCGCAATCGGCTATCGGGACAGCTGTCGCGCGGATGAGCAAATGGCCCTGGTGTACGGCGATGTCGGGGGAGAGGACCCCGAAGGAGCGGCGGAAGGGGTGCTCACCCGTCTGCATTCGGAGTGTCTGACCGGAGACGCCTTCGGGTCCAGACATTGCGACTGCGGGGACCAACTGGCCGCCGCGCTGGGCGCCATCGCACGCGAGGGACGGGGGGTCCTCATCTATCTCCGGGGCCACGAGGGCCGGGGCATAGGGCTGTTGGCCAAACTCCAGGCGATGCGGCTCCAGGCGGACGGACTGGACACGGTCGAGGCGAATCTGGCCCTGGGACTGCCCGCGGACGCCCGTGACTACGGAGTGGCGGCCGGGATCCTGCACGACCTCGGCGTGAGTTCCGTACGGCTGATGTCGAACAACCCCCGCAAGAGCCAGGCCCTGCTGCGGCACGGCATCAAGGTCGCCGAGCGGGTCCCGCTGCTGATGCCCCCGAGCGACGAGAACATCAGATATCTGCGGACCAAGCGCGAACGCCTCGGCCATCACCTGCCCCATCTGGAGGCACCGGTCGTCAGGGGCGTATGACGTCCGAGGAAGCGCGTTCGACGGCGAGCATCGCGGCGTCGTCGCCCAACGGGCCGCCCGTATGAGCGACGAGGTCGCGGTGCAGCCGCTCCAGCAGCGCCTCAGGACCTGACGGGGGGAACGAGGCCACCCGCTCGGCCAGGGGATAGAACTCGCCCTCCGGCGAGCGGGCCTCGATGACGCCGTCGGTGTACAGCAGCAGCGTGTCGCCACGCTCGAAGGCGAACACATCTCCGTGATGCTCCGGCGCCGGCAGGCCGCACAGCCCGAGCGGTGGCGAGGGCCGGGCCGCGTACAGCACCGTCGTGCGCCGGTCGCGCAGCAGCAGCGGCGGGGGATGGCCGCAGTTGATCATCTCCGCGGGCCCTTCGTCGTCCGGGATCTGCAGCAGCAGGCCGGTCACGAAGTGCTCCCCGGGGTCGGCCGTCGTGTCGCTGACGTCCTCCAGGTCCTGGCAGACGCTCTCCTCGATGACCTCCACCAGCTCCGGCAGGCCCGGGCAGCGCCGGGCGCCCTCCCGGAAGGCGCCCAGGACGACGGACGCCTCGCCGATCGCCGCGAGGCCCTTGCCCCGCACATCCCCGATGATCACCCGGCTGTTCCGCCCGCCCGCCCGGGTGACGGCGAACAGGTCACCACCGATCTGGGTGTCGTCCTCGGCCGCCAGATAGCGCCACGCCACCCGCAGCGGTCCGACCCGACCCGGCGGCGGGCGCAGCAGCACCCGCTGAGCCGTCTCGGCCACCGATCTGACCCTGGTCAGCTCCTGGCCGCGCCGCTCCCGGACATGACAGAAGAAGACGACCAGCGCGGACAGCACCGCCAGGGCGATGATCTGCGCGACATGGTTGGCGGTGGTCAGACCGCCGTGGAACACGGCGATGAAGATCTGCGCCGCCACGGCCGCGCCACCCACCATGGCGGTACGCAGCGGCCCGCCGAAGGAAGCGGTCAGGGCGGGGGCGATGACCAGCAGCGGACCGAGGTGGACGTATTCGGGCGACCGCACATCCACGGCGGAGATCACCACGATCAGTGCCAGCGGAATCACCATGAGTGCCCCGCCGGGACTCCGCGTCAGCAGATGATCCAACCGACGGGCATCCATATCTACCTTTTCGCACCTGGTCGTACGGGACCGGCCGCACCGCTCCTGCCACGCCGGGCGAGGGCACGCTGCGCCGCCGAGAAAGCGCCTGCCGCCCGGTGCGTGCGCAGCGCGGCGCGTGCCGCGTTCGCGCCGGGCGCGCCGTGCACCCCGCCGCCGGGATGCGCGCTCGCGGACGCCAGATACAGACCACGAACGGGGGTCTCGGGCCGCCCGGTGCCGGGCGTGGGGCGGAAGACCAGCTGCTGGTGCAGGCTGGTGGTGCCGCCGTTCAGCGCGCCACCGTGCAGATTGGCGTCCAGCGACTCCAGGGTGGGCGGCGCGAGGATCCTGCGGGCCAGGACGCGGTCGCGGAAACCGGGCGCGTACCGCTCCACCTGCGCCTCGATCCGGTCGGCCATGGCCGTACGCTCCCGCTCGTCCCAGCTGCCGGTGAGCCCGTCCTCCCCGGCGTCGCCCTTGATCCGGTGCGGCACGTGGGTGTAGGCCCACGCCGACTCCGTACCTGCCGGTGACCGGGAGGCGTCGGCGGTCGTCATCTGCCCCAGCAGCGCGAACGGCGCGTCGGGCACCTGCCCCATGGCGATCTGCGCGGCGAACCGGGTGAGCGCGTCGACCCCGTCGGCCAGATGGACCGTCCCCGCCGTCGCCGCCTGCGGGGCGGTCCAGGGGATCGGGCCGCTCAGCGCCCAGTCGACCTTGAAGGTCGCGAAGTCCCACTGGAAGCGGCGCAGGTCGTCGAAGACCCGGTCCGGCAGCTCCGCCGCGTCGACCAGTCGGGTGTACAGGTCCGGCGCCGCGACATCCGCGAGGACGGCCTTGCGGGCCACGATCCCCTCGCCGCCGGCGGTCCGTACGCCCACGGCGCGGCCACCGCGTACGACGACCTCCGTGACCCGCTCACCGCAGCGCACACCGCCGCCGAGCCGCTCCAGCCGGCGCACCAGAGCGTCGGTCAGCCGGCCGGAACCGCCGACCGGCACCGGAAAGCCATGTGTCTGGCCGAGCATCGACATCAGCCAGCCGAAGCCGCCGCTGCCCGCCGCCTCCGGGGCGAGATCGGCGTGCAGCGCGTTGCCAGCCAGCAGCAGTCTGCCGCCCTCGCCGGTGAACTCCTCCTCGCCGAGCCGCCGGACCGGCAGCGCCATGGTGCGGGCCAGCCGCAGTCCGCCGCCCGCCCGCAGCCGGGCGGCCAGCCGCGCCGCGGCGCGCACCGGCGGGAACGGTGTGAAGAGGGCTTCCAGCAGGGGTTCGTCCAGCAGGTCCCAGATACGGCACAGATGCTCCCAGGCCTGCCCGTCGCCCGCGCCGAACGCCTCAAGCCCTTCCGCCGTCGACTCGCGGTCGCGGTCCAGTACGGCGCAGCGGCCGTCCGCCAGCGGATGCGCGAGCACCCGGGGCGCGTGGGTCCAGCGCAGTCCCTCCGCCTCCAGGGCGAGCGCAGCGATCACCGGAGAGGCGGCGGCGAGCGGATAGAAGGCGCTGAAGACGTCGCTGATGTAGTCGGGATGCACGCCCCGGTCGCTGCGCAGCGCCCCGCCGGGCTCCTCCTGCGCCTCCAGGACCTCCACGCTCCAGCCCGCGTCGGCCAGCAGATTGGCGGCCACCAGCCCGTTGGGTCCCGCGCCGATCACCACCGCGTCAGGCATGGGCTGTCCTGGCGCCGCGGGGCAGCCCCTCGACCACATCGGCGAGGCGGCGCAGCATGCTGCGGTGCCGGAGCTGGATCAGGGCGTCGACGGCGCCGTTGTGCAGGGACCCGCCGGGGCCGGTCAGCGGGTGCTCGTCCACGACGACCAGGGTGTCCTCGCCCCAGGGGTTGATCTCGACGGCGATACGGGCGGTGCCGAGCGGTCCTGAGAAGGCTTCCAGTTCGAGCCGCTGGGGCGGTTCGTGGCGGCGTACCACGGTGTGGCCGCTCGCCTGCCACGGGCCGAGCCGTACCAGATACTCGATCTTCGAGCCGAGGGCGGGCCAAGCGTCGTCCACCGGGTGGGACTTGTAGGTGCCCACCACCCAGTCCGCGTAGCGCGAGCCGTCCGCGAGCACGGCCCACACATCGGCCGGAGGCCGTTTGATCAACTGGTGCCGGACAGCCATGGGTCCTCCGGGGTGTGTCGACCGGAACGGAAAAGGGCTCCCCCGAGTCAGCGTAGGTCAGGACCCGGTTCCCGGCCTGTCGGCCCGGCGGCGGGGGCCGCGGACACGCGGTGAACGACCCTGCGCGGTCAACGGCTGTCCCAGGATGGCAGGATTGCGAGCATGACCAGCAATGTTTATTTCGACATCAGCATCAACGACGAGCCCTCCGGGCGGATCGTCTTCCAGCTGTTCGACGACGTGGTGCCGAAGACGACGGCGAACTTCCGCGCGTTGGCCACGGGCGAGCAGGGATTCGGCTACGCGGGCTCGTCCTTCCACCGGATCATCCCCGAGTTCATGCTGCAGGGCGGCGACTTCACCGCAGGGAACGGCACCGGCGGCAAGAGCATCTACGGGCAGAAGTTCCCGGACGAGAACTTCCAGCTCAAGCACGACAGGCCGTTCCTGCTGTCGATGGCCAACAGCGGCCCGGACTCCAACGGCTCGCAGTTCTTCGTCACAACCGTGGTGACGAGCTGGCTGGACGGCAAGCACGTCGTCTTCGGCGAGGCCGTCGAGGGCCAGGACCTGATCCGCAAGATCGAGGCGCTCGGCACCCGCTCGGGCGCCCCCAAGGCCAAGGTCACGATCACCGCGTCCGGCACGGTCTGACCGGTACGTACCGCACCCCGCCCGGGGCGGACCGCCCGGCCGCGGACCCTGTCTAGGCAGTGTCGGCGGACCGGCCGAAGCCGTCCTGGGCGTGCGGTGCCGGATATCCCGGCGGGGAGAAGCAGGCCGTGACGGTTTTGCCGTCGCTCTGCGCGTGCGTCTCCCAGCTGTCGGCGAGCGCGTCGATGATGGTGAGCCCCCGCCCCGACGTGGCCAGCTCCTCGGACGACCGGGGCGCGGGCACCGCGTCACCCGAGTCGTGCACGCTCACATGCAGACAGGTGTTGTCCCAGGCCAGGATCAGCTGCGCGGTGCTCCGTGCGTGCACATGCGCGTTCGTGATCAGCTCCGAGACGGTGAGCAGCACGTCGTCCACCGTGTCGGGCGCTTCCGCGGTCCACGGCAGCGAGTCGAGGTGCGCGCGCGCCCAGTTACGGCCCGCCTGCACCCCTCCCGAGATGGGGAAGGACTGCGCCCACCCCACTGCCTTCATCGACATGTCGCCCACCGTGCTCCTCCTCGATCCGCTGCACCGGTTCGTCGTCTACCCCCGGATAACGGGGCGAGTCGGCCGGCCGGGCGCGGGTATCACCGAGCGGAAACCCGCAGCGCCCTGATCGCGGCGCTCGCCGTTCAGCCGCCGGTGTCGGTGGCCGTGTGAACGGCGTCGCCCGCCCGCAGCAGGCGCAGAAAGGCCTTGATGCCGGTGATGATCTCCTCGTTGTCCGTCAGCCGGTTCACCGTGGCCTCGAACTCCCGCCCCAGCAGCACGATCTTCCGGTCGGCCTCGTCGGCGCGCGCGTATACGGAGGCACCCAACGCATCGACGGAGCGCCGCAGTTCGGCGAGCGCGAGGTACTGCTCCTCGGCCTTGTCCTCCAGGACCTTCATCCCGCTCTCCGTCCGCCCGACCTGCTTGCGCAGTTCCAGCACGTCGTCGCGGGGATACGTGACGTCCGTCAGCAGCGTGCGCAGCCGCCCGCGCAGTTGGCCGAAGTAGGCGCCGGCGGGCCGGAAGACCGTGCTCAACAGGCAGAAGCCGGCGAACCAGTAGCCCGTCGCCCCGCCGGTCGCCGCCGTGACCGCGACGACGACACCGGCCGTCAGCACATGTCCCGCCACGGCGGCCCGCAGCATCAGCCGCGCGATCCGGGCGGCCTCGGCGTCGCGCTCGGGCGAGATCTCCAGGCCCTTCTCGCGGCTCACCCCGATCTCGGCAAGCACCGCATGTGCCCGGAAGTACAGGTTCCACGGGACGGTCAGCAGTACGAGCAGCCACAGCAGACACAGCGCGCCCGCCCCGGCGGTGAGCAGTGCCGGCAGCGGGGCGCCGGCCGCGTACGCCGCGGCCAGCGCCCCGGCGGTCAGTGCGACCACCAGCAGCGCGCCCAAGAACTTCCCCATGCCGTCCCCCAGTTCACCGGTCGATACCCCGGCCCTCACCCTGGCGGTACGGCGCGGACGGGGCATGAGTACCGCTACTCAAAACGGAGTCCGACGGTCAGCCCCACCGCATAGTTACCGTCGGGTAGGGTCGATCGTGTCGGCCCGCCGGCCCAACTCGCCCGGCACACTTCGAAGGAGTAGTCATGCCCACTCTCGACCGTGTGGACGATGTCTTCGTACTGGATCTCGGAGACACCGAGAACCGCTTCCACCCGGACTGGCTCACCGAGGTCAACGCCCTGCTGGACCAGGTGGAGAAGGCGGAGGGGCCGCGCGCCCTGGTGACGGCGGCCACCGGCAAGTTCTTCTCCAACGGCCTGGACCTCGACTGGCTGCTCGCGCACGGCGAACAGGCCGGCGAGTACGTCACCGACGTACAGGAGCTGTTCGTCCGGCTGCTGACCCTGCCGATGGTGACCGTGGCGGCCCTGCAGGGACATACCTTCGCCGCCGGCGCGATGCTCTCGCTCGCCCACGACTTCCGGGTGATGCGCGCCGACCGGGGCTACTGGTGCCTGCCCGAGGCGGACATCAACATCCCGTTCAGCGTCGGCATGTCCGCACTCATCCAGGCCCGGCTGACCCCGCAGACGGCACACGAGTCCATGGTCACCGGCCGCCGCTACGGCGGCGGCGACGCGCTCGCCGCGGGGATCGTCGACCGTACGGCGGACGAGGACGCCGTACGCGCGGCGGCCGTCGAGATCGCCCGGAGCCAGACCGCCAAGGACGGCCGCACGCTCGGGACGATCAAGAACCGTATGTACGCGACCGTCGTCGCGGCGCTGCGGGACAAGGAAACGCCCCTCAGCCTCGGCTGAGCGCCGGGCCGCGCCGTGGGGCCGTCGGGCACGGCCCCCGGCCCCCGGGCGCCGGCCCCTGGCTCAACGGGAAGCCCCTGGCTCAGTGGGAAGCGGCGCTCGCGTCCTTGCGGCTCGGCAGCTTCCAGTTGGGCCGGACGAAGTGGCAGGTGTAGCCCTCCGGGTACTTCTCCAGATAGTCCTGGTGCTCCGGCTCGGCTTCCCAGAAGTCACCGACCGGGGCGACCTCGGTCACTACCTGCCCCGGCCAGAGCCCGGACGCGTTCACATCGGCGATGGTGTCCTCGGCCACCCGCTTCTGCTCGTCGTTCGTGTAGTAGATGCCGGACCGGTAACTCGTCCCGATGTCGCCGCCCTGGCGGTTGAGCGTCGTCGGGTCGTGGATCTGGAAGAAGAACTCCAGCAGGGTGCGGTAGGACGTCAGGGCCGGATCGAAGATGATCTCGATCGCCTCGGCGTGCGTCCCGTGGTTGCGGTAGGTCGCGTTCGGCACATCGCCACCGGTGTAACCGACCCGGGTGGAGACAACGCCGGGGTACTTGCGGATCAGGTCTTCCATGCCCCAGAAGCACCCGCCGGCGAGAACCGCGCGCTCGGTCGAATCCGTCATGTCGTCTCTCCTTACCTCAAGCGTCGGACAGCGTCCGGCGCACCCTCCAGTATCGCCGATCCGGCCGATAGCCGGAGGCGGTCACCCCTGCGCCGTGGGACGGACGACGATCTCGTTCACATCGACGTCGGCGGGCTGCTCGACGGCGAAGGCGACGGCGCGCGCGATCGCGTCCGGCGGGATGGCGAACGCCTCCTTCGAGGCCGCCAGCTGGGCGCGTACCTCGGGGTCGGGCACGGAATCCGTGAAGTCCGTCCTGACGAAGCCGGGGGAGACGACCGACACCCGCACATCGGGCCCCGCCTCCTGGCGCAGCCCGTCGGAGATCGCCCGGACCGCGACCTTCGTGGCCGAATAGACGGCCTGCTTCGGCACCGTGCGGTACGCGGCCGTGGACGCGGTGTGCACGAACTGCCCGAAGCCCTGGCCGCGGAAGACCGGCAGCGCGGCGGCGATGCCGTGCAGGACGCCCCTGACATTGACGTCGATCATCGCGTCCCAGTCGTCGACACGCAGGTCGTCCAGGGCGGAGACCGGCCCGATGCCGGCGTTGCTGACGAGTACGTCGAGTTTCCCGTACCGTTCGCGGGCCAGCGCGACGAGGCCCGCCAGATCGGCGCGGCGCGTCACGTCCGTGACGGTGTGGGCGGCCTCACCGCCCTCGGCGGCGATACGGGCGGCCAGCGCCGCCAGCCGCTCCGGGCGGCGCGCGCCGAGCACGACCTTCGCGCCGCGCCGGGCGAGCAGCAGCGCGGTGGCCTCGCCGATGCCGCTGGTGGCGCCGGTGACGGCGATGACCTTGTCCTTGATCTCCGACATGATGTGGTCCTCTGTGAACAGATTGGTGAACAGGTCCATGAACAGGCCCGCGATACGCGGTAGCCTCGAAGCGGACATGTGTCCGGCTACTCCGTGAACCGTAGCGGACATGTGTCCGATTAGCCAGTCGGTGATGTCGTACGGAGGAGAGCCCATGGCCGAGAGGCAGCAGGAGGCGCGCACGCCCCGGTCCGGCCTGCGCGCCGACGCCGAGCAGAACCGCGCCCGGATCCTGGAGGCCGCGCGCACCGCCCTGGCCACGAGCGGCGATGCGTCGCTCCAGTCCATCGCCAAACTGGCCGGGATCGGCCAGGGGACCCTCTACCGGCACTTCCCGAACCGGGAGGCCCTGGTGCTCGCCGTGCACCGCCATGACGTAACCGAACTCGTCGAAGCCGCCCCCGCGCTGCTCGCCGCGCACCCGCCGGCCGAGGCGCTGCGCCGGTGGTTCGACCGGCTCGCCGCGTACGGGCGGATCAAGCACGGCCTCGCCGGCGCGCTGCACACGGTCACGCGGGCCCAGCTGGCGGGCGAAGGGTACGGACCGGTCGTCGGAGCCATCGCGCTCCTGCTGGACGCCGGCAAGGAAGCGGGGGAGATCCGGCAGGACGTCGACGCCGAGGAAGTACTGCTGCTGGTCGGCTTCCTGTGGCGGATCGACCTCGACGCCGACTGGGAGGCACGCTCGCGGCACATGCTCGGACTGGTGATGGACAGCCTGCGCGCCGGCACGGCGTCCGGGGTCTGAACCGAAGCGTCAGACGGGACCTCACATTTCGCGTACCTCGCGCGTCTTCCCTGTGACGGCGAAAACGCAGCAGAGGAGACCGGAACCATGGACACGCGCCACGCGATCGTGGACACCCCGCTCGGCGAGCTGACGGTGGCGGCGTCGGGGGACGCCATCGTGGGTCTCTACTTCCCGCACCACTGGTACCTGCCGCCGGAGGGCAGCCTGGGCCCGCTGACCGCCGTCGAGGACGACGCGCTGCTCACGGCCGCCGCGACCCAGCTGCGCGAGTACCTCGCCGGTGAGCGGTCCTCGTTCGACCTGCCGACGGCGACCGACGGGGAGCCGTTCCAGGAGCGCGTCTGGGCGCTGCTCCGCGAGATCCCGTACGGCGAGACCGTCACCTACGGCCAGCTCGCCGAGCGACTCGGCGACAAGGCACTCGCCCAGTCGGTGGGACAGGCCGTCGGCCACAACCCGCTCTCCATCATCGTGGCCTGCCACCGGGTCGTCGGCAGCAACGGGAAGCTCACCGGGTTCGCCGGCGGACTCAAGCGCAAGCAGTTCCTGCTCGAACTCGAAGAACCCGAGACGGCGAAGGCCGCGCGGCTGTTCTGAACGGACATCATGAAACCCTTTGAACAGGTCGTCACCGAACACGCGGACACGGTGCTCCGCGTGTGCCGGGCGGTCGTCGGCGTCCACGACGTCGACGACGCCTGGTCGGAGACCTTCCTCGCCGCGATGCGCGCCTACCCGGAGCTGTCGGAGGACGCGAACGTCGAGGCGTGGCTGGTCACCATCGCCCACCGGAAGGCCGTCGACATCACCCGCGCCCGCGCCCGGCACGCGATCCCCGTGGACGAACTGCCCGACCGTCCCTCGACCAGCGGACTGCCTGACGCCGCGGACCCCGACCTGTGGGACGCGGTCAAGGCACTTCCGTCCAAACAGCGGCAGGCGGTCGCCTACCACCACTTCGCCGGCCTGCCGTACCGCGACGTCGCCTCCCTCGTCGGAGGCACGCCGGACGCGGTACGCCGCGCCGCTTCGGACGGCATCAAGGCACTGAGAACCACCCTCGCCGGCACCCACGCGAAAGGAGTCACCCCATGAACGACACCAACGACACCGACGTCACCAACGACACCAACGACGCCAACGGCACACCGGACGACGACACCGCGGCCCTGCTCGCCCGCGCCGGCGTCTCCGCGGGCCCGGAGAGGCTGAGCAGACTGCACGGCAAACTCGAAGAGGCGGCGGCACGCGACGGGATCCTCGACGTCGCCTACACCACCGTCGACACCCCGGTCGGCCCGCTGCTGCTCGCGGCCACCGAGAAGGGCCTGGTCAGGGTCGCCTACGCCGTCGAGGACCACGACAAGGTCCTCGACACCCTGACCACCCGGCTGAGCCCCCGTGTGCTGCGCGCGCCACGCCGCCTGGACGCGGCGGCCCGCGAACTCGACGAGTACTTCAACGGCGCGAGGCAGGCCTTCGACCTCCCCCTCGACCTGGCGCTCTCCAAGGGCTTCCGGCAGCTCGTCCAGCGCCACCTCCCTGACATCGCCTACGGCCACACCCAGAGCTACGCGGAAGTGGCCCGCCTCGTCGGCAATCCCAAGGCGGTACGGGCGGTCGGCACGGCCTGCGCGACCAACCCGCTCCCCGTGGTCGTCCCCTGCCACCGCGTACTGCGCAGCGACGGCACACTGGGCGGCTACGCGGGCGGCCCCGACGCCAAGTCCATCCTGCTGAACCTGGAATCGGCGGCGTAAACGGCGAGGGGATTGGTACGGTCTCTGCCGTGAAGTGATCTCCCGGTGGCGGCGTGCGCCGCCACGGACGGCGCATGAGGCACACCGTCATGTCCCGCGCCCGCGCGGGCAGTTCCGTCCGGAGACTTCACGATGACCCCGCACGCGTCAGGGACCGGCCACCTGCTGGTGGACTGGGCCACGTTCCCGCCCGTCGGCCATGTGATCGAGGGCCTGCAGATCGCCGGCGCCTACGCCGCCGCGTACCCGCACCTGCCGGTCTCCCTGGCACTGCATCGCCGCGCGCCGGTGGAACTCGCCGACTGCTGCGACTTCCTGGCCGCCCACTACACCGTCGACTACGACGTGGCGGGCACGTCCCTCCCGGACGACGTCTTCGCCGCCGTCCCACCGGACTGGCGGTGGACCTACCGCTGCTACATGCGGGACGACCCGGCCAACCAGGCCGCGTTCCCCCAACTGGCACGTCTGTCGGCCGCCGCCGCCGCGTACTTCGGCACGCCCAGGGACGCCCCGGGTCTCAGCCACCTCCCTGAGCACCCACTGCGACTGAAGCTGCCGGAGGACGCGCGGCGAGCGGCACATGACGTCCTCGGCGCGGTATCCGCGGGGACTCCGGTCCTGGCCGTCCTGACCAGTGGCGGCGGCAACCGCGAGGCGTACCCCTCCACCGGCTCATGGCTGCTGATGCTGCGCGAACTGCGCGCCGCCTGGCCGCAGGCGGTCATCGTCCTGGTCGGGAAGACCGCAGGCGCGCACGGGCGCCGCTCCAGCGCCATGCCGCGCGCCGAGGTCGCGGCGCTGATGGCGGCGGTCGGCGCCGTGGACGGTTACGACCTACCCCTGCTCGTGCAACTCGCCCTCGTACAGCGGGCGGCGCTGCTGCTCTCCCCACACTCGGGATTCGGCTTCGCCGCGCTCGCCGTGGGCACGCCGTGGCTCACGCTGTCGGGAGGGCCGCACTTCGAGTACTTCCACAACGGCGTCCCGTTCCACTCACTCGTCCCCGACACCTCGCGGTTCCCCGCGTTCGGCGGCGCCACGCACGTGGTGGCGGCCGACAGCGACGGCAGCGGGCCGCGCGAGGCGTCGATGACGCGCGAGCGGGTGACCGGGGCCCTGCCGGAACTGCTCGAAGCGGCGGCGTCCCTCGTCGCGGGGAGGCTGACGTACGAGGAGTGCCTCGCCGCCTACTTCCCGCGCCTCCAGGGCGCGTTGGGCGGGGACGTCTCGGCGCTGAGCTCCTGGGACAACGTGCATCTCAGGTTCGTCCGCGGCTGACGCCTCGCCGGAGCCGTAAGGGTTTGACGCCGACACCCGCCAGGCCGTGCAGGGTGGCCGGGTCGAGGTCGTCGTCCGGGGTGTCGGGGCGCCAGTGGGGGAGTGGCACGATGCCGGGGTCCACGAGGTCGAAGCCCGCGAAGAACGGCTCCAGTTCGGTGGCCGAGCGCATGATCAGGGGGGTCGTCGTGCGGCGGTAGATCTGCTGAACAGCCTCCTGGCCGGAGGGAGTCGGCCCGTTCTCCAGCGTGGCGTGCGTGATGACGACGACGCTCCCGGGCGCCAGCGCGTCGCGCAGGGCCGCGATGATCTCGGTGGGCCGGTCGCCATCGTGCAGGAAGTGCGTGATCGCGACCAGCATGAGCGCGACGGGCCGGTCGAAGTCCAGCAGCCGGCGGGTCTCCGGGTGGTCGAGGACGGAGCTGGGGTCACGCAGGTCGGCGTTGGCGATGGTGGCGTTGTCGTTCCCCGCCAGTACCGCGCGGCTGTGCGTGACGGCGACGGGGTCGTTGTCGACGTAGACGACACGGGCGTCGGGCCGGGCCCGCTGGACCGCCTCGTGGACACTGCCGAACGTCGGGATGCCCGAACCGATGTCGAGGAACTGGCTGATGCCCCGGTCCGTGGCGAACCGCAGCGCGCGGTGCATGACCGCCCGGTTGGCGCGGCCGATCGCCGGGATCCCAGGCATGGCCTCGACAGCCGCTCTGGCCGCCGCCCTGTCGACCTCGAAGTTGTGCGAGCCGCCGAGGAAGTAGTCGTATATCCGTGAGGCGTTGGGCTTGGTGATGTCGACGTCCTCCGGTGCCCAGGAGGGCCGGGCGGTCTCGGTCACGGTCGGTGTCTCCAGGTGGTCGGGCCGGCAAGGCGTCCGGCGGGATCGTGGACAGGGCGCTGCGCACGAGGCTACTGACCGCGTGTTCGCCGGGATACGGCAACCCGGAAAATCGGACGCCCGCCATCTCCCCTTCCGGTGCTCTACGTTGGGTCATCCGGCGGATTGAGGAGAGCGCGTGACCGAGGAGTTGGGCGACGGGTTCACGGTCGTGGTCGTCGGGGCGGGCCCTGCGGGCCTCACCGCCGCGGTGCTGTTGCAGACGTCAGGCATCCGGACCGTCGTGCTGGAGCGGCAGTCCCGCTCCTACGTCGAGGGCAGACAGCGCGCCGGCATCGTCGACACGAGCGCGGTGCGGATGTTCCAGGAATGGGGACTGGCGGACGAGGTACTGGGCGGGATCCCGTTCGACGGGGTCCTGGAGGTACGGGTCGACGGCCGCAGCCGCTTCATCGACGAGGGCGACATCGGCGACGGCGTGAAGGCGCGGCTCTGCCCCCAACAGGTCCTGGTCAAGCGGCTCGCCACCAGGTATCTCCAGGGCGGCGGGGACCTGCGGTTCGAGGCGGCTGCGGTGGCGCTGTCCGGGATCGACGGCGAGCGGCCCACCGTCACCTACCGTGACGCGGACGGCGTGTCGCACTCGCTCGCCGCCGATTTCGTCGCGGGCTGTGACGGCGACCGGGGCGTGTCCCGGCAGGCCATGCCCGAGGGCAGCCAGCTGACGTATCCGTACGACCACGGCGTCGCCCATCTCACCGTCCTGGCCGAAGCCCCGCCCCCGGCCCGTCCGTTGCTCGCGGTGAGTACGCACGGCTACGCCGCCCACTTCCCGCGCGGCCCGCACGCCAGCCGTTTCTACGTCCAGTGCTCCCCGGACGACCAGGTGGCGGACTGGCCGCACGACAGGATCTGGGACCAGCTGCGCGCCCGGCTCGGCCGGGCGGATCTGGCCGGAGGACCCATCAACGACCTGGAGGTCTTCCGGCTCAGAAGCGTCATGCGTGAACCGATCAGCCACGGCCGGCTCTTCCTGCTGGGCGACGCCGCCCATGTCATCTCACCCATGGGCGCCAAGGGCATGAACCTCGCGCTGTACGAGGCCGACGTCTTCGCCCGCGCCGTCGGGGACTTCGTCCGGGGCGACGGCGCGGCGCTGGCCGCCTACTCCCAGGTGTGTGTCGAACGGTCCTGGAACTACCAGGAGTTCTCGCACTGGATGACGGAGATGCTGCACGACTCCGGCGACACCTCACGCGTCGGCCCGTTCCGCGGACGCATGGCGCGCGCCAGACTGGAGCGGCTGTTCACATCAGGACGCGCCTCCGCCGCGTTCGCCGAGCTGATGGCGGGCCTGGGCTGACCGGGGCGGTCGACCGGGGCAGCGGGCCCACCACCACGCGCCGGTACGGGAGTCAGAGCAGGTCCCGCACCTCGTCGGCGGCGACATCCTGGAGATCCTCCGCGAGCAGCAGCCAGCGGGTGACGCCGATCGACTCCAGGAACGCCAGGTCGTGCCCCGCGATCAGCAGAGCGCCCTCGTACGAGCCGAGCGCGCTCGTCAGCTGACGCACGCTTGCCATGTCGAGGTTGTTGGTCGGCTCGTCCAGCATCAGCAGCTGGGGCGCCGGGGCCGCCAGCATCATCGCGGCGAGCGCGGCGCGGAAGCGCTCGCCGCCGGACAGGGTGCCGGCCGGCTGTTCCGCGCGCGCCCCCTTGAAGAGGAAGCGGGCGAGCTGTGAGCGGATGTGGTTGTCGGTGACACCGGGCGCCAGCCGGGCCACGTTGGCCGCGACGCTCAGCTCGTCGTCCAGCACGTCGAGCCGCTGCGGCAGGAAGCGCAGCGGCACGAACGTCCTGGCCTCACCGGACACCGGGGCCAGCTCGCCGGTGAGCGTGCGCAGCAACGTGGTCTTGCCCGCGCCGTTGCGCCCGACAAGGGCGATGCGCTCGGGCCCGTGCACCTCCAGATCGCCCGAGACGAGTTTGCCGAACCGGGGCCGCAGGTCACGCAGGCTCAGGACGGTACGGCCTGCCGGGACCGCGGTGTGCGGCAGACTCACCCGGATCTCCGCCTCGGCGCGGACCGCGTCCGCCGCTTCCTCGCGGCGCTCACGCGCCTCGTTGAGCCTGTCCTCGTGCACCCCGCGCAGCTTGTCGCCCGACTCCTGCGAGGACCGCTTCAGCTCGCCGGCGACGATCCTGGATGCCCGCCGCTGGCCGTCCATCTTCTTGTTGTTCCGCTGCCGGCGGGCCAGTTTCACCTGGGTCTCCTCCAACTCGCGCTTCTGCCGCCGTACGTCCGCCTCGGCCGACCGCAACGTCCGCCCCGCCGCCTCCTGTTCGGTGGCCCGCGCCTCCTGGTACGCCGACCAGCCGCCCCCGTACCAGCTGACCGACCCGGAGCGCAGCTCGGCGATCCGGTCGACACGTTCGAGCAGGTCCCGGTCGTGACTGACGACGACCAGGACGCCCGAACGCCACGAGTCCACGGCCTCGTAGAGTCGGCGGCGCGCGAACAGGTCGAGGTTGTTGGTCGGTTCGTCCAGCAGCAGCACGTCAGGGCGCTCCAGCAGCAGCGCGGCCAGCCGCAGCAGCACGGTCTCGCCGCCGGACATCTCGCCGACGGTACGGTCCAGTTCGACCTCGTCGAGGCCGAGCGAGCCCAGGGTCGCCAGGGCCCGCTCCTCGACGTCCCAGTCGTCGCCGATCGTCTCGAAGTGCTCGTCGCGTACGTCCCCGGCCTCGACGGCGCGTACCGCCGACCGACGTTCGGCGATGCCCAGGGCCTGGTCGACGCGCATGGCCGTGTCGAGGGTGAGGTTCTGCGGAAGGTACGCCAGGCTCCCCGCCACGGTCACCGACCCCTGAGAGGGGCGCAGTTGACCGGCCAGCAGCCGCAGCAGGGTGGATTTGCCGGAGCCGTTGTCACCGACCAGACCGTTACGGCCACGGCCGATGGAGAGGTTGAGTCCGTCGAAGACGCCCGTGCCGTCCGCCCATCGGTAGGACAGGGCGGAGCAGGTCACGGAAGCGCCGGATGTGATGGGTGTCGCCATGATGGTTCTCGCAGTCGCAAGCGCGGTGGACGGGGGGCTTCGTATGCGAGCACCACGCGGCGACCGAACCGGGAGAGGCAGGTGTGACGGTCCCCTGAAGAAGGGCGGACCGGTCATGGCACCGAGGTCGCATCCACGCGGGGTCACGCGGCGGGCAGAGCCGCAGCGGCGTGACAGGCGTACGGCGGGAGCCGCACGGCGTGATGATCGCGAACCTCAGATGCGCAACGTCCACCTCGATCGGAGACAACAGAGACACACCGACCTTACCGATCAGGCGCGGTGAAGGCAACGCGCGCCTGATCCGCCGGGCGGGCGGTCCCCGATCCGTCGGACGGGCGGTCGTGGCATGATCTGCGGTCAGGCACAGTGCCGGTGCTGTGCGGATGTCGGCCGGAGCGCGTGGACATGACGCAACAGGCGTACCCGTGGCACCGGTTCGGCCGGCCGCGGTGGCTCGGCCGGTGGCGGCTGCCGCTCGCCGTGTGCGTGCTGCTCGCCGGGATGGCCGTGGCGATGGTCACCACCGCCGTCGAGCAGACCCCGACCATCGACGAACCGGTCTACGTCGGCACAGCGGTGGTCTACGCACAGCAGCACAGCCTCCGGTACAACCCCGAACACCCGCCGCTGGGCAAGCTGATCATCGCGGCCGGGACCGCCTTCGCCCGTCCCCACCTCGATCCGGCTTTCACGGGCGACCAGACGGCGCTCGGAAGACGGTTGCTGTACGAATCGGGCAACGACCCCTGGCGGCTGATGCTGCTGGCGCGGCTGCCGGTGATCGCGCTGACCCTGCTCTTCGGACTGGTCGTTCTCGCCTTCGCGCGTGATCTCACCGGTCCCGTCGGCGGGCTGCTGGCGCTCGCGCTGTACGTGTTCTCGCCCGACCTGATCGCGCACGGATCGCTGGCCACCCTCGACGTACCGGCGGCCGCCTTCCTGCTGACGTCGGTATGGCTGCTGTGGCGGGCGCGGCTGCGGCCGTACCGCTACCTGCCGCTCGCCGGGCTCGCGATCGGCGCGGCGGCGGCCACGAAGATGAGCGCACTGCCCGCCGTGCCGGTGCTGCTGCTCCTCGTCGTCCTGTCGGTGTGGCGGGGCCGCCGGTCGCAGGACCCGGACCGGCCCGGAGCGGCGCGGATCCTGGCGTACGGCGTGGCTGCGGCGGCCGGTGTCGCGGTCCTCGCTCTCGCCGTGGTGTGGGTGAGCTATCTCGCCGTCGACCCCCGGCTGCGCTGGACGACACCCGGGGACGTGCCGGCCGTCCACGGGCTGCGCGGACTCGCCGTGGACCTGCTGCCGCTGCCGGAACCGTACCGGGACGGTCTGCGCGTCCAGTTCGGCTTCGAGGACACCACGTTCGGCGGGTTCCTCTTCGGCAGGCACTACCAGGGCAATCTCTGGTACTACGTCCCGGCAGCGCTGCTGGTGAAGACGCCGCTCGGACTGCTCGCCCTGTGGGCGGCCGGTGCGGCGGCGCTGCTGCGGTCGGGCCGGCTGCGGCCCGCCGTGCCGTACGTCCTCGTCCCCGCCGCCCTGCTGCTGGCGGTGGCCATGACCGGGGCGCGGGACTTCGGCACGCGCTACGTCATCTTCCTGCCGATGTTCCTGGCCGTGGCCGCCGCCGGTGTGACGGTCGTACGGCTGCGGTGGGCGCAGGTCGCCGTCTGGGCGGCTGTCCTGTTCGCCGTGGTCAGTTCGCTGCGTACGTTCCCGTACTACCTGCCGTACTCCAACGAGGCGTTCGGCGGTCCTGCCGAGACCCATCTGCGGCTGCACGACTCGAACGTCGACTGGGGCCAGGACCTGGGCCGGCTCGCCGACCGGCTGCGCGAGCGGTATCCGGGCGAGCGGATCTGGCTCGTCTACAAGGGCAGCGGCGTGCCGTCCTTCTACGGCATCGAAGCCTCCGACCCGCGCCGCACACCCCCCGACGAGGTGCGCGGACTGCTCGTCGTCTCGGACTCGTCGGTCGCCAAGGCCGAAGGCCGGCTGGCGGCACTGATCAGGAGCAGCGAGCCGATCGACGAGGTCGGCCACTCGATCACGGTCTACCGCCGCCCGTCCTGACCGGTTGCCGCCCTGACCAGGCGAGTTGTCCGTGCTCGGAGGCGTTGTCAGTGGCGGGTGGAATCCTGAACGCCATGGACGAACTGATGCGGCGGCGCGTCTACGGCGCCGACCACGAGGACCCCGATCCGGGGCCGAAACCGGGCCATGTCTACCGGGAACTGGTCGCGGGTCCGCTGGACGGGCTGCTGCTCGACGTCACGGGGTGGACGGACCAGCAGCTGTGGGAAGGCAGCGCACTGCCGACGGAGATAGGCGCGTACGGGGCCGGCGGACGGGCCCTGTACGGACCCCGGCCCAGCGATCCGCGCCGCTGGGACTGGGAGGGGGACACGCCCTGAGACGGGGCGCGCCGTGGCGGGCGGCGCCGTTGCCGTCCGGTGGTGCGGGCGTCACTCCTCGTCCCGCTCCCGCGCCGTCTCCTCGGCCACCTGGTGCAGCGTCCTGCCGGTACGCGCCGAGCGGGCCCGCCGCGGGTCGGGCGCGGCCGAGCCGTGCGGGGCGCCGTCGGTGCCGGTCTTCTTCCTCACCAGCAGCCAGGCCTCCTTCTCCGGACCCGTCCCGTCCCGGAACCGGGTGAGGGCGAAAGCGCCGCGCAGCTTCGTCCCGTACAGCCGGAACGACGCGTGCCCGTGCTCCAGCGCGCGCCGGAAGGAGTCCGGGTCCCCGCCGTCCCCGAGCGGCCGGTAGGTGCCCTGGTCCCAGACGATGACCGCGCCCGCGCCGTACTGGCCACCGGCGATGACACCCTCGTACTCCCGGTACTCCAGCGGATGGTCCTCCGTGGGCACGGCCAGCCGCTTTTCGCTCGGCTCAGCGGGCGGTCCCTTCGGCACCGACCAGGATTTCAGCACACCGTCCACCTCCAGCCGGAAGTCGAAGTGCATGGTGCTTGCGTCATGGATCTGGATCACGAACGACGGATCGTCCCCGGACGGCGCGTCCGCACCGCGCGGCTCGTCGGTCGCGCCGAAGTGCCGCTTGTCGCGGTACCGCCCCAGCTTGTCGGGCTCGTCGGCCACAGCGGATCCTCTCGGACGGCGCAGGCCGTCGTCTGGTGCGAAGGTGGAAGGGCACGGTCAGCCTGGTGCGGCCGACACGATTCGGTCCGTGTGTCCGACGGTAAGCGGCCATGCCGGTACCGCAACCCCGTTCGCCGGGGGAGCCCGGCGCCGGTGGGGCGTGGAGCCGCCGAAGACGCGCCAGAGCCGGCCAAGACCCCGACAGCTCAGCTGGTCGCGGCACCGACCCGTCGCGACCGCGGAACGGACGCACATGAGCAGCGGATTCATGGGTCCGGAGGGCCCCGGCGGCCCGGACTCGTTCGGCGATTTCCTGGCCCGCTTCCTCGGCGGTTCGTCAGGCCAGGGCGGTGGGCCGCACTCGATACCGGAGCGCGCCGACATCGCCCGGCTGATGAGCGAGCCGGCCCGCGAGCTGGTGGCCACGGCCGCGACGTACGCGGCGCGGCACGGCAGTACGGAGCTGGGTACGGAGCACCTGCTGCGCGCCGCACTGGCGACCGAGCCGACGCGGGCGCTGCTCCAGCAGGCGGGGGCGGATCCCGACGCGCTGGCAGCAGACATCGACCGCACGGCGGGTTCGGGGCCGCAGCAGTCGACCGTCGCCGCCACCCCCGCCGTCAAGCGCGCGCTTCTCGGCGCCCACGAGCTGGCGCGCGCCACCGGCGCCTCCTACATCGGTCCTGAACACGTCCTGGGAGCGCTGGCCGCCAACCCCGACTCGGCAGCCGGCCGCATCCTCAACGTGCTGCGCCTCGGCGGACAGGCCACGACGGAGAGCGGGGGCGCGCACGGCATCGGAGCCCAGCCGTGGCCCGGTGCGCCCGCCGGCCAGGAACAGCCGTCCGGGCACGGCCAGGACACCCCGACCCTCGACAAGTACAGCCGCGACCTCACCGACCTCGCGCGCAACGGCCGCATCGACCCGGTCATCGGGCGTGAGGAGCAGATCGAGCAGACGATCGAGGTGCTGTCCCGCAGGGGCAAGAACAACCCGGTGCTCATCGGGGACGCCGGGGTCGGCAAGACGGCGATCGTGGAGGGCCTGGCCCAGCGCATCACCGACGGGGACGTCCCCGACACGCTCCTCGGCAGGCGGGTCATCTCGCTCGACCTGTCCGGCGTCGTCGCCGGCACCCGCTACCGGGGTGACTTCGAGGAGCGGCTGAACGCCATCATCGAGGAGATACGCGGGCACTCCGACGCCCTGATCGTCTTCATCGACGAGTTGCACACCGTCGTCGGCGCGGGCGGCGGCGGCTCCGAGGGCGGGTCGATGGAGGCGAGCAACATGCTCAAGCCCGCCCTGGCCCGCGGTGAGCTGCATGTCATCGGCGCCACGACACTGGGGGAGTACCGCAGGTACATCGAGAAGGACGCCGCGCTCGCCCGCCGTTTCCAGCCCATCCTCGTCCCCGAACCGACCGTCGCCGACACGGTGGAGATCCTGCGGGGGCTGCAGGACCGCTACGAGGCGCACCACCAGGTGCGCTACACCGGCGACGCGCTGGTCGCCGCCGTCGAGCTGTCCGACCGCTACATCACCGACCGGTTCCTGCCCGACAAGGCGATCGACCTGATCGACCAGGCCGGCGCCCGGGTACGGCTGCGTTCGCGCACCAAGGGCCCCGACGTACGCGATCTGGAACGCGAGGCCGAACAGCTCGTCAGGGACAAGGACCAGGCCGTCGCCTCCGAGCAGTACGAGCGCGCCACCGAACTCCGCGACCGCGTCAACGACATCGTCGAGCAGATCGCGACGCGCGACGGCGAGAGCACGGAGCAGTCCGGCGACGGCCGGATCGTCGAGGTCACGGCCGAGGACATCGCCGAGGTCGTCTCGCGGCAGACCGGGATCCCGGTGAGCAGCCTGACCGAGGAGGAGAAGACCCGCCTCCTCGGCCTGGCCGACCGGTTGCACGCGCGCGTCGTCGGACAGGACGACGCGGTGACCGCCGTGTCCGAGGCGGTCCTGCGCTCCCGTACCGGGCTCGCCGACCCCAACCGCCCGATCGGCAGCTTCCTGTTCCTCGGCCCGACCGGGGTCGGCAAGACCGAACTGGCGCGGGCGCTCGCCGAGGCGCTGTTCGGCAGCGAGGACCGCATGGTGCGGCTCGACATGAGCGAGTACCAGGAACGGCACACCGTCAGCAGGCTGGTCGGCTCGCCGCCCGGATACGTCGGACACGAGGACGCGGGCCAGCTGACCGAGGCGGTCCGGCGCCATCCGTACTCGCTGCTGCTGCTCGACGAGGTCGAGAAGGCCCACCCGGACGTCTTCAACCTGCTGCTCCAGGTGCTGGACGAAGGGCATCTGACGGACGCCCAGGGGCGCCGCGTCGACTTCAAGAACACCGTCGTCGTCATGACCAGCAACCTGGGATCCGAAGCGCTCAGCGGCGGCCGTGGCGCGCTCGGCTTCGGGCCGCCCGACGAAGGCGCCACGGACACCGCGGCGCGCGAGCGCGCGATGAGCACCCTGCGCGAGCACTTCCGCCCCGAGTTCCTGAACCGGCTCGACGATGTGATCGTCTTCCACCGGCTCACCGACGAACAGCTCCGGGAGGTCACCGGACTGCTCCTCGACGCGACCCGCGACAGGCTGCGCGCCCAGCACATCGACATCGAGTTCTCCGAGCCGGCCCTCGACTGGCTGAGCCGCCGTGGCCGTCAGCCCGAGTACGGGGCCAGGCCGCTGCGCCGTACGATCCAGCGCGAGATCGACAACGAGCTGTCCCGGCTCCTCCTCGACGGCGCACTGGCGTCGGGCGACCGGGTGCGGGTGGAGGTGGAGGACGACAAGCCCGCGTTCCGTGTCCTGCCGAGAACTGAATGACCGCAGGGGTTCGGGGCACTCGACCGGCATGAACTCGACGCATTGGGACCTTGCTTCATCTCCCGGCCTGACCGGCGTCATCCTGCCCGTGGTGGGTCTTGTCGTGGTGGTCGTCCTCATCGCGGCCGTCGTCTGGGGACGGCGTTCGAAGGCGGCCGAAGCCCGGCCGCCGCGCCCCGAGGAACAGCCGCGACTGCCGGAGAGCGGCCCGGTCGGCGAGGTCATGGAGGAGCGCGAGCCGAACGAGGTGCCCCGCCAGGAGCACGACAGGCTGACCCCGACCCAGCTGGGCGGCACCAGCCCCGTGCGTCCCGGCGATCGCAAGGACTCCGACGACCCCGGCCACTGACCCCGCTCGGCCCGGCATCCGGGGGGCGTGCGCCCGCGACGCCTCCTTACCGAACGATCGAGACGATCTCCAGCACGGCGGCGACGAGGGCCATGTCCCCGCGCGCCGTCGTGCGGCCACGTGCCTCGTCCGGTGTGATGCCACGGGTGGCGAGCCGCCACAGACAGTCCGCCTCGATCTCCACCTCGGCCGCCGCCGGGGCGCCGCTCTCCGCCAGTGCCCATCGCCGCGGCCCGCGAACGGCCGTCCACCGACCGCCCGCCGGGCCCGGCACACCGACACGGACGACGGCTCCCGCGGCGGCCGGGGCATGGCGGAGGGTCAGCGGCAGCGCCCGCAGGAAGGTGTCCAGGACGGGGCGGAGCAGGGCAGGCTCAGCGGCGCCCGGACGCCCGACCGCGTCACGGATCTGCTGCTGGTGCACCCAGAACTCGGTGTACTCCCGCGCGATGTCCAGCCACGCGGGCGACCGCCCCTCCGGTACCGCCCACGAGACACCCGTCCCGGCCGGCGCGGACAGGTCGCGAACCGCCCAGAAGTCATCCAGCTGAGCGCCCAGGTCCGCCAGCAGACCGGCCACCAGCCGTGGGCTGAACTGCCGCGCGGTGCGTACGAATTCCTCGTTCGTACGGTTCACGAACTCCGCCACTGTCTCGCCGGTGCCGAAGACACCCCCGGGGTGTCCGTCACGCCCGGCCGACAGCCGTCTGATCTGGTCGTGCAGCACGTGCGCCGCCACATCCCGCACCGACCAGCCCGGACAGCCGGTCCCCCGGGACCAGTCGGCGGAATCCAGCCCGGACAGCAGCTCGACCAGCGCCCCGCGCTCGACGGGGAAGAGCGGCCGTACGTCCAGCGGCGGTCCCAGCCAGTCCCACTCCGTTTCCATCGCCGGAGTGGACCACGCGCGAACCGTCGGTCTCCACAGGTTTTGGCGCCCTGTCCACGCGTGGTGTTCGAACGCTTAGAGTGGAGCCATGTCTGGTGAACTGGTGCCCGGTCGTGGCGAACTGCGCGCTTCCCATGAGGATCGGGACCGGATCGTGGAGCGGCTGCGGGTAGCGGCGGGGGACGGCCGGCTGACCGCGGAAGAGCTGGACCAGCGGCTCGACGTCGCCCTGACCGCCCGTACGCTCGGCGAGCTCGACACGCTGGTCGTGGACCTGCCGGTGACCGGACCCGGATCGTGGGCCGGCGCGGCCGCGGCGCCGAAGGACCTCTCGCGGATCGAGGTCAACAGCAGCAGCACGAAGCGGGTCGGCGTCTGGACCGTCCCGCGGCGTATGGAGATCCAGGTCAAGAGCGGCTCCGTCGTGCTGGACCTCACCACAGCCGTCATCACGCTGCCCACACTGGAGATCGACGCCACGGTCCAGAGCGGCTCGATGACGCTGGTGGTGCCGCCGGACGTGTTCGTGGACGTCGACGAGGTGGCGGTGAAGAGCGGGCATGTGAGCAACAAGGCATCGCTCGACACCTCTCTGCCGGTACGGCTGCATGTGCGGGTGACCGGAAAGGTGGGCAGCGGCACGCTGACGGTACGACCGCCCAGGCCGCCGCGCCGTGGTTTCTGGCAGTGGCTGCTGCGCCGGCCCCGGCCGAGGCCGGCGCTGGACACGAAGTACTGAGGCGCGCGCCGCTTCGTCACCCGCAGGCGGGACGCTTCCGCGTTCTCACGCCGCGGGCAGGATGTCCGCCGCCCGCACGGGCGGCGCTTTGGTGACGTGCTTGAGCTCCATCCGCGCCTCGCTGACACCGCCGTCGAGCGTGGCCCAGTACGGGTGTGTCGTCACGGTCAGACACAGCTCGACCAGCCGCTCCCGTACCCGCCGGACCTCGGCCTTCTGCTGTTCGCTGTAGCCGGGGCTGTCGGGGAAGACGGCCCGGTAGTGGTCGCTGTAGAGCATCTTGTCGCCGGTCCAGCCCGGCGCGGGGTCCACGCTCCAGGGCAACTCGTCGCAGAGCGCGCCGTAGGCCGCCACGGTCCGGTGCAGTTCCAGCTGGGCGTCCACAAGGTCTTGAGGGAAGTCGTTCGTCGTCACCTGCTTATAGTACGTCTGTTCGAATTTGGTTGGCGAGCCGCCACGCGCGCCGATCCGGGATTCGGAAGAAGTCCGCGGCGCGCCGAGGAACACGCGCGGGGGGCGCCGCGTTACACAGAACGTGGCTGCGGAGGGGGCAGTGTCCACGGGCCTCACCTATAGCCCCTGGGGAAGATCGTTCGGCTGAAGCCCCAGGGAGCCTTCCCGCCGCGAGGCGACACCCCTCCGTGACCACACCCCCCGTACCGCCCCGGCTGGTCTCCCCCGTCCAGTCGGGGCTCTTTAGCGCCCGGTCGGGGCGACGGCTCCGACTGATCTGTCGACATCAAGTATCTTGACATCAACTTATTCCGCCGGGCAGACTCCCCGAAGTCTCTTGACATCAAGAGACGTCACTGAGGGGGCCTGTGATGCGTGGCACGGCGGGGAGCCGATCGGTTCGGGGGCGCGGCGAGGGCGGTCTGCCGGCGCAGTTGCGCCGTCCGCCCGGCGGCCGTGACGCGCGGATCATGCTGCTGGCCCTGCTGCTGGACCGGGCGGGCACCGGTGTGTGGTCCGCGGCTTCGGTGCTCTACTTCACCTTCGTGGTGGGCCTGGACGCCACCCACATCGGCCTGCTGCTCGGTGTCGCCGGAGCCGCCGGGATCGCCGGGTCACCGATCGGCGGCCGGCTGGCGGGGCGCCGCCGGCTGCGTACCCTGCTGATCGGATCCCATCTGCTGCGGATGGTCGCGGTCGGGCTGCTGCTGGTCTGCGACAGCTTCGCCACGCTGCTGCCCGTCGTCGCCGTCCTCTGTATCGCCGACCGGGCCGCCAAGACATGGGAAATGCTCTTCGCCACCAGGGCGGCGGGGGAGCGGCGCGCGACGTACCGGGCGCTCTCGCGCGTCACGATGAACCTCGGGTACGGGATCGGTGCGGGTATCGCCGCCCTCGGTGTCGCGATCGGCACCCACGGCGCCTACAGCGCGCTGGTGGTGGGCAACGCGGTCTCGTTCCTCCTCGCCGCGCTGCTCGTCGGGCGCACCCGGGAGGTGCGCGGCGGCCCGGCGGAGGGGGCGCGCCCCGGCCCCGCGAAGGCCGGCCGGGAATCCGGCCCAACTCCCTGGCGGGACCGGGGATATCTGCGTTTCGTCCTGCTCGACACACCGCTCAACCTGGACGACACGATTCTCAACGTCGGTCTGCCGCTCTGGCTGGTGAATCACACCACGGCGCCGCACGCGGTCGTCCCGGCGTTCCTCATCATCAACACCGTGCTGGTCGTCGTCTTCCAGATGCCGGTGTCGTCGAGGATCGACAGCCCGCGCCGCGCCGCCTGGGCGGTGGCGGTGTACGGGCCGACGACGCTCGCGTGCTGTGTCCTCATCGCCCTGTCGCCGGCCGGTGGCCCGGTCACCTCCTCAATTCTGCTGCTCGGTGCGGCCGTTCTGGTGACCGGCGCCGAGCTGATGCGGTCGGTGAGCTCCTGGGAACTGGCGGTCTGCCTCGCGCCGGCCACCGCGCAGCCCGCCTATCTGGGCGTCGCGGGGATGTCCACGTCCGTGGCGAGGTCGGCCGGGCCCGTACTGCTGACCGACGCCGTGATGGTGGCAGGACCGCTGGGCTGGCTCGGCCTCGGGGTGGCGCTGACGGTCCTGTCGGCCGTCCAACGCCGTTCCTCCCTGGGCCGGTTGGACGCGATGGCAGCGCCCGCCGAGCCGGTCGCGTCACCGTCGCCCGAGCTGACCCGGGGCCGGCCGTCGGTGTGAACCAGGGGAGAGACCGAACTCGCACACGGCCCCGAGGCGCAGTCCTGCGGCTGGAGACCCGCCGCCCCACCCCCTGCGGCCTGGGCGCCGTGCTGCGATCATGGTGCCCAGCCGATCGCGAAGGGCCGGCCGGGGTTCCCGGCCGGGCCTGAGAAGGGACACCCCATGACCGAGGCGCGGACCGTGACCCTCCCCTCCGGTGTGGAGGTGCCCGCCCTCGGACAGGGCACCTGGCGCATGGGGGACGACCCCGCACGGCGCGCCGAGGAGATCGCGGCGTTGCGGCGCGGCATCGATCTCGGGATGACCCTGATCGACACGGCGGAGATGTACGGATCGGGTGCGTCCGAGGAACTGGTCGGCGAGGCGATCCACGGCCGGCGGGACGACGTGTTCCTCGTCAGCAAGGTCCTGCCGTCCCACGCCGACAGCGCGGGCACGGCCGAAGCCTGCCGCGCCAGCCTGCGCCGGCTCGGCACCGACCGGATCGATCTCTATCTGCTGCACTGGCGGGGCGGTGTGCCGCTCCACGAGACGGTCGACGCCCTGGAAGCGCTCGTGGCGGACGGCAGCATCGGCTCGTGGGGCGTGAGCAATTTCGACGTGTCCGACCTTGCCGACCTGCCCGAAGGCGCCCGCCCGCAGACCGATCAGGTGCTCTACAACCTCACCCGGCGCGGCCCCGAGTACGACCTGCTTCCCCGCTGCCGGGAGCTGGCCGTCCCGGTCATGGCCTACTCACCCGTCGAGCAGGGCCGACTGCTGGGGCACCAGGCGCTGGCGGCTGTCGCCGACGCGCACGCCGTGACTCCCGCCCAGGTGGCGCTCGCCTGGGTGCTGCGCGTGGACGACGTCATCGCCATCCCCAAGGCCTCCACCACGGCGCACGTGGAGGAGAACCGCGCGGCGCTGGACCTCCGCCTCACCGACGACGACCTCGGCGCGCTCGACGCCGCGTTCCCGCCGCCGCGCCGGAAGCAACCGCTCGACATCCTGTGACGTCACCCGGACGGGCGATGCGGCAGGCGTCGGGCCGCCCGGCCGGCCGTCATCCGGTCTGGAACTCCCAGCCGTGCGCCGCCATGCCTTCCTTCTGCCACTCGACCAGCAGCTCCGCGCCTTCCGCCACCCGGGACATGTCCTTGCCGCCGCCCGTGGCGAACCAGTGGAGCAGTGCGGCGGCGGCCGGTTTGTCGGTGTCGCACAGCGAGCAGAGTTCCAGGTGAATCGGCCGTCCCGCCGCGTCTTCCTGCGGCATGACGATGCTGCTGATCAGTCCGCCGCCGCAGCGAGAACACGGGGGCAGACTGTCGGAAAGCTCGACTCGAGTCACCAGTGGCTCCTACCAGTTGGGACCGCCATCCAAGGGCCGCGCCGCCGCCCGGGTCAACCCGTCGGACCGAAGAAGACCAGGACGGTGGGTTCCGAACGGATGCGCGGATGCGGGGCGGTCCGGTGTCCGGAAGGCTGGAAGGGGCATACGACGCCGTGTCGTCGTGCCGACGGCACGGACTCTCCGGGAGCAGATCATGGTCGAGGTCAGGCGTTCATTCACGGTGCAACTCCCGGTGGACGCGGTGGTGGAGTACCTGACGGACTTCTCCCGGGCCGTGGAGTGGGACCCGGGCACCCAGGAGTGCGTACGGACCGACGCGTCCGGCGGGCCCGTGACCACGGGGTCGACCTGGCACAACGTCTCCGAGTTCCGCGGCAGGCGCACCGAGCTGACCTACCGGCTGGCCCGCAAGGAAGCGGACCGGCTGGTGTTCTCCGGGTCGAACAAGACCGCCGAGTCGACCGACGACCTGTCCTTCGAGGCGGACGGCGACGGCACGCGCATCACCTATCTCGCCACCATCCGCTTCAAGGGTCTCGCCCGGCTGGCTGACCCCTTCCTGCGGCGTGAGTTCGAGCGTCTCGGTGACGAGATCACGCACAGCATGCCGAAAGCGATCCTCAGCCATCAGGGCTGACCGCCTGGGCTCACCGCGAACCGCCTCTCAGGTGCGCGGACGGCGGGGTGGCGGCAGGCTGGGACGTGGGGGTTCCCGCCCGTGTCGGTGGAACCCGTGTCTCTGGAAAGGGCCGCACCATGCTGTGGACTGATCGTAAGGATCTCGGACCGCTCGCCCTGCGGCTCGGGACCGGTGGCGTGCTGGCCGCGCACGGCGCCCAGAAGCTGTTCGGCTGGTTCGGCGGGGGTGGCATCGAAGGCACCGCCAAGAGCTTCGAGAGCCTGGGCTTCACACCGGGGCGGCAGAGCGCGCTCGCCGCCGGACTCGGGGAGCTGGGTGGCGGCACGCTGCTCGCGCTGGGATTCGGCACCCCCGCGGCCGGCGCCGCGGCAGCGGGGGCCATGGCGGGTGCGGTGTCCGTGCACGCTCCTGCGGGCTTCTTCGCCCACGCCGGCGGCTACGAGTACCCGGCCTTCCTCGGCTTCGTCGCGGCCGGTCTGGGGCTCGCGGGGCCGGGCAGGTACTCGCTCGACCACTACACCAGCCACACGCTGAACCGCCCGCTCGTCCTGGCCCTGGCGTTCACGGCCAGCGCGGCAGCCGCCACGGTCGTCGTCGCCCGCCGTACGGCGCAGTCGGCGCCGGAGGCCGCGCCCGACGAGGAGATGCACATCAGCACCTGACCCGCCGCGAGGGATGTCGGTTCAGCTGAGCAGCGCGAGCTGTTCGAGTCGCTTCTGGCTCTCGCTGCCCGGCTCGGCGGTGAAGACGGTCAGGAACTGCGACCGGTCGGGGTCCAGCAGGTTCTCGCCGTGCAGTTCGATGAGTCCGGCCCGCGGATGTTCGATGTGCTTGGCGGCGTCGCAGTACGTGCCCGCCACCGGATGCTCGTCCCAGAGCGCGGCGAACTCCCCGCTCACGGTCCGCAAGGTGTCGACCAGCGCGACGGTGGCGGGGTCGCCGTCATGGCGGGTGCCGGCCGTGCGCAGTTGCCCCGCGATGGTCCTGCTGTGCCGGGAACGGTCGCGTTCGGGGACGATCCGCCGCTCGGCAGGGTCGGTGAACCAGCGGTACGCGAGGGAGCGCCGCATGCCGGTGTGGCGGGTCTGGTCGCCGATGAGCAGAGCCGAGAGGCGGTTCTGCGCGAGGATCTCGCCGAGATGGTTGGTGACGTGGGCGGGACTGTCCGACATCCGGTCGAGGACCCGCAGCATGCCGGGGTTGACCCGGTCGGACCGCGTGAGCGGGCCGGGAGCGGAACGGCCCGCGATCCGGAAGAGGTGGTCGCGTTCGTCCGGGCCCAGTCGCAGGGCACGCGCCAGCGAGGCGAGGATCTGCACGGAGGGCAGTGGGCCCCGCTGCTGCTCGATACGGCTGTAGTAGTCCGTCGACATGTCGGCGAGCGCGGCCACCTCTTCGCGCCGCAGCCCGCTGGTGCGTCGCCGGCGCGTATGGATCAGGCCCACGTCGTCCGGGCGCAATGCCTGGCGGCGATGGCGGAGGAAGTCGGCCAGCTCGGCTCGGTCCATGTGCCGGGGTCCTTTCCGCGGGTGCCGACCGTACGCTACTCGTCGGCGACAACAACGCGCAGGTCAACGCCATTCCGCGGGGTCGGCACCGGTGCGGTTGTGGCCCGGATCACAGGACGGGGTGTCCCTGGCTACGGCCTTTCGGCGGTGTTCTGCTGGGCCGTGTGAACGTTGACAGCAAGCTCACCCACCCCGCCCCTGCCCACTGGATCGACGGTCTGCCGGTCCCCGCCACCGGCCCCGTCCTGGACGTCGTCAACCCGGCGACCGGCGCCGTCGTCGCCACCGTCCCCGACGGTACGGCCGAGACCGTCGACCGGGCCGTGGAGGCCGCCGCCGCGGCCTTCCCCGCCTGGGCGGCGACCGCCCCCGCCGAGCGGATCGACATCGTGCGGCGTATCGCGGAGGGCCTTCAGGCCAGGGGCAACGAGATCGCGGCGACGATCAGCGAGGAGATGGGAGCCCCGATCTCCTTCGCGCGGATGGCGCAGGCCGGACTGCCCGTGCTGGCGGCGCAGGCCAGTGTGACGGCCGCCGCCGCGTTCCCGTGGTCGGAGGAGATCGCGAACGCGCTGGTCGTACGGGAGCCGATCGGCGTGGTCGGGGCGATCACCCCGTGGAACTTCCCCCTCCAGCAGCTGGTCACCAAGGTGGTGCCCGCCCTGCTGGCCGGGAACACGGTGGTACTCAAACCGTCCGAGGCCGCCCCGTTGACCGCGCGCATCTTCGCCGAGATCGCCGCGGCGGCGGGTCTGCCGGCCGGTGTGTTCAACGTGGTGCACGGCACAGGACCGGTGGTGGGGGAGGCCATCGCCGCCCACAGCGGCATCGACATGGTCTCCTTCACCGGCTCGACAGCGGCCGGCAAGCGGGTCTCCGCCGTCGCCTCGGCCACCGTCAAACGCGTGGCCCTGGAACTGGGAGGCAAGGCCGCCCACATCATCCTGCCCGGCGCCGACCTTGACGCCGCCGTCGCCCGGGGCCTCGCCCTCGCCTGGGGCAACGCAGGCCAGACATGCGGTGCTTGGAGCCGCATGCTCGTACCGGCGGACCTGCACGACCAGGTCGTCGACCTGTTGCGCGAAGCCGCACGCGGCTATCCCGTCGGGGATCCGGGTGACGAGACGATCCAGATCGGCCCGCTGGCCTCCGAGGCGCAGCGCCGACGTGTGGCCGGCTATATCGAGCGGGGCATCGCCGACGGTGCGACGGTCGTGGCCGGCGGCGCCGGGCGCCCCGAGGGCTTCCCGACCGGGGCGTACGTCCGGCCCACCGTGTTCGCGAACGTCGCGCCGGACGCCGTCGTCGCCCAGGAGGAGATCTTCGGCCCGGTCCTCGTGGTGATCCCCTACACGGACGACGACCACGCGGTCGAGATCGCGAACAGGACCGTCTACGGACTCAACGGGGCGGTCTCAGGCCCGGAGGAGCACGCGCTGGCCGTCGCCCGGCGGCTGCGCGCGGGCCAAGTGGACATCAACGGCGCGGAGATGAACTTCCTCGCCCCGTTCGGCGGCTACAAGC
The DNA here is from genome assembly GCF_036084755.1 of Streptomyces sp. NBC_00370. Classification (NCBI taxonomy): domain Bacteria; kingdom Bacillati; phylum Actinomycetota; class Actinomycetes; order Kitasatosporales; family Streptomycetaceae; genus Streptomyces; species Streptomyces sp. NBC_00370. The sequence goes on from NZ_CP107968.1 coordinate 8,138,663, forward strand.
AGTCCGGCAACGGCCGGGAGATGGGGCGGTACGGCATGGAGGAGTTCCTGGAGGTCAAGGCCGTCATGCGCTGAGCCCGCCGCCGGGTGCGGCGGGGCGCCGTCCGCGAATCGCCGCACCCTCACAACGCCTGTAGCGTGGTGGGTACGAGCATCCGGCCCTGTTCCGTACGGAAGGAGGCGGCGATGAGCGATCTCACGCGCGGTGCCGTCACCCCCGCTGCACGTGCCGTTGACCCCACTGCTCCAGGTGTGCGGGACGAGCGGAAGGTCCCGCCCGGTGAGACACCACCGGGCGAGAGCAGCACCGGCTCGGAGACGGGACCCCCCATCGACCTGACCCGGGGGTGGGGCACGTGGCCGCTCGTCGTCATCGGCGTCATCGGAGCGGTGTTCGCCGCGTTCTTCCTGATGTACGCCATCCTGCTGGTCGTCTGACGGCCGCCGACACGGCCTAGCGCGTCGAGTCGAGCATCTCCCGCTGTTCCGGGGAGAGTTCGAGGTCGACCGCGGCCAGGCTCTCGTCCAGCTGCGCGACCGAGGAAGCCCCGACCAGCGGGATGACCGGAATCTCCCCGCCCATCAGCCACGCCAGCACCACCTGGTTGACGGTCGCGTCCGCCTCCTTCGCCACCTCGCGCAGTGCCGCGAGCCGTGCGGGGACGCTGCCGTGGTCGTGCCCCGCGTGCAGCGGCTTGTCCTCGCGCACATACGCGCCGCCCAGCAGCGGGGAGTACGCCACCAGCGTCAGCTCGTCGCGTTCGGCGCGCAGCAGACTGAGCAAGTTCCCCTCCACCGCGCCCGGTTCGCCGTCCTGCGACAGCGCGCTCGGCAGATCCGTGCGGTGCCGCAGATAGCTGTGCTGGTACTGCAGAAGTTCGTAGCCCGGCAGCCCCGCCGCCTTCGCGATGTTCCTGGCCCGGTCCACCTTCCACGCCCAGTGGTTGGAGACGCCGAGAAGACCGACCGTCCCCTCGTTGACCAGGGCGCCGAACTCACCCACCGTCTCGGCCAGTTCGGTCTTCGGGTCCTCGATGTGCGCGTACAGCACATCAAGCCTGTCGACCCCGAGCCGCTTCGTGCTCGCCGCCACCGCCGCCCGGATCGCCCCGGCGGACAGGCCCTCGGCGTTGTCGACGTGACCGGTGCCATCGGCGAGCGGACCCGCTCCCAGCTTCGTCGCGATCACGACCTCCCCTGACACCCCACGGCTGCGCCGCCAGTTGCCGAGCACGGTCTCGCTCTCGCCGCCCCGGCTGCCCTTGAACCAGTACGCGTAGCAGTTGGACGTGTCGACGAACGTGCCGCCTGCCTCGACGTACCGGTCGAGGACGGCGAACGCCGTCTTCTCGTCGGTGGCGGTGCCGAACAGCATCGCGCCCAGGCTCAGCACACTGACCTCGCGGCGGGTCGCCGGATTGCTGCCGATCGTGCGGTACCTCATGCGTGTGACCCCTCCCGTACCCGGCGTCGTTCGCGCCGGGCGACGAACAGAAGCCTCGGTGTTGAAGTGCGCACGAAGTCAAGCGCCCGACCGGTGCGCCCGCGATGTCTCCGCCCGGATGCCGAGTCTCCGCCCGGATGCCGAAACGCGCCGGAGGGGTCACGCTGGAGACCGCGGGCAGGGAGGAGTCGCGATGGCCGAGGCGCCCGACCGCTTCGTACACGTCCGAGGGGCCGCGGAGCACAACCTGAAGAACGTCGACGTGGACGTCCCCAGGGACGCGATGGTCGCCTTCACCGGCGTCTCCGGTTCCGGCAAGTCGTCCCTCGCCTTCGGCACGCTCTACGCCGAGGCCCAGCGCCGGTACTTCGAATCCGTCGCCCCCTACGCCCGTCGGCTGCTCCAGCAGGTCGGCGCACCGCACGTACAGGAGATCACCGGGCTGCCACCGGCCGTGGCGTTGCAGCAGCGGCGCGGGGCGCCCAGCTCACGCTCGACGGTCGGCACCCTCACCACGCTCTCCAACCTGCTGCGCATGCTGTACTCGCGCGCCGGAACGTACCCGCCCGGGGCCGAGCGGCTGGAGGCGGAGTCGTTCTCGCCCAACACCGTGGCCGGCGCCTGCCCGCGCTGCCACGGACTCGGTGTCGTCCACGACGTCGCCGAGGACCTGCTCGTCCCTGACCCGTCGCTGTCCATCCGGGACGGTGCGATCGCCGCCTGGCCCGGCGCCTGGCAGGGGGCCAATCTGCGCAGCGTGGTGAGCGGTCTCGGCATCGACATCGACAGGCCGTGGCGCAGGCTCAGGAAGAAGGACCGGGACTGGCTGCTGTACACCGACGAACAGCCGTCGGTGTACATCGAGCCGGAGCCGGAGCGCATCGACTACGGCTACCACGGAACGTTCTGGAGCGCCCGCAAACACGTCATGCACGTGCTCGCCGACTCCAAGAGCGAACGGATGCGCGAGCGGGCGCTGCGGTTCGTCCGGAGCGTGCCCTGCCCCGTGTGCCACGGCAGCGGTCTGCGGCCGGAGGCGCTCGCCGTGACCTTCGCGGGTCTCTCCATCGCCGAGATCAACGCGAAACCGCTCACGGAGGCCGTGGCGCTGCTGAGGCCGGTGGCCGAGCTGTCGGAGGCCGCGCCCACCACGTCGACCGCCAGGTCGGGGGAGGCGACCGAGGTCGCCGTACGGATCTGCGCCGACCTGGTCGCGCGGGTCGACGTGCTGCTCGGCCTCGGCCTGGGCTATCTCAGCCTGGCGCGCAGCTCGACGACACTGTCGCCCGGCGAGGCACAGCGGCTGCGGATCGCGACCCAGCTGCGCTCGGGGCTCTTCGGGGTCGTCTACGTCCTCGACGAGCCCTCCGCCGGGCTGCACCCGGCCGACGCGGAGCCGCTGATGGACGTGCTGGACCGGCTCAAGGCGTCGGGGAACTCGCTGTTCGTCGTGGAGCACGACATGGATGTCGTACGGCGGGCGGACTGGGTGGTCGACATCGGGCCGGGAGCGGGGGAGAGTGGCGGGCGCGTGCTGTACTCAGGGCCGGTACCCGGTCTTGAGGAGGTCGCGGAGTCGGCCACGGGCGACTACCTGTTCGGACGGGCCCGGCGGCTCGACCACCGTCCCCGGACGGCGCAGGGGTGGCTGAGCCTGCACGGCGTCTCCCGGCACAACCTGCGTGACGTGTCCGTCGACATCCCGCTGTGCGTACTGACAGCGGTGACCGGTGTGTCCGGCTCCGGGAAGTCGACGCTGGTCACGCAGGTGCTCGGCGAAGTCGTCCGCCGGCACCTCGGACAGGCGTCGGAAGATACGGACGATGGCGCCGACCCCGGCCACACCGACGACACGGACCGTGAGGCAGGCGTCCGGGACGCCACGGGGCTCGACTCGTTCGACCGGCTCGTCCGGGTCGACCAGCGCCCCATCGGCCGCACCCCGCGCTCCAACCTGGCCACGTACACAGGGATGTTCGACGCGGTACGCAAGCTGTACGCGGCGACGGACGAGTCGAAGGCGCGCGGTTACACGGCCGGACGGTTCTCCTTCAACGTCCCCGAAGGCCGCTGCGAGACCTGCCAGGGCGAAGGGTTCGTCACCGTCGAACTGCTCTTCCTGCCGGGGACCTACGCGCCCTGCCCCACCTGCCACGGCGCGCGGTACAACGCCGAGACACTCGACATCACCTACCGCGGACGGAACATCGCGGACGTACTGGCGATGCCCGTCGACGAGGCGGCCACGTTCCTCGCCGAACTCCCGGCAGCCGCACGGAGCCTGGAGACGCTGCGCGAAGTGGGCCTGGGATACCTGCGGTTGGGTCAGCCGGCCACGGAACTCAGCGGCGGCGAGGCCCAGCGCATCAAACTCGCCACCGAACTGCAGCGCGCCCGCCGCGGCCACGCGCTCTACCTGCTGGACGAGCCGACAGCGGGCCTGCACCCGGCCGACATCACCCTCCTGCTGCGCCAGTTGCACCGGCTGGTCGACGCGGGCAACACCGTCGTCCTGGTCGAACACGACCTGGACGCGATCGCCACGGCCGACCACGTCATCGACCTGGGCCCGGGCGGCGGCGACGCGGGCGGCCGAGTCGTCGCCACCGGTACCCCCGCCGAGGTCGCCCGGGCGAAGGACAGCCTCACGGCCCCGTACCTGGCCCGCAGGCTCGCCGACGGCTGACGGGCGGATACGCTCACGGGATGGCGGATACGGCGTCGGGTCCTTCGAGCCGGGAGCGCGGTTGGTACCGAGGTGACTGCCACGTCCATTCGGTCCACTCCGACGGCGAACTGACGCCGGATCAGCTGACGGCCGGCGCCCGTTCGGCCGGGCTCGACTTCCTCGCGACCACCGAACACAACACCGCCGAGGCGCACGGCTCTTGGGAACACAGCGATCTGCTGGTGATCCTGGGCGAGGAGGTCACCACCAGGACCGGGCACTGGCTCGCGCTCGGACTTCCCCCGGGGCAGGTGGTCGACTGGCGGTACGGCGTCGGGGACGGCGCGGTCGAGGGGCAGCTGGCGGAGGTCCGGCGGGCCGGTGGGCTGTGCGTGGCGGCTCATCCGCACGCCCCGTACCCCTCGGGCACGTTCATGTACCCGTACGAGGGATTCGACGCCGTCGAGGTGTGGAACGGGCCGTGGGACTCCGACATGCCGTGGCAGGCGGACAACGACGCGGCGCTCGCCGAGTGGGGCTGTGGCCTGGCGGCGGACGTCCGCCGGGGCCGGTGGCGCCCGGCCATGGGCAACAGCGACACACATCTGGCGGGCCAGATCGGTATCCCGCACACCGTCGTACGGGCCGACGAGCTGACCGCCGGCGCGGTCCTCGCCGGCATCCGCGCCGGCCGCAGCTGGATCGCCGCCTCCGCCGCCGTCGAGCTGTCGTTCAGGGCCTTCGCGGGTGGTCACAGCGCCGGTATCGGCGACCGGCTGCGGACCGGGGGCGAGAAGGCCGTGTGCGGCGTGGACGTGCGGGGCGTGCCGTCCGGCACGGTCAGCTTCCACACCGAGACAGGGACCGCGCACCGCGCCGCGCTGCCGGCCGGCGGATCAGGCACCGTCGAGTGGCGGACGAGCGGCGAAGAGGCGGGGTTCGTCCGTGTCGAGGTCCGGACCGCCGACGGCGGCATGGCGGCGCTCAGCAACCCCGTCGTCATGGCCTGAGCGCTCCCCTGACGGCGAGCGTCGCGGGGAGCACGGCCGCGGACGTCGTGCCGTGGCCGTGCTCCCGGAACACGACTACGGCTCGGTGACCACCGGCTCCTGGAGCTCGGTCACCCAGTCGTCCCGGTTCTCCGGGCACTCCAGGTTGATCTCCCGGGGATAGCCCGCCGAGCGGTACCCGTTGGCGTCGATCCAGCGGGCCAGGGTCTGGACCGTCGGCAGGACGGTCTCCATCGAGCCGTGGTGGACGATGGTCGCCGCGTGCTCGACCGGCGGCAGATCCACCACCCGCAGCCCGTCGTCGTCCCCGAGGGGCGCCGCGACCTCGACGCCGGCATGGACCAGGATCCCGCCGTCGGGAGCGTCCTCGTAGTACGCGACACCCGGCCCGGCCGGGGTGATCCCGGCGGCGGGCAGGCGCCTCAGCAACTCCTCGTAGAGCGGTTGAATGACCGGGCCGATGGTGTCGAAGTCCGGTGCCACACCGGTCAGTTCGGCCACCCGTACGGGCGGAAGGCTTTTCAGTACGGCGTCGTTGCCGGGCATGTGCCCCTCACTCTCGATCGACCGGAGCCTCGCCTCGACCTGCCCCAGCCTGGCCGCCGCCGCCGTCATGGACGCGGCCAGCTCCATCCGCCGCAGCCGGAGCATGGCACGCAGTTCCTCGGTGCTCACCTTCTCGTCCAGGATCTCCCGGACCTGGTGCAGGGTGAAGCCGAGATCCTTGAGCGCGATGACGCGGTTGAGCCGTGCCAGCTGCGCGGCGGTGTAGTACCGGTATCCGGTGGCGGGGTCGACATGGGCCGGCCGGAGCAGTCCGGTCGCGTCGTAATGACGCAGCATCCGAACCGAAACGCGGCCGTGCCGGGCGAAGTCTCCGATGGTGAACATGATGTCTCCGAGTTGACCGCCTGACACGGTGTGAGGGTCAAGCCCGCCCCAGATTTGCCTACGCGGCGCCCCCGTACGTCCCGTACGCCGGAAGACCCGTCGACTCGAAGGCGTACACCGCGATGCCGCTCGGTGTCGTCTCGCTGCTCAGCAGCCGCAGCCCGACCGGGGTGCCGCCGTCAGGGAACAGCCGGCGCCCGCTGCCGACGACCACCGGGGCGACGGCGAGCCGCACCTCGTCGACCAGCCCTGCGGCCAGCAGCGACTGGCCGAGCCGGGCGCTGCCGTGGATCTGCAGCTCGCGGCCGGGCTGCCGCTTCAGCTCGGCGACCTGGGCCGTGATGTCACCTGACAGGACTGTGGTCGGGTCCCAGCCGGCCTCGGCCTCGGTCAGCGTCCGGGAGGCGACGTATTTGGGCGAGCCGTTCAGCACGCGGGCGTTCGGATGGTCGGTCATCTGCGGCCAGTCCCGGGCGAAGCTCTCGTACGTACGGCGGCCGAACAGGAACGCGTCCGCCCCGCCGAGCCATACCGTGGTGAGCCGGTCGAAGGCCTCGTCCAGATGCGGCACGAACCAGCCGCCCCGGGTGAACCCGTCGCTGGTGTCCTCGTCGGGGGACCCGGGCCCCTGGGAGACGCCGTCCAGCGACAGGAACTCCTGCAGTACCAGCCTCATCGCGCACCACTCCTCATGTCATGGGGTGTCTCATGCGTTGTCCCACGCGGGCACATGTCCGTCCCCGCTCTTCAGACCCCCCGGTGTACCGGGACTCATCGGTCAATCGCCGAGGACTTCCCGGACGACATGCCGCGCGATGCCCGCCATGACCGGGTTGGTCTCCCGGTAGTGGCGCAGTTCGTCCAGCGCGATCGACAGAGCCCAGCCGCGCCCACGCGCCCACGTGTCGTCGTCCACGTCCAGCGCGCCGCGAAAGACCCCACGCGCTTCGGCCGGCAGCACGTACCACGCCGGAATCAGGTCGACGGCGGGATCGCCCAGGCCCAGACAGCCGAAGTCGATCACGGCGCTGAGCCGGTCCTGGGCGAGCAGCAGATTGCCCGGCTGGAGGTCGCCGTGGATCCAGACCGCCGGGGCGGGGCGCGCCGCGCCGCGCAGGGCGGCGTTCCAGGCCGCCGTCGCCGCGGCACCGTCCACGATGCCCCGCAGCGCCTCGATCGCGGCGCGCGTCCCGGCGTCACGCGCCGGCAGCGGCTCGCTGCGGTACGAGGGTGGCCCGCCCGGCAGTTCGGTCCGCCGCAGCGCGGCCACGAACGCCGCCAGATCCGCGGCCAGCAGGCGGGGTTCGGCGATCCGCGCGACGACCGGGTTGGCGCCTGCCAGCCAGCGGTAGACCGACCAGTGCCAGGGACAGCCCTCGGCGGGCATGCCCTTGCCCAGCGGCGCGGGAATGGCGAAGGGAAGCCGCGAGGCCAGCAGCGGCAGCCAGTGGTGTTCCTTCTCGACGTCGGCGGCCGCCCCCGCGACGAGCGGGAGCCGTACGACCATGTCCTCGCCGAGCCGGTACATGGCATTGGCCGTACCGGCGGAGTCGACCGACGCGAGCGGAAGGCCCGCCCACTGCGGGAACTGGGCGGCGATCAGCCGGCGCACCAGAGCCGTGTCGACGGTCGGTTCATCGGCGTGCATCTTGCCGGGAGACATGAGCATCCTTCTGTGCTGGTGAGCGGTCAGCAGGACCGGTAGACGTACCCGGCACTGCCGGCGGGCCGTACGTCTCGGTCCCGCAATGTGAGTGAGAGCTTCTTCCCCCAGGTCCGGCAGGCGGCGGCGAAGTCCTTCTTCACGTACTCGATGGCGAAGATCCGGCCGCCGTAGGCAGCACCGAACTCGGCGCACTCGTCGTACTGCGCGCACTCCTCGACGACGCCGAAGTCGAAGCCGATACCGGCACGTTGCGGGAGTAGGTCGGCGGTGTTCTTCTGGGCGACGGCCAGCCCCCGCCCGTGTGCGCGAGTGGTCAGCAGCCGGGCGAACGCAGCCGCGTCCTGCCGGGTCAGTTCACCGTCCGACCGCTCGTAGGAATCGAGGTTGTCCGGCTCCACCGCGTCGAAGTGCGCCGCGGCGCAGCCGTCGATCCACGGGCCGACGATGTCCATCAGGGCCGCGCGTTTGTCCGGCGTGGAGATGTCGAGCAGCGGCTCGTCCCAGTCCTCGTCGACCACCAGCTCGCCCTCGGCGTCCTTCAGCAGCAGATCGGGGTGGTGCTCGCGCCACCACGTGACGGCCGCACCGGGCTGCGTCTGGAAGGCGTTGACGTAACAGATGCTGTACAGACCCTTCGCGGGCCGCGCCGCACGGTCGCGGGAGACGACCCGGACCGGTGCGGGAGGCGGATACGCGCCGCCGAGCTGGTAGTCGAAGACGGCGTTCGCCGGCGGTGGCCGTACGCCCGTCGGGACACCCGCACCGGGTTCCTCACGCGATTTCGCCGACCCGCATGCCGTGGCAACAGCCAAGGTCAGGACGGTGAGGACGACGGCGGCACGGGACGGGACGGAGAGCACGCAAGCACCTTACGGGCCTGGTCCCCGGCGGCAGGACACCGGTACCCGGGCAGCTCAACCCTGCCGCACGTCCATGTTCTGCGTACCGATGACCGACAGGAGCCGCAGCGCCTCCTCCGACGGCGAACCGGGGACGGCGGTGTAGATCACGACCCGCTGGTCCCGGTCGGTGATGTCCAGGACGTCGCAGTTGACCGTGACCGGACCGACCACCGTGTGCTGGAACGTCTTGGACAGCGTCGGCTCGGCGCTCACGTCGTGGGATTCCCACAGCCTGCGGAACTCCTCGCTCCCGGCCAGCAGGTCGGCCACCAGCTCGGCGATCTCGGGATCGTCGGGATAGCGGGCGACGGTGGCGCGCAGGTCCTGGGCCGCGTTGCGGCCGAACCGGTCCGCGTCCGACACCCCGAACAGCCGCTGTCCCCCCGGGTCCGGCCCGAGGAAGGTACGGCGCACCAGATTGCGCTCGCGCCGCGAACGGGCCGAGAAGTCCTCCATGAGCGCGGCCGCCAGATCGTTCCACGCGATCACCTCGTGCATCGCCGACGTCACGAAAGCGGCGGACTGCGGCAGCCTGTCCAGCAGATCGAGAATGCTCTGCCGCACTTCGCGGGGCGGCCCGGGCGGCGGGGCCACCGGCGCGCCCGCGAGATGGTGGAGATGGACGCGCTCTGCGTCCGAGAGACGCAGCGCTCTGGCCAGCCCGGCCAGCACCTCACGCGAAGGGCGCGGACCGCGGGCCTGCTCCAGCCGTGTGTAGTACTCGTTCGAGATGTACGCCAGCTGCGCCGCCTCCTCGCGGCGCAACCCCGGGGTGCGCCGGCGCGGCCCGGCCGGCAGCCCCACTTCGGCGGGGCTGATCCGCTCGCGCCTGCTGCGCAGGAAGGCTGCCAGCTCTTGTCTGTCCACGTGTCCAGTGTGCTCAGGAACCGTGGATCTATCCAGGTACTGCCGGTGCCTGGATGGCATCGGCGGATCGGCGCAGGCTCGACGGCATGGACAACACACCGACGACAACCCACACCCGCACCACTTCCGCTCCCACCTCCTCGGCCCGGGGCCTGCTGGCCGACAAGGTCGCCTTCGTCTCGGGCGCCGGCCGCGGCATCGGAGCCGCCGCCGCTCGGCTGTTCGCCCGGGAAGGCGCCAGGCTGCTGCTCGCGGCCCGGACCGAGGCGCAGCTGAAGACGGTGACCGACGAGATCAGGGCGGCGGGCGGCGTCGCGGAGTACGTGGTGTGCGATCTGGCCGACCCCGCCAGTGTGCGGGCCGCGGTCGACCGCGCGGTGGAGCTGTACGGGCGGCTCGACGTCGCCTTCAACAACGGCGCGACGATGACCCCGCCCGCCCCGGTGGACGAGGTGACGGAGTCCGACTTCGACCAGCTCTACGCAGTGAACCTCAAGGGCACGTGGCTGGCCATGTCGGCGGAGATCGCCGCCATCCGCGCCACGGCGGGCACCGGAGCGATCGTCAACAATTCCAGCATCGGCAGTCTGCGGAGCAACCCCGCACTGCCCGCGTACGGTGCGATGAAGCGCGCGGTCAACAGCCTCACCGAGTCGGCCGCCGTCACGTACGGCCCCGAAGGCATCCGCGTGAACGCGATCACGCCCGGGGGCACCCTGACCGACATGATCCGCACCTGGGAGACGCACACGCCCGGTCTGGTCGAGGGAATCACGGCTCAGACCCCGCTGCGCCGCGCCGCCGACCCCGCGGAGATCGCCGAGGCCGCCGCCTGGCTCCTCAGTGATCGCGCCTCGTTCGTGACGGGCGCGATCCTCAAGGTCGACGGCGGCGCCGGGGCCTGAGCACCGGACAGCGGCGAAGGCGCGTCACCCGCCTCGTCGAGCGACAGCTCAGACGTCCACCGGGTGGCCGCCGTCGCCTTCGACGACGACACGGTCCTCACCGTTCTCCTCGGCCCTCTCGACCATGGTGACATCGACTTCTCCGTCACCGGTGGTGTCGAACTGGTAGAGGTCGGCCTTCCCGTCACCCGTGGTGTCGGTCATCCAGACGTCCGTCTTGCCGTCACCGTTGGCGTCGGCGGCCAGAACGACGTGATGCTCTTCGCCCTGGGTCTCCACTACCTCTTCAACCGCTTCGTTTCTGTCCATGGCGGCCGGTTGCCCCGCGCGCCCGGTTCAAAACTCCGCCGAGGTGGCGGCATCCGGTGGGCCGGACGGCAACTGTCAGGCCGGCTGTATGAGTTCGGCGCGGCCGAAGAGGAGCGCGTAGCCGGAGGGCAGCCGCGCGAGGAGGCGGTCGAGGACGTCGTCCCCGACGAGCCGCGCGATCTGCACGAGGACGGTACCGGCGTCCCAGCGCGCGGTGGCGTTGGTTCCGCCGGTACGGGCGGCGATACGGCTGACGAGGTCCCGCGCCGCGACAGCTTCGCCGCAGGGGGCTTCGGCCGCGAGTGCGCGGGCCGCTTCGACGGGCAGCCGGGTCACGAGGTCGAGACGCTCCTGACCGGTGAGCTGTTGCCCGAGCACGGTCAGTACGGTGCGTACCGTCGCCTCGGCCCGCTCACGGGTCGGGTACATGCCCTCGTATCTGACTCTCTCCAGCATCTGGTCGTATCTCAGGGCCGTTGCCGCCTCGGGGGCAGCCGGGGCTGACGGGACCACAGCGGCCGCCGGGGCCGACGGGGCCGCTGTCGGCTGCGACGGACGTCGGATGACCGCGTTCTCCAGCCCCGCCGTCAGCGATGCGCCGGCCGCCACCGGATCTGCCGCCCGGTCCGGGCACTGAGAAACCGACATGAGATCACCTTCTCCTTCGGAAAATGCCAAAGCGCACGGCTTGTGCCCACGTTTTCCGCCCCCACACCTGGGAAACGCGGACTGATCCGAAGGTGATGACCGGTGCGACCGGGTGCGCGCGGGAGCGCGCACCCGGTCGCCGGTGAAGGACCTGGTCAGCAGGTCTTACGGACGTACCCGGAGGTGCCCTTGGGGACGACGTACTCGTCCCGCTGCACGACGCTCAGCCGGCTGCCCCAGCCGGTGCACGCCTTCTTCATGCCCTTGTCCGTGTACTCGATGACGATGACGTTGTTGCCGTAGGCGTCGGTGTAGTCGCCGCACTCGTCCCAGTCGGCGCACTCCTCGGCGACGGCGAAGTCGAGGCCGTTGGCGGCGTGGTCGCCGGACAGCTCGGCGGTGTTCTTCTGCGCGATGGCGAGGTTCTTGGCGTGCGCGTGGGCCGACAGCAGCTTGATGTACGCCTCCGCGTTGGCCTTGGTCAGATACGACGGGAAGCGGTCGAACGTGTCGAAGTTGTCGGGCTCGACGGCCTGGAAACCCTTGGCCGCGCACTGGTCGATCCAGCCGTTGACCTTGGCGGCGATGCGCTCGCGGTTGCTCGCCGTACGGATGTCGAGGATGGCCTCACCCCAGTCCTCGTCCTCGACGACCTGTCCCTTGGAGTCGTGCAGCAGCAGGTCGGAGTCCCACTCGTCCTCGGCGCCCTCCTGGGTCTGGAAGGCGTTGATGTAGCAGATGTTGTACAGCCCGGCGGCGGGTGAGTCGCCCTGGTCACGGCTGACCACGGACACCCCGGCGGGCGGGGTGTACGCCCCGCCGAGCTGGTAGTCGAACCCGGCGTGAGCCGGCGGCAGGCTGACGGCGGCGGCGGCCGCGCTGGCCGAGCCGGAGGTGAGCAGGGGCAGGGCCACGGCGGCGGCCGTGGCGGTGACGCCTGCGGCGAGCGCGGCGAGGCCGCGGCGTCGGTTGATCACGCGGTGGTGGTTGCGCATCATCGGGCTCCGGATGATGGGGGGATACGTCCCCGCCTCGGAGGCTGAAGAGCCATCCTGGCGACTTGGTCCGGGCTCGCGACCCGGTCGTGTCCGCTCGTTCTCGTCCGGCTCGCTGGCGGACGACGATACTTCGCGGACACTCCCTAGGGCCGACCACCGGCTGGGCGTACCTCTGTGCCGGCACCTCGGGCATCATCGGATGTCGTCGGCTGCGGCACTGCCGGAAGTAAATCGAGCGCCAACTACCCTGTCAAGGGCGGGATTTGCCCGGATCTCTCCTGGTCGGGAGGGTCCACCCGATGTGCCCGGTCGTGCACGGCGAGGGTCCCGCCCGCCACGTACGCCGCCGTCCACGGCCTCGGACCGCCCGCTCGCCGGCCGTTTCGGGACGATTGCTCCCAGCGCGTGACGCGGGCTGACGGCGCCCGATACGTGACACTGGGTGACATGAAGGATGCTCAGGGTGAGACCGGTGACGGCGGGGGCGCGGCCGGCTCCGGTGTGCCCAGCCCGTCGGAGATGCTGCCCGGTCTCGACGAGGACCAACTGCGGGTGCTGGGCGAGGTCGGCCGGGCCTGGGAGCGGATGCCCGGCAGTCCGGCCGAGCAGCGGCGCGCCCTGCCGGTCGACCCGGACCTGGGTCGTTTCCCGCCGAAGGAGGAGATCGGCCCCGACCGGTTCGGCCGCATGGTCAGGCTGGCGTCGCTGGGCAGCGGGACGGCCACGGCCGACGCGAGTCCGTCGGAAGGCACGGGCCGCTTCGCCCTGCGCCTGCGTCACGCGCTGATCGGGGCGCCGCTCAAGAGCACCGCCGTGACGCGCGAGCGCATGCGCAAACTGGTGGCCCTGCCGGTGCTGTCCGCCGACGCGCTGTCCTCGGTGGCGTACGGCCCGGAGGCCCTGCTGGCCGTCCTGGTCCTCGCGGGGACGGCGGGGCTCTCGTACACCGCGCCCATCGCGGGGGCCATCGCGTTCCTGATGCTCGCCGTCGGCCTGTCGTACCGGCAGACGATCCGCGCGTACCCGCACGGCGGTGGCTCGTACATCGTGGCGAGCGACAACCTCGGCCGGGTGCCGGGGCTGGTGGCCGCCGCGGGGCTGATGACGGACTACATCCTCACGGTCGCGGTGTCGATCGCATCGGGCGTGGACGCCATCACCTCCGCGCTGCCGTCCCTGTCCGGCTACACCGTCCCGATCGGCGCCGGTGTGATCGCCCTGCTGCTCGTCGGGAACCTCCGTGGGCTGCGCCAGGCCGGCGCGCTGTTCGCCGCGCCGACCTACGCCTTCATCGTCGCGATCTTCGCGCTGGTGGCGGTGGGTCTGTACGACGCCGCCGGGCGGGACTTCCACGCCACGGCCACTCCGCACCTCAACGTCACCGAAGGCGTCAGTGTGCTGCTGGTCATGCGCGCGTTCGCCTCCGGGGCCACGGCCATGACCGGTATCGAGGCGATCTCCAACGCCGTACCGGCCTTCCGGCCGACGGAGTGGCGCAACGCGCGCGTCACGCTGACCTGGATGGTCGGCCTGCTGATCACCCTCTTCGGGGGGACGACCGCCGTGATCATCCTTGACGGTGTGGTGCCCAATTCCGGCGAGACCGTGCTGTCGCAGCTGGCGCACCGCGGCTTCGGCTCGGGGGTGATGTACGTCTACGTGCAGGCGGCGACGGCCGCTGTGCTGCTGCTGGCGGCGAACACGGCGTACAACGACTTCCCCCGGGTCCTGTTCCTGCTGGCCCGCGACGGACACGCGCCCCGGCTGTTCCTGCGGCTGGGCGACCGGCTCGCCTTCAGCAACGGAATCGCCCTGCTGTCGGGGGCGGCCGTCATCGTCTTCGTCGCGTTCAGCGGTGACACCAGCGCGCTCATCCCGCTGTACGCGGTCGGGGTGTTCCTCGCGTTCACACTGTCCCAGGCGGGCATGGTGCGGCACTGGTGGCGGCTGCGTAACCGGCACTGGCGCAAGAGCATGTTCTTCAACGGGGTCGGCTGTCTGCTCTCCGCCGTCGTCTTCATCATCGCGGGGATCACCAAGTTCACCGAGGGCGCCTGGGTCGCCATCCTCGCCGTGGGCCTCTTCCTGCTGGTGACGACGCGCATCCACCACCACTACGAAACGGTCCGTGCGGCGCTGCGGCTGCACCCGCGGGCGATCGAGGTCCCGATGTCCCAGGAGGGCACGCCCGAGGACGGCCGGGCTCACGGCGACCGCCCGCCGGGGCAGGAACAGCCGCTCACCGGGAGCGCCGGGAGCGACGGGAGTGCTGGGGGCGACGGGAGTGCTGGGGGCACCGGGAGTGCTCGGGAGGACGAGGAGAGTCCCGAGGAGATCCGCAACCTCTCGATCGTGCCGATCGCCACGCTGGACCTCGCCGGCATGCGTGCCCTCGCCTACGCCGCTTCGCTCCAGCAGCCCGTACTGGCCCTGCACCTCAGCCCCAGCGAGGCGGAGGCGGAGCACTTCCGGTCGTACTGGAACGTGTGGGGCGACCATCTGCCCCTGGAGGTGCTGGTCACTCCCTACCGGGCGACGGTGGCCCCGCTGGTCCACTACATCGAGGCGCTGCACGAGCAGCAGCCCATGCTCACCCTGACGATCATCGTCCCGGAGATCGTGACGCGGTACCGGCGCCACCGCGTCCTGCACAGCCGTACCGCGAACCGGCTCCAGCGGGCCCTGCGCCCGCTGCCGAAGATCGTCGTCACGACGGTCGCTTACCACGTGTAGCGGGCTGTCGCCCGGTGGCGCCACGGCCTACGCGGGCGGCGATCCGGGCGTAGGCTCGACGTATCGAAGGTCGTACCAGGACCTCGTCCGACCTCTGCGCAGACGCGGCCGGCGAAGCCGCTGCCTGACATCTCCCCGCGAATTCCGCCCGGGGCCGACTGTCGCGCAAGGGATGTGAGAAACCATGGGTATTTTGATCATCGTGGTGGTCATCGTGGTGGTGGTCATCCTGCTGGGGATGGGGCTGAGCCTCCGCAACGTCCAGCAGTACCAGCGAGGAGTGGTGTTCCGGTTCGGCCGCCTGCTGCCGGCGATCCGCGGGCCGGGTCTGCGCTGGATCAGGCCGATCGGCGACCGGATGTCGAAGGTGTCGATACAGACCGAGGTGCTGGGCGTTCCGGCACAGGGAGCGATCACCGCGGACAACGTCACCCTCACCGTTGACGCGGTGGTGTACTTCCGGGTGCTCGATCCGGTCAAGGCGCTGGTGAACGTGAACAGTTACCCTGCCGCCGTCTCGCAGATCGCCCAGACCTCACTGCGTTCGGTCATCGGACGCGCCGATCTGGACACACTGCTGTCGGACCGCGACCACGTCAACGCGGAGCTGAAGACGGTGATGGACGCGCCGACCGAGGAGCCCTGGGGGCTGCGGATCGAGCGGGTCGAGATCAAGGACATCGCCCTGCCCGAGTCGATGATGCGCTCCATGTCCAAGCAGGCCGAAGCCGAACGTGAGCGCCGCGCCCGAGTCATCGCGGCCGACGGCGAGTTCCAGGCGTCGCAGCGGCTGACCGACGCGGCGAAGACCATGGCGGACACCCCGGGCGCGCTCCAACTGAGGCTGCTGCAGACCGTGGTGGACGTGTCGGCGGAGAAGAACAGCACCTTGGTGATGCCGTTCCCGGTCGAGATGCTCCGCTTCTTCGAGCGCCAGAACCCCGAAGGCGTTCCGGGCGGTACGCCGACCGAACGGAAGACCGTGACGGCGGCCTCGGCCGCCGAAGCGATCGCCCGGACCCTTCCCGAGGTCTTCGCCCCGTCCGCGAAGGGCTCCGCGACCACCGGCCGCACGGAACCGACACCGCCGGACGCCACGGCTCGGCCCGTCACCGGCGCCGAACCCGAGCCCGACGGGTCCGAACGGGTGTCGTGGCATGCGCCAGACGGGGGGAACCCGGCGGGTCGGCGGTAGAAGGCGGGCGGTGCGGTGCATGCGTTCTGCTACAGGCGCGGTTACCGCACAGCAGTCACTCGGGGCACCAGGGCGTCGAGGCCGTTCCTGCCACGGAGGATGGTCATGCGTTCCATACGGATGCTTTCGGGTCTCGCTCTTGCCGGTGCCGCGCTGGTGATCTCCGCCCCCGGTGCCCAGGCTGTCTCGCCGAGCTGCCAGAAGGCGCTGGACGAGGCCGAGATCGCGCAGCGCAACGCCGACACGGTCAGGGAGGACCCGCACGCCTCGGAGGAGGACAAGCGGGCGGCCGAGGACGAGGCGAACATGACCGCGTCCACGGCGCAGCGGTTCTGCGACTCCACGGACCCGGCGGTGCGGGGTTCCGTCGAGGCCGGTCTCGGCGGTGGACAGGGCAGCACGGGCCCCGCCGAACTGGCCGCCGGTTCCGCGGTACTCGCCGCAGGCGCAGCCGGGGCCGTCGTGATGCTGCGCCGCCGTACCTCCGCGGGACACAACTGACGCTCCGCCCTGCCGCCCCGCCTCTCTGCGCACCGACGCCGCGTGCGATCCGTGCACAGGGAGGTTCCAGGTTCTCGCCGTCATTGAGGATCTCGCATCGCCATGACGAACCCTTCTCCCGCCTGGGGCGGCCCGCGATGGCCAGGCGCCGTGCTCGCCGCGGTGGTCATGCTCGCGGGCGTACGCATGATCACCGGCGACGACGGTCGTACGGACGGTCCGCCCCGTCCCGCAGCCGCCGACACGGCCGCACTGGGGGCGGCCGCGACGCCGAAACCCGCTGTGCGGTCGCTGCCGCCGTCCCCACCCACCCGGATCGAGATCCCGGAGATAAGTGTGGACGCTCCGCTGACGGGTCTCGGCCGGGAGTCCGACGACTCGCTGCAGACCCCGCCCGCCGAGGAGGCGAACCTCGCCGGGTGGGACCAGGCGGGCGTCACGCCGGGCAGCACCGGAACGGCCGTCGTCGCCGGGCACGTCGACACGCGTACCGGCCCCGCCGTGTTCTACGGCCTCGGCGCGCTGCACAAGAACGCCAAGGTGAGTGTCACGCGTGACGACGGCCGGATCGCCGATTTCACCGTGGACGCGGTCGAGGAGTACGAGAAGGACGAGTTCCCCAGCGAGCAGGTGTACCGGCAGGCCACCCGCGCCGAACTGCGACTGATCACCTGCGGTGGCGCCTACAGCAAGAAGAACGGCTACTCGGGAAACACCGTGGTGTACGCACACCTCACGAAGGTCCGCTGAGCGCAGGCAGCCTTCACGTCGTGCCGGCGAGGGCGGCGGCGTACTGCTCGTCGGTGACGGGCT
The DNA here is from genome assembly GCF_036084755.1 of Streptomyces sp. NBC_00370. NCBI lineage: Bacteria > Bacillati > Actinomycetota > Actinomycetes > Kitasatosporales > Streptomycetaceae > Streptomyces > Streptomyces sp. NBC_00370. The sequence goes on from NZ_CP107968.1 coordinate 8,156,212, forward strand.
CCAGCCATGTGGCGCCGTCACCGTGGCCGTCGCCGACCACGAGGGCGAGGTGCGCCATCAGGTTGGTGTCGGTGGCGCCGTGCCAATGCTCCTCACCCGCCGGGCACTTGACGGTCTCGCCGGCATGGACGCGTACGACCTGGCCGTCGCGCGTGCCCACCAGGCCGACGCCGTCGGTGATGTGCAGGACCTGGCCCAAGGCGTGGGAGTGCCAGTTGGTGCGTGCGCCCGGGGTGAACCGCACGAGCGCGACGGCCAGCCTGGCCGGCTCGGTGGGAGCCTCGATCATGTTGAGGTAGACATCGCCGGTGAAGCGCTCGGCCGGGGCCTTGGCGGTGGGGGTGTCGGTGACGTGTTCCATGGTTCTCTTCCTTGATCGATCTTGAGGACGGGGAGCGGGGGGACCGGTGCGGCACTCAGGCAGCATCGTCGCGTGCCAGGTCCCCACCCAGCTCGCGCGACGCGTCCGCCTGGGCGAGCAGTTCCGCGGCCTTCGCGGAGACGGCTTCGATCGCGTCGGCGCCCGCGACGAAGCGCGCCGGGGGCTGCTCCTGCCCGGCGATCGTCAGCAGGGCGGCGGCGAGCTTGGCGGGGTCGCCGGGCTGCTGCCCGTTCATGGACTCCCACGTCTTCCTGGTGGCCGCCGTGCGCTCGGCGTAGTCGTCGACGGACAGCTCCGCCCACGTCGTGGAGGCGTCCACCAGCAGCTCGGTACGGAAGAAGCCCGGCTCGACGATCGTCGTGCGGATGTTGAACGGCTCCACGTCGTGGCGCAGGGACTCCATGGAGCCCTCGACCCCGAATTTCGCCGCGGCGTAGGCCACGCGGAATTCGATGCCGATGGCGCCGGCCAGGGACGAGATCGTGATGATGTGCCCGTCGCGCCGGGCGCGCATGACAGGCAGCACGGCGCGGGTCACGTTCATCTGCCCGAACAGGTTCGTCTCGATCTGCCGGCGCATCTGCGCGTCGGAGATCTCCTCGAAGTAACCGGCGTAGAAGTTGGCGGCGTTGTTGACCAGCACGTCGATGCGGCCGAAGCGGTCGACGGCGGCTTGGACGGCGCTGTGCGCGGCGGCAGGGTCGGTGATGTCCAGGGGCGTGGCCAGCAGGTCGTCCTGCTCGCCACCGAGCGTTTCGAGGACGCTCCCGGGCCGGCGGCCGGTGGCCACGACACGGTGGCGCGCCCTGTACTCGCCCCTGTTCACGCAGGACGCGGCCCGTCCCGTCAACCTCGCCCGCTTCCAGTTCCTGGACCCGCGCGGCCATGACTTCTTCCCCGACTGGGAGGTGGCCCGGAACACCACCGTCGCGCTGCTGCGGACCGAGGCGGGACGCGCTCCCCACGACACCGAGCTGACCGGTCTCGTCGGCGAACTCGTCACCCGCAGCGAGGAGTTCCGGACGGCCTGGGCCAAGCACAACGTCCGGCTGCATCTGACAGGGCGAAAATCCTTCCGGCATCCCGCCATCGGCGTCTTCCAGCTGGACTTCGACGCCATGGACCTGCCCGCGCAGCCCGGGCTGACCCTCACCGCGTACACCGCCGCGCCCGGCACTCCCGACAGCGACGCGCTGCGACTGCTTGCCAGTTGGGCCGCCACCGAGAACGCCCCGCCGGAGCCCGCGAGCAGCCCGGAGGAGGAACTGCGTCCGTTCCGGCGCCCGTGACGATTCACCCGGGGATCGGGTGCGCACCCCCGCTCCGAGCGCGCAGAGCGGCGATGAACCAGGTGAAGACCGGTGTGAGACTGGGGGACGGCGGCCAGCCGTTGATGGTCGACAGAAGCTGCCAGTAGCGCTCGGCCCGGGGATCGGCGCCGGTCTCCAACCGGGTGAGGAGCCATTGCCGCAGATCGGCGTCGTCGGCGCGGCCGAACACGTCGGCGTAGCGGGCGGCCAGCGAATCGACAACAGGCGCAGCCCGGTCGGACGTCGGCTCGATATCCGCCGCGCGCGCTGCTTCGACCTGCTCACGTACTGCCGCCGTCAGCTCATGATGCAGCCCCGCCGTGTCGCCCTGCGCCCGGTCGGCCGCCTGCTGCTCGACCATCTTCCGGATGGCGGCCCGGAAGTCCGTGTCCTGGCAGAGTTCGCCGAGTTCGACCCACGCCTCGACCTGCTCGGGCGCCGGGTCGTCGGGGAGTTGGGGCATGGCCGAACGCATCATGGCGACGAACTCCGGATGGGCGTCGAGGCCGCCGAAGGTGTCGTCGATGAAGTCGTTCACCAGTCGTTGCCGTTCGCTGTCGGAGAGTTTGGCGAGTCTGTGCACGAGATCCAACTCCTCTTGTGTGGGCCCGCGTTCGGCTACCACCCGCAGTACGGCCCGGCGCAGCCGCAGAGTGCGGATCTGCACGTCCAGGGCGTCGGCGTGCGCCGAGGCGACCTCGGGCAGGGAGGCTTCCCGGTCGAGGACCTTCCTGATGGCGGCGAGGTCAAGTCCGAGTTCGCGCAGGGTACGCACGAGATCGAGACGCGTGACGGCGTCGATGTCGTAGAGCCGGTAGCCGGCCGGGCTTCGGTCGGTCGGCGGCACGATCCCCGCGTCGGAGTAGAACCGAATGGTCTTCACCGTCAGCCCGGTTCGCCGGGCAAGGTCACCAATCGCGTAGAGCGCGTCGCCGTTCATGTCCTCCACTCTGCTGTCTCCCCCTGGGGGAGACTCAAGGGGTTGAACTCGCGCCGGACCGGCCAGGCTGACGGTGTGAATCAGGATGAACGAGCACGTCACGCCTCCTCGTTCGGTGCGGCGGCAGTCGCGTACGCCCAACACCGACCGGATTACGCGCAGGCCGCGGTGGGCTGGGCGCTGGAGCCCGCACCCGGCCCGCGCGTCCTCGACCTCGGCGCGGGGACAGGCAAGCTGACCGCGACGCTGGTCGGCCTGGGTGCCGAAGTCGTCGCGGTCGAGCCGGACGCGGCGATGCTGGCCGAGCTGCACCGCTCGCTGCCGGGTGTCCGCGCCCTGCGGGGGAGCGCCGAGGCGATACCGCTGCCGGACGCGTCCGTCGATGCCGTACTGGCCGGCAACGCCATGCACTGGTTCGACATGGCCGTCGCGGGCCCCGAGATCGCCAGGGTCCTCAGTCCCATGGGCGTCCTGGCCGGCCTCTGGAACGTCATGGACGACCAGGTCGAGTGGGTGGCCGGGCTCGCCCGGGTCGGCGGCAGCGCGGCGGTCGGCCCGCGTGACACGCCCACGAGCTGGCGCGCCGAGACCGCCGGCGCACACCTCCCGAAGACCGGCGCCGCCGCCCGCTTCGGCTCTCCGGAACAGTCCGAGTTCCCCCACGGCCAGCGCCGCACCGCCGGCTCACTCGTCGCCACGCTCGCGACCCGCGCGGGGATGCTGGTCATGCCGGAAGAGGAACGGTGCACCACGCTGGACCGGATCGCCGCTTTCCTCGCGAGCACACCGGAGACCGCCCACGGCGATTTCACCCTCCCGATGCTGACCGCCGTACTGCGCACGCGCCGGCTGTGACTGCCGGGCACGTCGCCCCGCCGCCTACGGCGCTAAGGGGGACCCCGAGAAGTGGTGCCGGTAGTCCGTCGGCGTGGCGCCGAAGGCCGAGCGGAACGCCCGGGTGAAGGTCGGGTGGTTCTTAAAGCCCCAGCGGGTCGCTATCCGGTGGACCGGTACGCCGCGCAGCGCCGGGTCGGTGAGGTCGCGGCGGGCGCTTTCGAGGCGTTGGTCGCGGACCCAGGCGGCGACAGTCGAGTCGCGTGCCAGGAACAGGCGGTGCAAGTAGCCGACCGAGATGTGGTGAGCGGCGGCGATGGTGCCCGGCGACAGCTCCGGATCCCCCAGCCGCTGGCGGACGAACCTGTCGATGCGCATCATCAGCATGCGCTGCGGCGATTCGTCCATCACCTCGGCCTCCGCGTCGAGATGGTGGGCCATGACGGCGGTCAGCAGATCCTGGACGAGCGTACCCAACCGAGGCAGATCGGTCGGACGGTAACCACTGGCGTCGGTGGTCGCTCCGGTGAGGAACTGGGCCAGTACGCCGCCGAACCCCGTCCGGCCCGACAGCGGCCGCGCCACAAGCCGCTCGACGCCCGCCGGGGGCAGCGCGAGCAGGGCCCGGGGGATGTGTGCGCGCAGCAGCCGGGGCTGCTGCTCCGCCCCGGCGACGATCCGCAGCCGGAACGGGCGCGAACTGTCGTACAGCGCCAAGTCCGGGGCGCTCAGCACCGCTTCCCTGCCGGCCTGGCTCACCACCAGGTGTCCGTCCAACGGCATGACGGCGCAGTAGAGTTCGGGATCGGCGCGCCGGATCAGCTTCGGCGTCCGCAGCACGTCCGCCGCCGAGAGCGCCAGATCCACCACGTTCACAGCCGCGAGGTCCACCGCCCGCACCGTCGCGTGGAAGTCCTTCGGCGCCTCGCTGACCAGCTCCATGGGGTGCTCGCCGGAGAGGAAGAACTCGTTCAGCGTGGCCAGACGTTTCCCCGGCGGCAGGTCCTGGCTGCGGTACATCGTCTCGAACATTCGTTTCTCCCGGCCGCAATCGTAACGTCCGGCGGCAGCGCAGCCGGCCCGGCCCCGAGGCGGTGGCCGGAATCCGTTCGACGGTGACAAACGCGTCATGGACACTGACGCGATGACGCGTAACCACTGGGTCGGAGTGACCGTCGACTGTCTGGACGTGGAGCGAGTGGCGGGCTTCTGGAGCGCCTTGCTGGACCGCCCTCAGGGGCCCTCCCAACCCGGCTGGATCTACCTCGGCCGCCCCGGGGACGCACACCCCCGCCTCGTCTTCCAGCCCGTGACCGAGCCGAAGCACGGCAAGGTACGCCTGCACCTCGACGTCGCGGTCGACGACATCGACCAGGGCATGGCCCAAGTCGTCTCGCTCGGAGGCCGGTTCACCGGCGAACGGCACGACTACGACGAAGGCGCCGTCGTCGTGATGGCCGATCCCGAGGGCCATGAGTTCTGTCTGGTCGAGTACTACGGACCAACGGCGACGGAGTAAGTCGTGCGGGACTACGACGCCCCCCGTGCCCCGCGTCGCGAAACACCCGGACGGCCCACGATGCTTCCAGCCGCTGCCGGCGTCTGCGTATAGTCCTGCCGGGGCTGACTTCGGCCGGGACGCGAGGAGTTCTTGGTGAGTGCCGATCCTTCCCCTCCCCGTCGGCTGCCGTGGACGCGTGCGCTGGACGAGTTCGCCCTGACGACCGTCCTGTTGTTCATCACGGTGACGGTCGTGCGCTGGCTGCGCGATCCGGGCTCCGCCCTCTATCTCGCCGACCTGTACGTGGCGCTCGGTGTGATCGGTGTGGTGAGCGGGTCTGTGCTGACGTCGCTGATCCTCAGTCCGCCCGGCAGGCGTAGCGGGGGACACATGAACCCGTGTGTGACGGTGGCCCTGTGGCTGATGGACGCCTTTCCGGGCCGCAGTGTCGTGCCCTACGTCCTCGCCCAGCTCGCGGGTTCGGTGGTCGGGACAGGACTGGCCCGGCTGGTGTGGGGTGGCGCGGTGTCGCACCCCTCGGTCGCGCACGCCGTGATCAGGCCCGCCGCCACCTGGCGTCCTGCGGACGTCTTCCTCGCCGAGGCGGGAGCGATGATGGCGCTGATCGTCCTGGTCGGCTTCATCCTGGGGTACCCACGCGCCGTCCCCGTGCTGCCGTACGTCATCGGCGGGTCCGTAGCCCTGGTGATCGCACTGCTGGGTCCCAGAAGCGGCGGCTCGATCAACCCCGCCCGCCAACTGGGCCCGGCAGTGTTCTCCGGACAGACCACCGATCTGTGGATCTACCTGATCGCGCCCGTCCTGGGCGCTGTCCTCGGCTCCGCGACCTTCCACCTCTTCATCTGGCGCTTCAACGCCTGTCGGCCCCTCACCTACAAGCTGGCGGGTGACGACGGGGAGAAGGGGGCGGCGGGCAGCCACTAGCGAGGAGCGCGGCAGGGCGACGGCCTATCGGGAGGGCGACGGCCTATCCGGCAAGGCGACGGCCTATCGGGCCGCCAGGGTCGCCCGGAGCACGTCGGCCAGCGTCGTCCGTGACAGTTGGGCGCGCAGCCCGTCCTCCACGCCGTCGTAGATCTCCTGCAGCGCCGGCTGGATTCCCGCGCCCACCACACAGGCCTGGTTCGGCGGCGCGTGGTGCATGGAGAACAGCGGGCTGGGCTCCACCGCCTCGTACACGTCCAGCAGCGTCATGTCCTCAAGGCTCCGGGCCAGGCGCCACCCCGCGCCCACCCCGCGCCGCGACTCGACGAGCCCCGCTTCCCGTAGCCGGCCGAGCAGGCGCCGAATCACCACGGGGTTGGTGTTCGCGCTGTCGGCGATCTGCTCCGACGTGGCGACGTCGTGACCTTGCTGCTGGTACAGCCCGATCCAGGCCACGGCGTGTGCCGCGATCGTCAGTCTGCTGTTGGCGCTCATCGCGCAATTGTGCACGGAGCGCTTCATAGTCGCAACGACAGTGGTTACGAGAGGCGGACCGTCAGATCACCGGAGCGTCCTGGGCCACGAAGCCGGAGCGCCACGTCGAGTGCTCCGGACGCCAACCCCGCGACCGGGCCAGCCGGTTGCTTGCTCCGCGCGCCCAGCTCTGCCGTCCCGAAGTGGCTTCGGGCGCCGGCAGTCCACGGGCGGCGGCGAAGACCGGCACCCACGCACGTCCCGGCGCGGGCTCGTCGTCCACGATGTTGACCGGTCCGGAGGGCCAGTCGAGCGCGGCGACGGCGGCGCGAGCGGCGTCCGCGACGTGCAGGAACGAGTTGACGGAGTCATCCGCAGCGACGCTCCCGAGGAACGGCGCGTCCGGGTCGCCGGCCAGCGCCGCTGCCGCCGGACCGCCCGGCTCGTACCAGGTGCCCGGGCCGTACAGGACGCCGTACCGCAGCGACACCGCTGTGCCCACTTCGGCGGCCGTCTCCTCCAGCGCCTGGATGCCGACGGCGATCCTGCCGCGCGGCTCCGCCGCGGCGAGGTCGAGCGGGTCTGTCTCGTCGGCCGGCTCGTCGCCCGGGGCGTACGCCCAGGAGATCGACTGGACGACGATCCTCGGCACCCCGGCGGACGTGGCCGCGTCGACCAAGTTGCGGGTCCCTTCGCCGCGCAGCCGGTTCGTCGCCTCCCCGTTCGCCTCCGCCAGATCGGTGAGCTGGTGGATCACCGCGTCCGGCGCGGCCTCCTTCACCGCCTCGTGCAGGCTGTCCCGGTCGAACACGTCCACCTGGGCGGCTGACGCACCGAGCCGCCGTACGCGGTCGGCGCCTGCGGGCGTACGAGAGGTGCCCGTGACCTGGTGCCCTGCGTCCAGCAGCAGAGGGACGAGCAGACGGCCCACCGCACCGGTCGCGCCCGCGACGAATACACGCATGGTTTCCTCCTCTGCCCGGTCCGGTCGAGCGGGGTGTGCGCCGCTCATGGTCGTACTCACTACGCTAGGCGACCAATGGCCTCGGCGTGTGGTCCACTCTCGCCGCGTAAGCCTGGGCCATTCGAAAAAGGGCGACGGACCGTGGCGCGCGGGGAAGGCGGGCTCACCGGATTGCTCCGCGCCGGAGTATTGTAGTCAGTGCTACAAATGCCGCTGAAGCCAGGGAGGCGCTGATGGCAGGGGGACGACCACGCAGCTTCGACAGCGACGTGGCGCTCGGCCGGGCGCTGGAGGTGTTCTGGCGCCAGGGTTACGAAGGAACCGGGATCTCCGATCTCACCAAGGCGATGGGCATCAACAACGCACCGAGCCTGTACAACGCCTTCGGAAACAAGGAACAGCTCTTCCGCAAGGTGCTGGACCACTACGCCGACGGCCCCGCCCGCTACATTCGCGACGCTCTCGCCGAGCCCACGGCGCGCGGCGCCGTCGAGGCACTGCTGCACGGCGCCGCCGACGCGACGACACACCCCGACCATCCGCGCGGCTGCATCACGGTCCAGGGCGCTCTGGCGTGCTCGCCGGGTGCGGAGCCCGCCCGTGACGAACTGGCGGCGCGCAGGGCGGGTGGCGAGGCGGCCCTGCGGGAGCGCCTGCAGCGGGCGGGCGAAGCGGGCGAACTCCCGGCGGGGACCGACGCCCAGGCGCTCGCCCGCTACTTCGCCACGGTGTACCAGGGGATCGCGGTCCAGGCCGCCGGCGGCGCGACCCGCGAGCAACTGCACCAGATCGCCGACGTGGCCATGGCCGTCTGGCCACAGCCGGCCACGGACTGATCGGCGGCGGCTCGCGTCAGTTGACGAGCGCGGCCAGTTCACGCCATTGGGCCATCGGGACGCCGGAGTCCGCGCCCACGATATGCAGGCACACGTGGTCCGCGCCGGCGTCGTGGTGCGCCTGGACGCGCTTGCCGATGGCCTCCACGTCGCCCCGGGCGACAACGGCGTCGATGAGCCTGTCGCTTCCGCCGCCGGTCAGGTCGTCCTCCGTGAAGCCTTGCCGGAGCAGGTTTTTCGCGTAATGGTCCATCGTCAGAAACCCCCCGAGGAAACCACGGGCGGCGGCGCGTGCCTTGCCCGGGTCGCTCTCCAGCACCACCGCCTGGTACGGCGCGAGCAGCGGACCGGCCCCGAGCCGTTCCCTGGCCGCGGCTGAGTACTCCGGTGTGACCATGAAGGGGTGCACACCGGCGGTGCGCTGACCTGCCAGTTCGGTCATCCTGGGGGCGAGCGCGGCCATGACACGTTCGCTCCGGGGCACCGGGACCGGGGCATCGTCCAGTGTGTCCAGGTAGGCGCCGATGTCGGCCAGGGGGCGGTACGGGCGTCCCGCGCCCTCGGCAGCCGCAGGGTCGCTCACGCCGAGCCCGAGCAGCAACCGCCGTCCGTACTCACTCTGCAGACGCGCGTGCCATCCCGCCATCTCCTCGGCCTGATGCCGCCAGATGCTCAGCACGCCGATGGCCACCTTCGTCGTGCGGGTGGCGCGCAGCAGCCGCTCCGAGTCGCCGAGGATGTCACCGCCGCCCAGTCCCGGGATCCACAGGGCTCCCCAGCCCAGCTCGTCCAACTCGGCGGCGGCGTCGGTGATCTGCCCCGGATCCGCCGTCCGCAACTCGATGCTCCAGAGCCCGGTGTGTCCCAACTGCATTGCGCTGTCCTGTCCGTCCTGACGCTGATGTGATGGCCGAAGTGAGTGACCGCTGTGACGCGGATGTCGTAGCAACGGTCAGATCTGGTTGCGTCCGCCGTCCACGAACAACTCGGTGCCGGTGATGAAGGTGCTCTGGTCCGAGGCGAGGAAGAGAGCGGCGTCGGCGATTTCTTCGGGGCGGCCGACGCGCGCCAGCGGGATGGTGCCGGCCATGAAGGTCTTCAGCTGGTCCGCCTGCTCCTGGTCGGCGGCGAGACCGTCGATACCCGGGGTGTCCACGGCGCCGGGGCTGATGCTGTTGACTCTGATCGCCCGGCCCTTGAGCTCGTTGGCCCAGGTGCGCGCGAAGGACCTCACCGCGGCCTTGGACGCCGCGTAGACACCGAAGGCCTCGTTGCCCAGGCTGCTCGCGTTCGAGCCGGTGAGGATGACGGAAGCGCCGTCGTTGAGCTGCGGCAGCGCCTTCTGGACCGTGAAGAGCATGCCCCGGACGTTGATGCCGAACGTCTCGTCGAAATGCTGCTCGGTGACCTGTTCCAGGGTGGCGAACTCACCCCCGCCTGCATTGGCGAACAGCACGTCGATCCCACCGCCCCGCCGACCGACGGCGTCGTAGAGCCGGTCGAGGTCGCCGAGGTCCGAGACATCGCTGCGTACGCCGGTCGCGTTCGCACCGATCTTGGCGACTGCCGCGTCGAGCGTCTCCTTGCGACGCCCGGTCACGAACACGTGCGCTCCCTCACCCGCGAACCGCTGTGCGGCGGCCAGGCCGATTCCACTGGTGCCGCCGGTGACGACGGCGGTCTTGCCCTCAAGCTGTCCCATGATCTGGTACTCCGCGTCCAGGAGTCGGATCGGCGCCCTTGATGTAACAATGTGTATTACATCAAGGGCGTGGCCGGTCCGAGGTGATTTTTAGTGGTCACTAAGAAACTAGGTCGCACCACGTGCGATGTCAAGGCGCGGGCGGACGGGTGGCGGGCGGGGTACCGCCGGAAAAATGCCTGCGGATCGTCATGCCGCACGGGTACGGTCGCTCGGTGACCGACGACGACGGGTACTTCGGAGAACGGGTGGCGAAGACGTACGACCAGTCCTCAGACGCCGAGTTCCAGGCCGAGATCGTGGAGCAGACCGTCGATCTGCTGGCGGAACTCGCCAACGGGGGACGGGCGTTGGAGCTGGCGATCGGTACGGGGCGGATCGCTCTGCCGTTGGCGCGGCGGGGGGTTCCGGTGCATGGCATCGATCTGTCGCGGGCCATGGTGGCGAAGCTGCGCGCCAAGCCCGGGGGTGAGGCGATCGGTGTCTCCATCGGGGACTTCGCCACCACGACCGTCGACACGGCGGCCGACGGGCCGTTCTCGCTCGCCTATCTCGTCTTCAACACCATCATGAACGTGGCCGACCAGGACGCTCAGGTCGCCTGCTTCCGCAACGTCGCCGCGCACCTCGCACCCGGTGGCTGCTTCGTCGTCGAGGTCATGGTTCCGGAGCTGCGCAAGATCCCGGCCGGGCAGAACATCGTCCCCTTCCACACGGGTCCGACCGGGTGGGCCTACACCGTCTACGACACCGTCACCCAGGACGCGACCTGTCACTACATCGACATCGCGGAGGACGGCCGGGGCGAGGCCCACTCGACGCCCTTCCGGTACGTCTGGCACGCCGAGCTGGACCTTATGGCCCAGCTCGCAGGCCTGCGGCTGCGCGAGCGCTGGGAGAGCTGGACGCGTGAGCCCTTCACCGAGCACAGCACCAAGCACATCTCGGTCTGGGAGAAGTCGGTCGGCTGACGGGACGTCAGCCGACCCTCGTCACGCGGCCGATCGGAAGACGTAGTCACCGGAGCCGACCCGGTACACGGCGTAACCGTCGCGCACGCTGTCGAACGTCGCGCCGGGCGGTGCCTGCACCGCCTGGCGGTCGCGCGCCGGGACGAGGATCTCCGCCGTCGCGCCGACCGGCACCCGTACATCGAGCGTGAAGCGGCCGGGTGCGCGGGTCCAGGCCGAACTCACCCGGCCGAGTGGGGATTCCACATGCGCCGAGGCGTTCGTGAGATCGCCGACCGGATACGGCTGGACCTTGATCTTCGTGTAACCGGGCGCCGCCGGCTCGATGCCCGCCACGCGCTGGTAGAGCCAGTCGTCGACCGTGCCCAGGAAGGCATGGTCGTGCGAGCGCGAGGTGTCCCCCCACTCCTCCCACATCGTCGTCGCGGCACACCGACCCCCCGACCGGTGTGCCGGGCGTCCTGGCGCCGAAGTTCCCCCAGGGCACGCAGCGTTCGGGCGGTGGATCGTGGTCCGAGCCTGCGCAGCAGTGGGGCGGCCATGGCGGGGCCGGTCCAGCCGCGCACCGACGCGCCGTCGACCCGCAGCAGGGTCGGCGCCCTCGGAGCACCGGCGCCGAATGCCAGTTCCCGCCAGCCGCTTACGCGTTCGTCACTCAGCGGCATCACCGTCAGCCTGCCGTCACAGGCCTGCGCGACCGCGCCGGAGATCTTGCGGCAGTTGGCGCACGTGCCGTCGAACGCCAAAACCCAACGAGAGGGTGAAGGGTGCAACAGAGCTCCTCCATGTGCGGTGTGATCAGCGGCGGTCGGCCGCCTCCGGAGCAGGGCCAGCAGCCGGGCGTTGTTCGCTTTCCGTAGCTGGCACTGAACAAACAGATACTGAACAATGGGCGAGTGGGGGTGAGTACGTGCCACGCAGAGAGACGCCACTGACCGGAGGCGACGGGCCGCTGTTGCGACTGGCCAGGGAGCTGCGGCAGTTGCGCGGCAGCGCCGGGTCCCCGTCCTACCGGGCCCTTTCGGCGCGGGCGCACTACTCCATCGCCACCCTCTCCGGCGCGGCGGCCGGACACCGACTCCCGACGCTCGACGTGACCCTTGCCTACGTACGCGCTTGCGGCGGAGACGTCGACGAGTGGGAGGAGCGCTGGCACCACGTCGCGGCGGAACTCGCCGCCGACACGGCCACGGAGCGTCACGAGGACGCGGGCCGCGAGGAGCACCGTCCGCCGTACGCCGGTCTGGCCGCCTTCGGCGCCGACGACTCCGACCGGTTCTTCGGACGCGAGCGGCTGGTCGAGGACCTGGCGAAGACCTTGGCCGAGCGCCGGTTCGTCGCCGTCTTCGGCGCCTCAGGCGCGGGCAAGTCGTCCGTGCTGCGCGCCGGTCTGCTGCCCCGGCTGCGGTCCGCGGGCTGTCGCGTCATCACCTTCACCCCTGGCCTGCACCCCCTGGAAGAACTCGCCGTGCGGCTCGCGGGCCCCGCCCGTACCACGCCCGGCAGACTCCACCAGGACTTCTCGACGGCTCCGGAGAATCTGCACCTGACGCTCCGCCAGCTGGCCACGCACGAACCCGAGGGCGCCGAAACGGTCATCGTCGTCGACCAGTTCGAAGAGCTGTTCACCATCTGCCGCAGCCAGGAGGAGCGGACGCGCTTCATCTCGGCGCTTGTCGCCGTCGCCCGCGCGTCCAACAGCGCGGGCCGGATCGTCCTTGGCGTACGCGCCGACTTCTACCCGCATTGCGCCGAACACGGCCAACTGGTCGAGGCGTTCCGTGACGCGCAGGTCACGGTCGGCCCGATGAGCGTGGACGAACTGCACAGTGTGATCGTCCGGCCGGCCGTCCAGGCGGGATGCCGGGTGGAGGGCCAACTGCTCGCGCATCTGATCGGACAGGTCCAGGGACGCGCCGCGGCCCTGCCGTTGCTCTCCCACGCCCTGCTGGAGACCTGGCGCCGCCGGCGCGGCAACGTCCTGACCCTCGACGGGTTCCGCGCGGTCGGCGGCATCGAGGGATCGCTGGCCCAGACGGGCGAGGCGTTCTACGCCGACCTCACACCCGCCCGCCAGGACATCGCCCGGCACCTGTTCCAGCGGCTGACCGCACTCGGCGAAGGCGCGGAGGACACCCGCCGCCGCATCCCCCGTACGGAGCTGAACTCCGACGAGGACACCACGGCCGTACTCGAACGCGCCGTACAGGCACGGCTGATCGCCCTCGACGGCGAAAGCGTCGAGATCACCCACGAGACACTGATCCGCAGCTGGCCACGGCTGCGGCGCTGGCTCGGCGAGAACCGCGAACTGCTGCGCACCTCCCGGCAGCTGACCGAGGCGGCCGGGACATGGGAGTCCCTCGGCCGGGACCCCGGTGCGCTGTACCGGGGCACGCGGCTCGCGCTGGCACGTCAGCTCACGGACCAGGGCGCACCGGGACTGACCGCGAACGAGCGGGCGTTCCTCGACGAAAGCCTGGCGGCGGAGCGCGCCGACGCCGCCATGGCCCGCCGCAGAGCCCGCCAACTGCGGCTGCTGACCGCCCTGCTGTCCGTGCTCCTGCTGCTCGCAACGGGCACCAGCTACTACGCCCTGCGGGCCAACGGAAAGGTGTCGCGCCAGCGCAACGTGGCGGTCGCGCTGAACGCGGCGGACCGGGCCAGCGACCTGGAGCACAAGGACCCGGCGCTCGCCGTTCAAGTCGCCCTTGCGGCGCACCGGCTGGCGCGGCAGGGCCGGACCCGGGACAACCTGCTCAGTACGCTCATGGCCGCGTGGGCGGCCCACCGGGCCGATGCCGTCTCCCTGGCCGCGGTGCCGGGGCAGCACCTCCTGGCCACCGGCGGCGGTGACCAAACCGTCCGGCTGTGGGACGTCAGCGGCTCCGCACACCGGCTTCTCAGTTCGCTGGAGGTGTTCCACGGCACGGTCTGGTCCGTCGCCGCCCGCCCCGACGGACGGGTACTCGCGGCGGCGGACGCGAGCGGCGAGATCCGTACCTTCGACCTCGCCGACCCGGCGGGACCGGTGGCCCTCGCCGTCTTCGGTGGCCGCACCGGAGCGATCCGCTCGCTGGCCTACAGCCCGGACGGACATACCCTCGCCAGTGCCGGCGCCGACCGTACGACCCGGCTGTGGGATGTCAGGGACCCCGGACACCCGTCCCAGCTCGCGCGCCTTGGCGGACACACCGGGACGGTCCGCTCGGTCGCTTTCGACCGCGACGCGGGCATGCTCGCCACGGCCGGCGACGACCAGGCGGTCCAGCTGTGGGACGTGACGGACCCGCACCGGCCCAAGAAACTCTCGCAGTGGCAGGCGCACGACATCATCGCGCTCGGCGTGGCCTTCAGTCCGCACGCGAACGTCCTCGCCACCTCCGGGGGCGGCGACAGCCCCGTACGGCTGTGGAGCACCGACGATCCGTCCCACCCCCGGAAGCTGGCCGAACTCCCCGGCCACAGCGACGTGGTGGGCGGGATCGCCTTCAGCCCCGGCGGCCGGGCCCTCGCCACGGGCAGCGACGACCGGACGGTGCTCGTGTGGGACGTCACCCGCCCGGACAGGCCCGTCGTCCGGGCCAAACTCACCGGATACACCACCGCCGTGAGCGCTGTGGCGTTCGCGGCGGACGACCGTACCCTGTTCACCGGCGTCTACGACGGCCTGGTCCGGACGCTTCCGGTCGACTTCACCGGCGTCATCGGACGGGCCTGCGCGACGGCCCGCCCGACCATCACCCCGGGCCAGTGGCACCGCTACCTGCCGGGCATCGCCTACCGGCCGCCCTGCGCCTGAGCCCTGCGCCTGAGCCAGGCCCGCACCGGGCACGACGGGGCACGACCACAACGACGCACTGAGGGGAAACGCGCGATGCCTGACGGCCGGCAGTGGGACAGCACCCTGTTCCGGGGGAGCGCCGCCTTCTACGAGCGCGGCCGGCTGCCGTACGCCCCCGGCTTCGCCGAGACACTGGCCGGCGCCCTCGGCCTGGACGGCAGGGGCCGGCTCCTCGACGTCGGCTGCGGTCCCGGCACGGTGCTCCTCGCCATGGCGGGGTTCTTCACCGAGGCCGTCGGTATCGACCCGGACGAGGACATGCTGGCCGAGGGCGAACGACAGGCCGTGCGCCGTGGCGTGTCCAACGCGCGCTGGAAGCGCGCCCGCGCGGAGGATCTGCCGGCCGGCCTGGGGGAGTTCCGCGTCGTCGTGTTCGCGAACTCCTTCCACTGGACGGACCGGGACCGGGTCGCGGCAACCGTGCTGGAGATGCTGGAACCAGGCGGCTCGTTCGTGCACATCGGCGACCTGAAGGACCCGTCCGGCGCGTCCGTCCCGCTGTCGGCGCCGGACTCAGCTCCGTACCCTCCTCCGCCGTACGCCGGGATCCGCGCACTGGTACGCCGGTATCTCGGCCCGGTGCGCCGGGCCGGCCGGGGAACGCTGCCCAACGGCACACCGGGCGGCGAGAGCCTGGTCGTGTCGAACGCAGGGTTCACCGCCTTCGCGACCCACGTCGTCCCGGCCGGGCCGGTGGTGGAGCGCAGCGCGGACGACCTCGTGGCGTGGGTCTTCTCCCTCTCCTCCTCGGCGCCGCATCTCTTCGGGGACGCACTGCCCGACTTCGAGCAGGACCTCCGGGCGCTCCTTCGTACGGCGTCCCCCGGTGACCGCTTCGCCGAGTGTCCCCCGGCAACAGAGATCAAGACCTGGCGGAAGCCGGACGACAGGCGCTGACGTGCCGGCGTACCGCAGCGGTCAGGTCCTCGCCGCCCGGGCCAGCTTCTGATCGACGATGCTCCACTTCACCAGCGGATGCAGCGCGCGCATCAGGCCCGCGGCCCGCTCGCTCGGCCGGTAGGTGACGAGCACCGGCGTGGTCGGTGCCACGTGCCGCTCCAGCAGCCCCTCGGCCTCCAGCTCGCGCAGGCGCTGGGTCAGCAGCTTGTCGGAGATTCCGTCGACATGGGCCCGGTACTCGATGAACCGGCGGGCCCCCAGCATCCCCGCGAGCAGGATCCCGGCGGTCCACTTGCGGCCGACGAGCTCGGCCGACCGGCGAAAGCTCCGGCACAGCTCTTCGTCGATGTGCTCGAAGCCCGGTGCTGTGCGGCCGGAGAGGGGAGTGGCAAGCCCCTCGCCCACGTGCTCCTCGGTGTTCATACCATCTGACGGTACACCTAGCGACTTACCGTTGGTGAGTTACTCACCTCGTCTTTGCCGATACCGCGATCTCCGGGGATCGTCGGAGTCGTACGGCACACCTCGCACACCTCGATGCCAAGGACACAGCGATGAACTACCAGCACGCCTTGCGGTTCGGCGCCCGCCTGAGCGCCCCGGACGCCACCGGCGACACAGCCGCCGGCGGAGCCACCGGCGAGGCGAACATCGCGGCCACCGCCCGCCTCGCCGAGGAGCTGGGCTACGACCAGATCGGCATCCGCACCCCAGGTGACGGGCCTCAGCAGGATGTCCTGACGGCGTTGTCCTGGACCGCGGCGCACACCGACAAGATCGGGCTGCGGGCGGAGGCGCCCCACGTGCCCGCACTGTCCGCACAGGAGCCGGCGATGCTGGCGCGGGCGGTCGCGAGCCTCGACCGGCTGACCGGCGGCAGGGTGGAGCTGGTCCTCGGAGCCGCCGATGAGCCGGACGCGATGCGGCCCGACGAGGGTCCGTACGGTCGGCGCTCCGACCTCGCTGGCGTTGTGGGGGAAGCACTCGACGTGATCCGGGCGCTCTGGGACGTCCGTGACCGAGGGCTCGCCGGTACGGCAGGCAGCGTCTTCCGCGTGTCGGGAGCCCAGAAGGCCGCACCGGCACATGAGGTCCCGATCGCGCTGCGCGGGGACCGCAAGGAGATGCTGGAGCTGGCGGGCCGGCGGTTCGACGGGTGGGTCACCACCTACGACGGAGCGGCCGCGCTGGAAGAGGCCAACCGTACGATCGACGACGCGGCCCGCGCGGCAGGGCGCGACCCCCGTGAGATCCGGCGGGAGATCACGATCAGCGGCCGGTTCGGCCACCGCGGCGCCCCGTTCACCGGCACGCCGGGGGAGTGGGTCGCCGATCTGCTGCCGCTGGTCGTCGACCACGGGGTGGGGACGATCATGATCGACACGGACGACCCCGACACGCTCACCCGCTTCGCGCGGGAGGTCGTCCCGGCACTCCGGGCCGCCGTTGACGCGGCGCTGCCGCACGGCTCGGCGGGAGTCAGGATCCGCAGCGCCGCCGTGCGCGCGAGACGGCGGACCGGCGTCGACTACGACAACGTGCCCGCAGGTCTGGCGGAGGTGGTCGAGCCCGGCGATCTGACCTACGGCCGCTTCCGCTCCGGTTACCTCCGCGGCGGAGCGCCGGGTGTGGTGCTGCGCGCGGCCGGCGTCGAGCAAGTGGTCGCCGCACTCGCCTTCGCCCGGCTGCACCCCGAGCTGCCGCTGTCGCGACGCAGCGCGGGACACGGCATTTCCGGGCGCTCCACCAATGACGGAGGCATCGTCATCGACGTCTCGGCGATGAACACCATCGAGGTCGTCGACGAGACGGCCCGCCGGGTGCGCATCGGCCCCGGCGCTCGCTGGATGGACGTCGCCGCCGCGCTGAACCCGTACGGATGGGCGCTCAGTTCCGGCGACTACGGCGGTGTCGGCGTGGGCGGCCTGGCCACGGCGGCGGGCATCGGATATCTCGTACGCGCCCACGGACTCACCATCGACCACCTGCGTGAGGTGGAGATGGTGCTGGCCGACGGCTCGGTCGTGCGGGCGAGCGCCACGGAGAACACCGACCTGTTCTGGGCCGTGCGCGGCGCCGGCGCCAACTTCGGGATCGTCACCTCGTTCGAGTTCGAGGCCGACGAGGTGGGCCCGGTCGGCTACGCCGAGCTGACCCAGGACGCCGGTGACCGCGCACGCTATCTGGTGGACTGGGGTCAGTTCGTCGAAAGCTCCCCACGCGACGTGACGAGCTTCCTGATCATGCCGCCCACGCGCGGCGGACAGCCGCCGATCGCACTCAGCCGCACCGTGGTCGACTCCGACGATCCGGAGACGGTCCTCGCGCGGCTGCAGCCGCTCGCCGGGCTCGGGCAGCTCTACGCCCAGCAGGCGCAGATCCTCCCGTACGCGGCGATCATGGCGAACGCGAGCGACGACGAACCACAGTCCCAGGGCGAACCGGTCTCGCGGAGCGGACTGCTGCGGCACATCACGCCCGAGTTCGCGGCGGCCGCCGCCCGGGTCATAGCGAGCGGCTCGGCGCACTGGTTCCAGATCCGGGCGCTCGGCGGCGCCGTCGGCGACGTCGCCCCGGACGCCACCGCCTTCGCCCATCGGGACGCAAACTTCTCCGTCGTGCTGATGGGCGGGCACGACGCGGTCGTGGACGCCCTCTGGGCGGAGCTTGAGCCCTTCTTCGAAGGCAGCTACCTCAGCTTCGACAGCAGCCTGCGACCTGAGCGGATCGAGCAGGCCTGGCCGCCGAAGACCCTCGCCCGGCTGCGCGCCCTGAAGGCGGTGTACGACCCGGACTCGGTCTTCGACGACAACTTCGCCATCACCCCGGCACCTTCCCCGGCCACCACCCCGGCCGCACCCTCAGGAGGAACACGATGACCGACTACGGACACGACCTGACCTTCGGCGCCTTCATCTCCCCCGTGGCGACCCCGGCCCAGCGGCCCGTCGAGCTGGCCGTCGTCGCCGAGCACGCAGGACTCGACCTGGTGGGCTTCCAGGACCACCCGTACCAGCCGAAGCTCCAGGACACCTGGACGCTCATGTCTTACGTCGCGGCGCGCACCCGACGCCTGCGCGTCGTCGGGGACGTCCTGAGCCTGCCCCTGCGGCCACCCGCGACGCTCGCCCGCGCCGCGGCGAGCCTCGACCGCCTGTCCGGCGGGCGCGTCGAGATCGGTCTCGGTGCCGGTGCGTTCCTGGACGGCGTCGTGGCGATGGGCGGTCCGCGTCTTACCAAGCGCGAATCGGTCGACGCGCTGGAGGAGGCGATCACCGTACTGCGCGGCCTGTGGGCGACGGACGAGCGCGGCGCGTTCACGTTCGACGGCACGTTCTACCGCGTCACGGGTGTGCACCGCGGCCCCACCCCGACCCGGCAGGTGCCGATCCACGTCGGCGCCTACGGACCGCGCATGCTGCGGCTGACCGGACGGGTCGCCGACGGCTGGCTGCCGTCACTGAACTACCTTCCCGAAGGATTGAGTTCGCTCACCAAGATGAGCGAGCAGGTCGACACGGGCGCCGCCGAGGCGGAGCGTGACCCCGCGGCGATCACCCGACTGCTCAACATCGGCGGCCGTTTCGCACCGAACGCCGGCGGGACCTTCGACGGTCCGCCCGCACACTGGGCCGAGCAGATCGCCGAAGTCGCCCTCACCACGGGTGTGTCGGGCTTCCTCCTCATGGACGACGACCCGGCGGCGATCGACGTCTTCGGCCAGGAAGTGGCCCCCGCAGCCCGCGAACTGGTCCGCGCCGCCCGAGGCCGCTGATTCACCCGGCGCCCGCTGCCTCACCCGCGCCCGCCGAGCCGGCAACAGTGAACAGTCAACAGAAGCAACAGAAGGAAGTGCCATGTCGGTCAGCGTCCGACCGTTTCGCCCCGGCGATGCCCCACGGCTCGCCGAGATCGTCCAGCGCTGTCTGCGTGAGGTGAACAGCCGTGACTACTCGGCCGACATCATCGACAGGCTGTGCGCGCACTACACGGCCGAGAAGTTGATCGAGCTGTCCGGAAGCCGCCTCATCTACGTGGCTGAGGACGACGAAACCAAGGGCGACGAAGCCAAGGGCGACGACATCCTCGGCACCGTTTCCCGGGACGGCAACAAGGTCTACACGATGTTCGTCGACCCGGACGCGGCCGGGCTGGGCGTGGGCCGCCACCTCATGCGGCACATAGAGGTCTTGGCCGTGCGGGACGGATACGACCACATGGAGACTGGTGCCAGCATCACCGCCCACCGGTTCTATCTGAAGCTGGGCTACACCGATGTCGGCGAGAGCGAGACGGAGTTCGGCCTCAACTACATCCTCCGCAAGCCGCTGCCCGGAGACGTCGTCACATCGTGACCAGGATCTTGCCGTGGACGTGCCGTCCGGACTGGAGGGTCACGGCCTCGCGGATCTCCTCGATCGGGTAGACTGCGGCTAGGGGCACGGTGAGCTTCCCGGCGAGGATCGCGTCGGTGATCCGGCC
The DNA here is from genome assembly GCF_036084755.1 of Streptomyces sp. NBC_00370. NCBI lineage: Bacteria > Bacillati > Actinomycetota > Actinomycetes > Kitasatosporales > Streptomycetaceae > Streptomyces > Streptomyces sp. NBC_00370. The sequence goes on from NZ_CP107968.1 coordinate 8,176,297, forward strand.
CAGGGCGGCCGGTCCCGCCTCGCTGCCTCCGGTCGCGCGCACACCGCCGGGCGGGTTCGCGCCTGCGGCGATCGTGGAGATCCGCTCGGCCGGTACGCCGAGCGCCAGCGCGGTCTCGGCCGTCTCGGTGCCGAAGAGATCCGTCGCGGCGCTCACGCCGTCGGGAGCCGCCGCCCGCACCCGGTCCGCGAGGCCCGGACCGTACGCCACCGGCTCGGCGCCCAACTCCCGCAGGAAGTCGAATGTGCTCTCCGACGCGGTGCCGATCACCCGGGCGCCGGCGAGCTTCGCGAGCTGCACGGCGAACACCCCCACGCCACCGGCGGCGCCACCGACCAGGACGGTCTCTCCGGGACGCGGACCGATCGCCTCCAGAGCGGCTGCGGCGGTCAGTCCTGCCACCGGAACCGTGGCCGCCACCTCGTCGCTGATGCCGTCCGGTGTGTGGAACAGCTCGTCGGGCTGCGCAGCCGGGATGTTCAGTACGAGGAAGTCGGCGGCGGCCTTCGCCATCGCGCCGCCGAAGACCCGGTCACCCACGGCGAATCCTTCGACGCCGACTCCGGCCTCGTCCACGACGCCGGCGAAGTCGTACCCGAAGCCGCTCGGCACGCTGACGCCGAACAGCGCCGCCAGCTCGGGGTTCGAGGCGATGGCCCCGTCCATCGGGTTGAGGCCGGCGACCGTCACCCGGACGCGCACCTCCCCCGGACCCGCGTGCGGCTCCGGAACGTCACGCAGCTCCAGCACCTCGGGTCCTCCGAATGTCTGATAGACGACGGCTCGGCTCATGGCACTACCTCCAGTGGGGCGGACGAACATGGTGATGGGACTTGGTCCCATCACCATACATCAGTGACGGGACCAAGTGCCGTAGACTTTCCGCATGGCCCGCTGGCAGCCCAACGCATCAGAGCGACTCGTCCTCGCCGCCGTCGAACTGTTCGAGGAGCGCGGCTACGAGCGCACGACGGTGATCGAGATCGCGGAGCGCGCCGGGCTGACGAAGAGCACCTTCTTCCGGCACTTCCAGGACAAGCGGGAGGTCCTCTTCGGCGGAGCCACGCTGACCGCACTGCTCGCCAAGGGGATCGCCGACGCGCCAGTGGCCGCCACGCCGCTCGAAGCGGTGGCCCACGGTCTGTACGCGACGGGGAAGGCAGCGTTCCCCCCGGCCCGCCGCGAATTCACCGCCCGCAGACGGGCCGTGATCGAAGCCAACTCGGAACTACGGGAACGCGAAGCGCTGAAAGGCCTCGGCCTCACCGGATCGATGACGGACGCGCTGGAGCAACGCGGCGTCCCCGAGCTGATCGCCTGCGTAGCCGCGGAGTTGGGCGGGCTCGCCATGAAGATCGCCTACGAGCGCTGGAGCGAGACGACGGACGGCGACGACTTCGGGGAACTCGTGCGCGAGGCGTTCACCGAGGTACGGACGGCGACCGGCTCGTGCTGACCTAAGGCCTGTCCGAGCGAAGGCGGGCGAGTCGGCGGCGTGCGTAGTCCGGTTCCGCTCTCCATCCGCACGCCGCCTCCCAGGCGTGGACGGCCGCCTCGGCGCGCCGCTGCCGGTCGTCGGAGAGGACCGCGGTGGGCAGGTCCGCCAGGTCCAGGTCGACGTGGTCGATCCGGGCCTCGTCCCAGTCCAGGAAGCCGATGGCGCCGTCCCGGGTCACCCGGATGTTGCCGGGGCCCGGATCGCCGTGGACGACCGCCAACGGGACGTCGGCCAACTGCTGCCAGGCGTCCCGGCAGGCGCGGACCGCGGCCTCGGGCATCGCCGTGAGATCCACGTCGCCGCCGCGCTCGTACCGCAGCAGCTCCTGACTGGACCGGAAGCCGGGACGTTGCGGCCACCCCGCCGTGACCGCGTGCAGCCGCCGCAGCTCACCGGCGACTGCCGCCCAGTCCCCGGCGCCGGGCGGGTCGCCGTCCAGCCACTCCTGTACGACAACGCCCGCCACCCGGCGGCGGCCGTCCGGCGCGGGAACCCCAGCGGGGACGGTGAAACCGAGGCCGTCCAGCCGCTCGATCAGGTCCAACTCCCAGTCCAGCGCGGCGTCGGAGCGTCCGCTGCGCCGGGCGACCAGCCGCCGGCCGTCGTCCCCGGCGACCTCGACCACCTCGTTGCGATGCCCGCCGCCCAGCCGTCCGACGACGCGCGGTCCGCCCCAGGCGCGAAGTACGTCCCGCAGCGGCGGAAGATCCGCCCGATCACCCCCGGCAGGCGTCAATCCTGCACCTGCCCAGGACCCACGCACTCGTACCCGGGATCCGCGGCGGACACGATGTCCTCGTACACCCGCACCTTGTGGCTGATCAGGTCCATGCACTCGCCGAGCCGCGCGATCTGCCGCGCCAGCAGCTCCTGGTGACGGCGCATCAGCTCCAGCCGCTCCGCCTCGTTGCCCCTGCCCTCCCTGACCAGCTCCGTGTAGCGCCGGATCTCGGGAAGCGGCATGCCGGACGCCCGCAGGAACGTGCACAGCGTGAGCCAGTCGACGTGCTCCTCCCCGTACAGCCGCCGACCACCGGAATTGCGCCGCACGGGCGTCGTGAGGATGCCCTCGCGCTCGTAGAAGCGCAGGGCGTGCACGCTCAGACCCGTACGCCGGGCCACGTCGCCGATGCTCAGTTCGGTCATACGAACCAGCATAAGAGGCTTGATCTAGAGCCGACTCCAGCTCCTAGAGTCCGCCGTGAACCCAGCGACAAAGGAGCTCCACCATGCGCTATCGCGTCCTCGGCGGCACCGGTATCGAAGTCAGCACGTACTGCCTCGGCGCCATGATGTTCGGCGCCGTCGGCAACCCCGACCACGACGACTGCGTACGGATCGTGCACGCCGCACTCGACAGCGGAGTCAACTTCGTCGACACCGCCGACATGTACTCCCAAGGCGAGTCCGAGGAGATCGTCGGCAAGGCACTCCGTGGCCGCCGCGACGACGTGGTCCTCGCCACCAAGGTGCACTTCCCGATGGGTGAGGGCCCCAACAGGGGCGGCAACTCGCGCCGTTGGATCGTCCAGGAGGTGGAGAACTCGCTGCGCCGCCTGCAGACCGACCACATCGACCTGTACCAGGTCCACCGCCCCGACCACCGTACGGACGTCGAGGAGACGCTGTCCGTCCTGACGGACCTCGTACAGCAGGGCAAGATCCGGGCCTTCGGCTGCTCGGCCTTCCCTGCCGAGGAGATCGTCGAGTCCCACCACGTCGCCGAGCGCCGCGGTCTGCACCGCTTCCGCACCGAGCAGCCGCCGTACTCCATGCTCGCCCGGGGCGTCGAGGCCTCCGTACTGCCCGTCGCACAGCGCACCGGCATGGGTGTGCTGACCTTCTCCCCGCTCGCTTTCGGCTTCCTGTCCGGCCGGTACCGCAAGGGCGGCCAGGTCGATCTCACCGCAGGCCGGCCCGCCATCGCCCCCGCCCGCTTCGACCCGAAGCTCCCGGGCAACGCGGCCAAGTACGAAGCGGTCGAGGAACTGATCGCGCTCGCCGACGACTTGGGCCGCTCCCTGCCCCAACTCGCGCTGGCCTTCGTCACCGCGCACCCCGCCGTCACCTCGGTGATCACCGGCCCGCGCACGATGGACCAGCTGACCTCGCTGCTCGCGGGCGCCGACCTGACGCTCGACGACGCGGCACTGGACCGGATCGACGCGATCGTCCCGCCGGGTACGGACCTGTACCGCGCCGACGGTGCGTGGCAGCCGCGCCCGCTGACCGAGGCGTCGCTGCGGCGACGGCCGTCGGGGGAGCGGGCAGCGGCGTAGCGCCTGCGGAGTGGGGCGCCGCGTGGTCAGGCGGAGCTGCGTTCGGCCAGGGGACGGCGGCGCAGGGCCGGATCCTGGAGGGCGGGCGGCACATACGCCTGGTCGAGCACCCCGACATCGCTGCCCGGCGGGACGATCTCGTCGATCCGGTCGAGGATGTCGTCGGTGAGCGCCACATCGACGCCGTCGAGAAGGTCGTCGAGGTGGCTCATGGTGCGCGGCCCGATGATCGCGCTGGTGACGCCCGGATGGGCGATCGTGAACGCCATCGCGAGATGCGTCATCGGCATCCCGGCCTCCCGCGCGAGCGGGATGAGCTGTTCGACCACGTCGACGCGACCGGTGTCCGTGAGGTGCTTGAAGAAGGCGGCGCGGCGCAGATCGTTCTGCTGCCCCTTGCGGACGCGGCCGGTGAGCAGCCCCTGCGCGAAGGGCCCCCACACGAGCGTGCCCATCCCGTAGCGCTGCGCGACCGGCAGCACCTCGCGTTCGGCGGCGCGGTTGAGCAGCGAGTACGGCGGCTGCTCGGTGCGGAACCGCTCCAGACCGCGCCGCTCGGCGACCCACTGCGCCTCGACGATGCCGGACGCGGGCATCCCGGACGCCCCGATCGCACGTACCTTGCCACTGCGGATCAGGTCGGTCAGCGCGGACAGGGTCTCCTCGACATCGGTGGCGGGGTCCGGGCGGTGGATCTGGTAGAGGTCGAGGTGGTCCGTCCGCAGACGGCGCAGCGAGTTCTCGACCGCCGTCACGATCCAACGCCGCGAGGTGCCCTGCTGGTTGGGGTCGTCGCCCATCGGGCGGCTCACCTTGGTGGTCAGGACGACGTTGTCACGACGACCCTTGAGCGCCTTGCCCACGACCTCTTCCGAGTCGCCGTAGGCATCGGCGGTGTCGATGAAGTTGATCCCCGCGTCCAGCGCCTTATGGATGATGCGGGCCGAGTCGTCGGCGTCGGGGTTGCCGATGGTGGTGGCGAACATCAGGGTGCCGAGCGCGTAGGGACTGACCTTGATCCCGGTCCGGCCGAGCGTGCGGTACTGCATGTGATTCACACCTTTCCCGATGGGGTGATCCGGCTCCTGGACGGCGCCCCGGGGTGATCGTCCCGCCGGGTCCGCGCCGGCGCTCGCCGGTCTTGGGGCTCGGCTTCCAGACTGCGGCCAGGGGGACGGCGGCGGGAGAGACGTCCCTGTCCGGGGACCGGCTGTCCCTGGCTGGGCCCGGTGCCCGGGTTCATGATGGTGGTGTGGACAGAAACGAGCTGGCCGACTTCCTCCGCCACTGCCGCGCTCGCCTCACCCCCGCCGCCGTGGGACTGCCGGCGGGCGCACGGCGGCGTACCCCGGGATTGCGGCGCGAAGAGGTGGCACAGCTGGCGGGCATGTCCACCGACCACTACACCCGCATGGAACAGGCCAGAGGATCGCACCCGTCCCGCCAGATGCTCGCCGCCGTCGCCCGCGCACTACGACTGACGGCGGACGAGCGCGACCATCTGTTCCATCTGGCCGGTGAGGAGCCTTCACGCGACCGGTCGGTGGCGGAACACGTCCGACCCGGGCTGCTCCTCGTCCTGGACCGGCTGGTCGACACGCCCGCCCAGGTGATCAACGACCGTAGCGACATCCTCGCGCAGAACGCCATGGCCAAAGCGCTCATCGGCGACGCCTCCGCCCGTCCGCAGGCGGAGCGCAACATCGCGTGGCGCTACTTCACGGACCCGTCGGCGCGTGAGCTGTTCCCCGTCGAGGAGCACGAGAACGCCTCCCGCACGGCCGTGGCGGACCTGCGGGCCACGCTCGCCCGGCGCCCGGACGACGTACGGCTGGCGAAACTCGTCCACGACCTGCGTGCCAGGAGCGAGGAGTTCTCCGCGCTCTGGGACGCGCACCACGTTGCCGTACGCCGCTCCGCGACGAAGCGCTTCCTGCACCCGGTCGTCGGCCCGCTGGAGCTGGACTGCGAAACACTGCTCAGTCCGGAACACGACCAGCGCCTGATCGTCCACTCGGCCCGCCCGGGCAGCGAGTCCCACGACCGGCTCGAACTGCTCCGCGTGGTCGGGTTGCAGGACTTGACGCGCGGCTGAGCAGCCACAGGACGCTTGACCTCAACCCTTGTTCACGTTTTACGTTCGTACCCGTCAGTGAGATCCCTCGACGGCGGGAGCAGCACGATGGAGTACTCGCACAACGACACGGAACTGGTCAAGCAGCCCATCGGTTACTGGGGTTGGGCGGCGCACAACGCGGTTGTCACGAACATCCGCGCCGGGCTGGCGGACTTCGACGTCACCCAGCCCCAGTGGTGGATCCTGAACCAGGTGGCCACCGGCGAGAACGGCAGGACCCGCGCGGAAGTGGCCGCGGTCCTGAAGGGCTACCTGGACGTGGGCGCGAGGCTCGGGCCCGAGACGGACGCACTCCTCGACCGGAACCTGCTCGTGACCGACACGCAGGACCGCCTTCAGCTGACCACCGAGGGCGAGGCGGTCTACCGCAAGTGCGCGGAGCGCCAGGTGGCCATGCGGGAACAGACCCACGACGGCATCACGGACGAGGAGTACCTGGTCACGCTCAAGGTGCTGCAGCGGATGATCCACAATGTCGGAGGCGAGGCCTGGCACCACTAGGGGGCGCGAACCCCCGTCCCGTGGGTCACCCCGACGATCTGAGCGGTTGATGCGCGTCCCGGTGCGCGGTTTCCTGAGCGATCGAGAGTAGGGTGCCACTCGGAGGTGGCCCCCATTGTCCACTGAGGACGAGCTGTTCAGTGCTGTCGACGCCCTGTTGGAGCGGGTCGCGCAGGATGATCTGCCGGACCCCGCGGAGCGTAAGAGGCTGCGCGAGGCGGCGGGGCTGAGCCAGGCTCAGATCGCCGCCGCGCTGGACGCGCGCCGGGAGGCGGTGGGGAACTGGGAGGCCGGGCGGACCGAGCCGCGACCGCCGAAGCGAGCCGCGTACGCCAGGCTCCTGGAGGGCCTGGCGGTACGGTTCCCCGCGCCTGACGGCGATGCGCCGACAGCCGAGGCGCCGGCCACCCGCGTGCCGGCCCCGCAGGCGCCGCCGGCCCCGGCTCCGGTGGTGCCCGAGCCGGCCCCGGCGCCGGAACCGATGCAGCCCCCCGTGGAACCAGTTGCGCAGGCGCGCCCGGCGTCCGGGGCGCCGTCGTCGCGACGTACAGGTACGAAGAAGCCCGCGGCGAAGAAGGCCGCAGCCGCCCCCGTCGCGGTCGACCCACGCTTCGAGAACGGCCCGCTCGCGGTGGTCGACTGCGCGGACGACGGCCAGGTGTCGGCGTACTGCGTCGGCGGCCTGGTCCTCGACGTCCCCGCCAAGTCCGTCCCGGCACTGGTGGAATGGACGCTCAAGGAGGCGCGCCTCGGCCAGCCACGGCTGCACCGCAACGGCAAGGACGCCGACCCGATCCTCGTGCTCACCCGGTCCGCGCTGGAGCGCTTCGGGCTGCCGGACGCGCTGTCGGACGAGGAGCGGCGCGCGGGCCGGCTCCCGGCCGGACACAAGGTGCTGAAGCAGCTGGAGCGCGCCGAATGGCAGCTCACCCAGCGCGGGTTCGGGCCGTGGGCGCGGATCTTCCGCCCGGCGGACGGGTCGCGGCGTAACTGCGTACAGCTTTGCATTCCTGCCTGGAACGCACTCGACGTCCGCGAGTGGGACAACAAGGACGAGCCGCTGCTGCCCACGATGGACGCGGCGGACCTGGCCCGGTTCCTGGGCACGTACGCGACCCGGGTGATGACACCGCGCGGCACCACCGCCGTCACAGGGCTGGAGCTGATGGTCGCGCTGCACCCGCCGACGATGGCGGTGAAGGACGACACCACGGGGGAGTGGCACGGCGCTCCCGCCCCCGGCGCGCTGACAGCCGTGTACGAGCCGGTGGAGTGCGAAGTCCCTGACGGCCACCCGGTGTTGAAGGGCAGGTTCGCGCGACACCATCAGCGGACGCCTGCCGAGATGCTGATGGAGGAGTCCTACGACTGGTCCCGGCCGCTGACGGACGCGGAGTGCGAGAAGCAGTTCGTCGTCGGCATCGACGTCAACATGGCCTTCGCCGCCGCGGCGAACCGGCTCACCGTCGGCCTCGGCGGCCCGACCCACCTCACCGGACCCGACTTCGACGCGAAGCTGCCGGGGTCCTGGCTGGTCGACCTCTCCCACATCGCCCTGGACGAGCGGCTGCCCAGCCCGTTCACGGCGAAGGGCGTGCGGCCCGAGGGCCCGGCCTGGTACGCGACGCCGACGGTCGCGTACGCGGTGGAACTCGGTCACCAGGTACGGCCGGTCGAGGCGTACGTACGGTATGAGCGCGGCGCCTACCTGGACGCCTGGTACACCCGGCTGCGCGACGCCTACATGGCGACGATGGCCGACCTCGGTGTGGTGTCAGGAATGGAGGAGCGGGCGTTTCTGGAGGCGATGGCGCTGCACAAGCAGGCCGACCCGGAGATGGCGCTCGTACTGAAGGCGATCAAGGCGACGGCGAAGGGCGGCATCGGCAAACTCCGGGAACGGCCGCGTACGACACCGCTGTTCGAGCCGTGGCCCGCGCTGGAACGGGCGACCTGGCGCCCGGACATCCGGGCAGCGGTCCTGTCGGCGACCCGGGTCAACATGCACCGCAAGATGGTCAAGGTCGCGGCAGCCGCCGGCATTTACCCGGTCGCGATCGGGACTGACTGCGTCATCTACCCTTCCGAAGGCCCGAGTCCGCTGGACTTCCTGCCGCGCACCCCGGACGGCAAACCGGCGCCCGGCACGTTCCGGCTCGGCGTGTCGCCCGGGATGGTCAAGCACGAGGGCACCCAGACGACACTGTGGGCCGAGGAGCAGTACGAGAGGTACGGGGACGCCGTCAACATCGCCCGCATCATCAAGGACGGCGGCAAGGCCGCCGACGACGGGGAGTAGACGATGGCCGACCAGCTCGGGGACAGCCTCGACCGCGCGGTGGAGGGGGCGTTCACCCGTCCGATCCCGAAGTCCGCGCAGGCGCAGATGAAATACCTGGTCAGACAGATGAAGGGCACCAGGGCCACCGCGGCGGCGCTGGGGGTGTCGCAGCGGACCGTGGAGCGGTACGTGGCCGGCAAGCTCAAACGCCCGCGCAGGGACCTCGCCGGACGCCTGGAGCGCGAGGTGCGCAAGCGCTGGCAGCCACAGATCCGGGCGAGGGCGAAGAAGAAGGCCGCGTCCACGGATGGCATCGTCGTCTACACCCGGGCCCGCTTCGGCTTCACGGCCGCCCCCGGCAGCAGCGACGACGCCCGCGTCCGGCACATCACCCAGGCGCTGTCCCCGCACTGGGCACAGCGGCTCTTCGACGCCCGCGACACCGGCGCCACCGAGCAGCAGCTCCTCGACATCGCCGCACAGGGCCTGGGGGAGCACTACTTCCGTGACAACGGGCGCCGCGCCCAGGACTTGACGGTGGAGTTCACCGACGTGGAGGAGATCGAGATCGACCTCTGACCCGCACCGGGCGAGCGGGTGCGGACCGTACATCGACGGGCGTCGTCGACGGACCGCCCCGTCGGCGCCGAACACCGGGAGCCGTATGCAGATCGACCTGCTCGTCATCTACACCGACCAGTTGGAGGCGTGCCACGCCTTCTACACCGGACTCGGGCTGTCCTTCGCCAAGGAGCAGCACGGCACCGGTCCTGAGCACTACGCCACCGTGCTGGTCGACGGCGCCGTGTTCGAGCTGTACCCGAGCAGCCCCCGCCGCCCGGCCACCGGCTCGCTGCGGCTCGGTTTCACCTTCCGGGCCCCGGCCTCGGCCGCTGCTGGCGCTACCGGCCGCCCGCCGGGCCGGCAGGTCGTCACCGACCCGGACGGGCGCACCGTCGTCCTCACCCTTACGGGACGTGACAGGCCCTAGTCGTCGAACCCGTCCCGCATGACCTGTCGGGCGACCTGCCGGCGCGCCTCGGCCAGCTCCGCCGCGATCCGCTGCTCCCGGTCGATGTCCGTCACCACGAGCGCCGGTATGGGCGGGCCTGCCAGCAAGCACTCGCGCCGCAGGTGCGTGGGCGGGTGTGACGAGTCGATGCTGTGCCCCCGTCGGGCGCCCACGCGTCGCTGTCGTTCGTACTCGTGCTCGGGGATCGACTCCATATGGGCGGTGAGACGTTCCCACAGCCCGTCCGCTTTCTCCTCGGCCTGTTGGGAGTCGCGCCGGCCGACCCGGGGGTTGTTGACCTCGCGTCGCAGGGTGTTCGCGGCCGAGTCGGCGACGAGGATATGGTCCACCAGCCCCACCGCGGCCTCGGTGGAACCGGCGCGGGCGGCAACGGAGTCGGCGAGGTACTCCGTGCGCTGGCCGGCCCGCGCGGTCAGCTGGTCGAGCAGCGTCTGTGCGCCCTGGATCAGCAGACGGGGAACCACGCAGAGCAGGTTGAGGAGCGCCTCCAGCCCGGACGGTTTCGACATCGGCTGGAGGTAGTAGCGCCATGTCGTCAGGGACCGGAACGCCGTCGCGACGATCAGCCCGCGCCGGGTGTCACCGTTGCTGTAATGGCCGAGTTCATGGCCGAGCAGCGCGACCCGTTGCTGGGGCGTGAGTATCTCCCACATCGGCAGCCCGAGCCTCAGCAGCCGTTGACCGCGCACACCGCAAGTCGTCACTCTCGCGCCCACTTTGGCGTCGACGGCCACCACGTCCACACTGCGGGTGTGGGCCACGCCCGCGATCTCGTCGAGCAGTTCGTACAGCGCCGGTGCCTCGGCGCGCCGCAGCAAGAACTCGTTCCTGGGCAGCGGGACCAGACGGGGTCGCAGAGTCCAGGCCAGCGCCAGGAGGAGGAGACCGAGCATCATCGCCGGGGCGCCCGACGCGCCCACCATGCACCAGATGCCGGCCGCCACCAGGACCACCGTCATCCCGTGCACAGCTCCTGCGACGACATTCGCGAGGACCGCGGAGACGCCCCGCCCGGCATGCGGCGTCCCATCGGCGGCCATGTCGGCCAGCAGCTTCTCACCGTGCCGCTGGGCCCATACGCGCCGAGCCCGGTCCAGCCGGCCGGGTGGCTCCTTGGGTCCGACCGGGTCCACATTCCAGTCGCAGGCGGCGCACCACGTGGTGAACCTGTTGTCGGTGCGGATCTCGGCTCCGCACTCCGGGCACGGCAGAACCGTCTCGCCCATGGTCGTACTCATGACGCGTTTCCCCCTTTTGTTGCGGGCCCCTCCTCGGACCGAGCCGAGCTCTCCGTAACGTGCCGAGGTGGTCATGCGCTTCGTCAGCGCCCTCGGGAAACGGTTCGACGGCCTCGCGGCGCCCTGGCTCAGTGGCGGGCCACGGCGAACTTCGAGCGTGTGAGCCGCAGCGGACGTGCGGCTCATACAGGGTCTGGTGCGGCGTGTTACCGCTATCCGCACGGAACTGCGGCCGCCTTCGCACCAAGTGGGCCGCAACGACGGGCCGGTCACAAGTTTACCGGTGCGTTGCTCACGTATCAAGACATCCCGAACGTGTCGAGTAACCAAGTGGCCTCCTAACAGGCGGCGTTGAGGCGGGAGTGAGAGCAACCCCGCTCGCCGACGCCATGAACGCCGGTCGGACATGGCGCCGTGACAGGTGTTCACCTGGGCCTGCTGCCAGATAGGTTGGCGAGTACGCCAGGTAATGCCCCTGCTTCGCAGGGGAGTTGTGGGAAAGGGAACTGATGGACACCGACTGGATGAACGAGCCGCCGAAGCCCCCGGTCCAGCTGGACACGGACAAGGCGCACCCGGCCCGGGTGTACGACTACTTCCTGGACGGCAAGACGAACTACCCGGCCGACAGGGAAGCCGCGGAGGCGATGATCGAGAGGGGTCTGCCGACCGCTCGTCGTGACGCGCGCGCGTCCCGGGACTTCATGGTGCGGGCGGCGGGCTACATGGTCGACCAGGGCGTCCGGCAGTTCCTCGACATCGGTACCGGTATCCCCACGTCCCCGAATCTGCACGAGGTCGTACAGGAGCGGGCGCCGGAGTCGCGGGTGGTGTACACGGACAACGACCCCATCGTGCTCGCGCACTCCCGGGCCCTGCACACCAGCACCCCCGAAGGCCGCACCCTCTACCTGCACGCCGACGCGACGGACCCCGACACGATCCTGCGCGCCGAGGGCCTGCGCGACACGCTCGACTTCAGCCGACCGGTCGGGCTGACGCTGCTCCTCCTCCTGCACTGGCTTCCGACAGACGCCGGAGTCCGGCTCGTACGCACCCTGGTGGACGAACTCGCCCCCGGCAGCCATGTCGTCATGAGCTACCTCGCGCGGGACCTGTTCGAGGACGTGGGTGAGGCGAAGAAGCTGGAGGGGACCTTCGTCGAGGGCAGCACGAACCAGCTTCGCGGGGCTACCCGCGCTGAGGTCGAGACGCTGTTCGAGGGCCTGGAGATGGTCGAGCCCGGCCTCGTCCCGACCAACCGCTGGCGCCCCCAGACCGTACCGGTGCAGGTCGGCAACCCGGCGCTGGCGGACAGCGGCGTCGTCCCGGCCTGGAGTGGAATCGGCGTCAAGCGCTGACACGCGGCTCGGCGCGCCGCAGCGCCGGGCCGCCGATAAAATGATTCTCTCGCGCCGCCCGCCCCGCCCCGCCCCGGCTGACCGACCGAGCAAGAGAGGACGGCGGCCATGTCCGAACGATTCAGCTCCCGCCGGATCTACGAGGACGCCTCGCCGCAGGACGGCAAGCGCGTGCTCGTGGACCGGCTGTGGCCCCGAGGAATGAGCAAAGAGCGAGCTCAGCTGGACGAGTGGCTACGCGACGTGGCGCCGTCGACCGACCTGCGCCGCTGGTACCAACACGACCCGGAGCGCTTCGCCGGCTTCCGCGACCGCTACATCGCGGAACTGGACGACGCCGCTCACCGACCGGCCGTGACACACCTGCGCGACCTCGCCGCCCACGACGGGGTCACCTTGCTCACCGCCACGAAGGACATCGACCACAGCGAGGCCGCCGTACTCGCCGAATGGCTGAGCGGCGGTCGATGATCGCCTGCCAGGGCTGCGGGGGAAACGACTTCAGCTGCTGACCCGAGGGCGGCGTTCCGGCGTCAGGATCGCGTCTGCGACGACGTCGAAGAGATGGTCGGCGCGTGGCGCGGACGAAGGCTGGTCGCTGAGCCACGCGAGCGACGCGGCCAGTGCGAACAGGTCGGCGCCGTCGATGTCGGTCCGCGCCAGGCCTTCGGTCTGGGCGCGGGTGAGGAGTCGCGTGCCGGCTCCGCGCATGGTGACGCACGACGCGTGAAGCGCGGACTCCGGGTCCTCGATGGCGGTCATCATCGAGGCCACCGCGCCTCGGTAGTTGTGCGCGCAGGCGACGAAGTCGCGCAGCCACAACACCAGCGCGTCGTCGGGCGCACTCGACGTTTCGAGGACGTCCGCCTGTGCAGTCAGCTCGTCGAAGCTCGTCCGGAGCAGTGCGTCAAGCAGCGCCTCGCGCGTCGGGAAGTGCCGGAGCAGCGTGGCGAGCCCCACGTCGGCCCTGCGCGCGATGTCGCGCAGCGACGCCTCCGCGCCCTGCTCGGTGATGACGCCGCCCGCGACGGCGAGCAGGTGGTCACGGTTCTTCCTGGCGTCGGCCCGCATCTGTCTCCCTTGACTATCCGGATCAGTGGTCCATATATTCGGATCAGTGGTCCGGATATATGGACCACTGATCCGATAAGCGTATCCCGCACTGCGGGCAGGAGAAAATGATGCCGACACACACGATGAGGACGGTCCGGCTGCACGCGCACGGAGGCCCCGAAGTGCTGCGTTACGAGGAGGCGCCGACGCCCGAGCCGGGGCCGGGCGAGGTGCTGGTTCGCGTGCACGCGGTCGGCGTCAATCCGCCCGACTGGTATCTGCGCGGCGGGCTGACCACCATGCCGGGGGAGACGGAGTCCACGGTCAGGCTGCCGGTGATTCCGGGGACGGACGTGTCGGGCGTCGTCGAAGCGGTCGCCCCAGACGTGGACGGCTTCTCCGTCGGCGACGAAGTCTTCGGTCTGCTCCGCTTCCCGAGCTTCCACGGCAGCGCGTACGCCGAATACGTCGCCGCGCCCGCATCGGATCTCGCACGCAAGCCGCCCGGCATCGACCACGTCCACGCCGCCGGTGCGCCCATGGCCGGATTGACGGCGTGGCAGTTCCTGATCGACGTCGGCCACGATCACCCGTCGCCCTTCCAGGAACACCGCCATCGCCCGACGGCGCTCGGCGCCGACACGACGGCGCTCGTCAACGGCGCCGCGGGCGGCGTCGGCCACTTCGCGGTGCAGCTGGCGAAATGGCAGGGCGCACACGTCATCGCGGTGGCGTCGGGCGCGCACGAATCGTTCCTCCGCGATCTCGGCGCCGACCAGTTCATCGACTACACCAAGAACCGTCCCGAGGACCTGGCGCACGACGTCGACGTCGTCCTCGACACCGTCGGCGGTCGCGACAGCAGCCGCTTCCTGCGCACACTCAAGCACGGCGGCGCCATCTTCCCGGTGTTCCCCGGCGAGTACGACGCCGAGGAGACCGCGAAGCTGGGCGTCACGGTCTCGGGTACACAGGTCCGCTCGAACGGCACACAACTCGCCGAACTGGGACGCCTGCTCGACACCGGTACGGTCCGCGTAGCGATCGACAGCACATTTCCGCTCGCGGAGGCCCGAGCAGCGCACGAACGCGCCGCCCGAGGACACATCCAGGGCAAGATCGTGCTCACGGTCGCGTAGGAACTGGCTGCTTCACCGCCAACTGTCGCGATGCGTCTCAGCCGCTGATGAGCTGGTCGTAGGGGTGTCCCTCGGGAGTGAAGATGAGAACGAAGTTCGCCCCTACCCCGACTGCTACCTCTCGCAACCGTGCCAACACCACTGCCTGGTCCGGAAGTTCGAGCCCGAGGACTACTGCGGCACGATCTCTTCGTACCGCGAGGTCAGGTACGTCCTCAAGGTATTCGGCAGAGAGGTTGCGGCTTTCCTCCTCCGTGAACGCCTGGCAGTCGCGCCACCACGGGACGACCAGAAGCAGTTGCAGCAGCTCGTGCAGGCCGATCGCGACCAGAGCCGCTCCTCCCTCGGAGTCGGCGTAGAGGACTGGACGTTCCTCGCCGCCTTCGCCACAGAAAAAATACGTGCCTCCCGCGCCGTCGCCGGCGAAACCTTCGAGTGCGTCGCCAGAGGCAAGGTGGACGTCCTCGACATGGTCGCCTCGGTCCAGGTCGAAGTCACCGGCGTCGGCGAGAAAGCGGGCGGCTTCGTCCTGTTCGCGGACGGCGGCGATCAACGATTCCATGGCCGGCATTTTACGGATCGCCGGTTGAGGATCCACGGCGCACTCGCCCCGGTAAATGCACGGCGGGGTCCCCCGGAAACCACGTACCCTCAACTCCGTGCCCCGCCATCCGAAGAAGGCCCGTCGACTGGTCGCCGACGGCCGCGCGTACATGTGGACCAACCGGCACGGTCACCGTGTGCTGGTGGACGACGAAGGTGTCGCGCACTGCCGTCAGACCCTCACCCTGATCCCCCAACCGAGCGGCACCGGCGGCCCGTTGCGCATCGTCTTCGCCGACGGGCCCGGCCGGTTCGTGCCGGGCGGGTTCACCTTCGGTTCCGGGGACGTGGGGTACGTCCACGGCGGCTCCCTGAATCTGCACGAACCCGGCGCGGTCCGGGCCTTGCTCGACGCGGCGATGGCCCACGGGTGGCAGCCGGGGGAGCGGCGGCCGGTGGAGATCGACGGCTGGCTCCTGCTGGAGGAAGCGGCGGCAGCGGTGGCTGCGGCCGCAGCGCGAGCGGTGGAGGGCCGCGTCGCCGGAGAATGATCGGCATGGCATCCCTCCACTCCAACCCGCTCTTCACCCGGCTTGCCGACTCCGAACGGATCCTCGTCGCCGGCGCGGGCGGCGGCTTCGACATCTACTCGGGGCTGCCAGTGGCGCTTTCGCTCCTGCACCAGGGCAAGCAGGTGTATCTCGCGAACCTCTCCTTCAGCGCACTCGCCGGTCTCCCGACCGATGACTGGGTCGCCCCCGATCTGGCCGCCATCACCCCCGACTCCGCTCCCCACCAGAGCTATTTCCCTGAGCGGACCCTCGCTCAGTGGCTGCACCCGCACGGCTACCCGTCCACCGTGTACGCCTTTCCCCAGACCGGGGTGCGCCCGCTGCGCGCCGCCTACCAAGCCCTGATCGAGTTGCACGACATCGACGCCGTGGTGCTGGTCGACGGCGGTACGGACATTCTGCTCCGCGGTGACGAAGCCGGCCTCGGCACTCCGGAGGAGGATCTGACCAGTGTGGCGGCGCTGGCCGCGCTCGATAGCGTCCCGACCCGGCTCGTCGTGTCGGTCGGCTTCGGTGTGGACGCGTACCACGGCGTCAATCACGTGCAGGTACTGGAGAATATCGCCGCGCTGGAGCGGGACGGTGCGTACCTCGGCGCGTTCTCGATACCGCGCGCCACCCGTGAGGGCGCTCTCTATCTCGACGCCGTCGCGCACGCTCAGCACCACACCCCGGAGCACCCCAGTATCGTCAACGGATCCATCGCGGCAGCCGTGCAAGGCTCGTTCGGGGACGTCCGGTTCACCGATCGCACCCGGGGCAGCGAGTTGTTCATCAACCCACTGATGTCCCTGTACTTCGCCTTCGACCTCCCGGGTCTGGCGGCCCGCTGTCTCTACCTGGATCAGATCGAGGACACCCAGCTGATACGCCAAGTGCACTCACGGATAGCTGAGTTCCGCGAATCCATAGTGACCCGCCCACCCCGCGGTTTCCCGCACTAGGTCTGTCCGACAGGCGCGTGCGTGGCGGACCTCATGCTGGGCGACCGCCTCATGGCGCCGTCGTCACCGGCCCGTCGTCCTGTGCCGGCGAGTGGTCCGCGTCGAGGATTTCCAGCAGGCGCGTGGCCGAAGCCTCCGCGTGTGTGGCCGTGATGGCGGACACCACCCACTGCGGGGTGGATTCCGGCGGCAGTTGGATGCTCGTGAGGCCCGCGGCCTGGGGCTTGGCCGCGATGTGCTGGGGCACGAGGGCAATGCCGAGGCCGCGGTGAATCAGGTCCAGCAAGGTGTGGATGTCGTCCACCGTGCAGCGCACCCGCCGCGTCACGCTCGCCGCCGTGCACGCCGCGTCGTTGAGGGACCGCATGGCCCACGACGGGCGGAAGTCGATGAACTCACGATCACGCAGCTCCGCCCACTCGATGCTCGTACGGGCCGCGAGCGCATGGTCGGACGGGGTCAGCAGGACGACCGAACGACGTCCCAGTTCCACGCTGTTGGCAATCGCGAGATGGTCGGTCGTCGCGACGAACGCGACGTCGAGGTCGCCCCTGCGGGTCTGCGCGACGAGGTCGTGCGATCCGGCCTGCGTGAAGTGGATGTCGACCAGCGGATACCGCCGGTGGAACCGTTCGAGCAGCGGCGGCACATCGACCACGCCGAGGCACTGCTCGGCCCCCACCCGCAGCCGCCCGGACAGCGCGTGGGTCGCGCGGATCACCGCGTCCCGTCCGGCGGCGGCCTGGGCGAGCGCGCCGCGTGCGAACGGGAGGAGGGCGAGACCGGCGTCCGTGGGGTCGACACGGCGGGTGGTCCGGGTGAACAGCGGCGTGCCCAGCTCGTCCTCAAGGCTGCGGATCGCGGCCGAAAGCCCGGACTGGGACACCTGGCAGACGGCCGCCGCCCGGGTGAAGTGCTGCTCGTCGGCGAGGGCTACGAGGTACTCCATCTGACGCAAGTCCATTGATCGACCCTGTTTCTTAATCGCATCGGTGGCAGTCATTTTACTTCTGATCAGGGCCTGCTTACGGTGGGGATCTACCACCACCGGCTGGAAAGGCCCCCCGTGCAGCGACGCACTGTCGGAACCCGCACCGTCAGCCCGATCGGATTCGGCGGTATGCCGATCTCGATCGAGGGACGTCCCGACGAGGCGAGGTCCATCGCAACCATCCACGCGGCTCTCGACGCCGGTGTCACCCTCATCGACACCGCCGACGCCTACCACCGCGACGCCGGCGAGGTCGGCCACAACGAGGATCTCATCGCCCGTGCCCTGCGCTCCTACGGCGGCGACACCGGCGACGTACTGATCGCCACCAAGGGCGGCCATCTGCGTCCCGGCGACGGTTCATGGACGCTGAACGGCCGGCCCGAGTACCTCAAGCAGGCCGCGAAGGCCTCCGCCCAGCGGCTCGGCGTCGAGGCGATCGGCCTCTACCAGTTCCACCGGCCCGACCCGGAGGTCCCCTACGCCGACTCGATCGGCGCCGTCCGGGACCTCCTGGACGAAGGCGTCATCGCCATGGCCGGCATCTCGAACGCGACGGTGGCGCAGATCGACGAGGCCAACGAGATACTCGGCGGACGGCTCGTCTCGGTGCAGAACCAGTTCTCGCCGGCGTTCCGATCCAGCCTCGACGAACTCCGGCACTGCGCCGATCTCGGCATCGCCTTCCTGCCGTGGTCCCCGCTGGGCGGCATCCGCCGCGCCGCCGCTGTCGGCGAGCGGCACACGGCGTTCCAGACCGTCGCCGACGCCCACGGCGTGAGCCCGCAGCAGATCGCGCTCGCCTGGGAGCTGGCCCTCGCGCCCGTCGTGATCCCGATCCCGGGCGCGTCCCGTCCCGCGAGCGTCCAGGACTCGGTGCGCGCCGCCGAGCTGACCCTCGGCGCCGACGAACTCGCCGCACTGTCACACGCCGGCTGACCCCGCCCGTCCTGTGTGCGAATCTGACCAGCGGATCCGACCATCCGAAAGGAAAAGGCCGTGAAGACCTTCACCCTGCCCGGCACCAAGATCGTCGCCCCGAACGTGGTGCTCGGCTTGATGCGCATCGCCGAGAAGACCGACGACGAGATCCGTGAACTCGTGCGCACCGCGCGCGACGCGGGCATCGACTTCCTCGACCACGCCGACGTCTACGGCCGTGAGCTGCACGAGTGCGAACGCCGCTTCGCCGAGGCGATGGCGCTCAGCCCGTCGCAGCGCGACGAGTTCACGATCCAGACGAAGGCCGGGATCGTCACGGACGGGCCGTACTTCGACTTCTCGTACGAGCACATCGTCAAGTCCGCCGAGGCCTCACTCGACGCGCTGCGGACCGACCACATCGACATCCTGCTGCTGCACCGCCCCGACGCGCTCGTGGAGCCCGAGGAGGTGGCCCGCGCTTTCGACGAGCTCGAATCGTCCGGCAAGGTCCGCGCCTTCGGTGTCTCGAACCACACCCCGCGCCAGATCGACCTGCTGCGCAAGTACGTGCGTCAGCCGATCGTGGCCAACCAGCTCCAGCTCTCGATCACCCACCAGCCGATCATCGCTCAGGGTGTCTCCGCGAACATGCTCGCCGAGCAGCAGTCGGTCACTCTCGACGGCGGCGGGATCGTCGACTACTGCCGGCTGAACGACATCACCGTCCAGGCGTGGTCGCCCTTCCAGGCCGGCTTCTTCACGGGCGTCTTCCTCGGCTCGCCCGACTACCCCGAGCTCAACGCCGTCATCGACCGGCTCGCGGGGCAGTACGACGTCCCGCCGATCGCGATCGCGACCGCGTGGATCACCCGCCACCCCGCTCAGATGCAGGTCGTGCTCGGCACCACCAGCCCCGAGCGCGTCGCGGGCGCGGCCCAGGGCTCGGAGCTGCCTCTCACCCGGGCCGAGTGGTACGAGCTGTTCCGCGCCTCGGGCCACCTCGTTCCCTGAGCCCGGACGCCCGGACATCCGGCCGCGTCGTTGAGGACGACGGCGACGGCGACGCTCACGACGCCCCCTCGGCGTCGTTCATCATGGCGATCCAGCTGTGGGGCGCGTCGTCGCCGAGCGCGGGCGCACGACAGGCGCTGCGTGCCGTCGCGCGTGCCGCAACGCGGGGTCTCCGACTCCGCGGGCGTGCTCGTGAACTACATCCTCGGTGTCGCCGAGCGGTGGGCCCAACTCCACCCCGCCACATACCCGTCCGTGTACAACGCCAGGACGCAACTGCGCGAACACGACGACCGTGAGCAGTTCCTGGCCGGCATCGATCTCATCCTGGTCGGCATCGCGACCGTGAACCGCGCGGGCGAGGGCGGCTCTGCCCGGTAGCGAACCGCGACCCGTGCGGTCCGTCCGCCGAACTGTCGAACAAAAGACTTGTGTCCCGCGTTTGAAAGCGCCGGAGCGGTACAGACGGTGTTCTGACACAAACTTTATACGACCAGGTAGGAGACGTTCATGGGCATCATTGCCTGGATCATCATCGGGTTGCTCGCAGGCCTCATCGCGAAGGCGCTGATGCCGGGCAAGGACCCGGGAGGCATCATCATCACGATGCTCATCGGCATCGCGGGAGGTCTTCTCGGCGGCTGGCTCGGCAAGGTCATCTTCGGCGTCGACTCCATAGACGGCTTCTTCGACCTCTCCACCTGGATCGCCGCCATCATCGGTTCGATCATCCTGCTCATCCTCTACCGGGTGATCACCGGGAACCGCCGCCACGCCTGACCCCGCGTCGGTACAGCTTCCGCGAACGGCTCCGCCCCCTGAGGGCGGAGCCGTTCGCATGTCCGTCGCAGGCGACGGCCGATGAGTTCCGCCATGATCGGCAGTCAGAGACATTGTTCTGACAGCCAGGCACGTGACACGGAGGAACCAGAGATGCGCACCTTGATCAGCACCGCCTTCATCTCGCTGGACGGCGTCGTGGAGGCCCCCGGCGGCGAGCCCGGCTACCGGAACGCCGGATGGACCTTCAAGGAGGTCGAGTTCCTCCCCGAGGCGTTCGAGATCAAGGGCCGTGAGCAGCAGGAAGCCGCCGCCATGCTGATGGGCCGGACCAGCTACGAGAGCTTCAGTCCGGTGTGGCCCGACATGGCGGACTTCGCCGACTACAAGGTGATGCCGAAGTACGTCGTCTCCACCACCCTCGGCGAGGGCGACCTGGTGTCGAACTGGGGCGAGACGACGATCCTGCGCTCACTCGACGAGGTCGCCGCGCTGAAGGAGACCCCGGGCGGCCCGATCATCGTCCACGGCAGCGCCTCCCTGAACCGGTCCCTCTCGGACGCCGGCCTGATCGACCGCTACCACCTGATCGTCTTCCCGCTACTGCTCGGCGCGGGCAAGCGCCTCTTCAGCGCGACGGACAAGGACACGCAGAAGCTGAAGCTCGTCGAGCACGAGGCCTACGCCAACGGCCTGCAGAAGAACGTCTTCGACGTCGTGCACTGACAAGAAGGCGGCCCGCTGCAAGCGGGCTGCGGCCTTCCTGCGGGGTCGTCGGCCCGCGCGACCTTCCGGTCCGAAAACCGCGAGACCGATTGCCCGCGTCTCCCTAGTCTGTGCAGCATGATGAACTCGCCTCGCGTCGAATCGCCCCACCGCCGCGCTCAGTTGCTCGCGGCTGGTGCGGCGAGCGTGACCGTGTGTCTGTGGGCCTCGGCCTTCGTTTCGATCCGCAGTGCGGGCGCCGCGTATTCGCCGGGAGCGTTGGCGCTGGGGCGGCTGCTTGCGGGAGCCCTCGTGCTCGGCGTCGTCTGTGTCGTACGGGGTGAGGGGCTACCGCCGCGCGGGGCGTGGCGCGGGATCGTGTTGTCCGGCGTCCTGTGGTTCGGGCTCTACATGGTGGTGCTGAACTGGGGCGAGCAGCAGGTGGACGCCGGTACGGCGGCGCTGGTGGTGAACATCGGCCCGATCCTGATGGCGCTGCTCGCCGCTCGGCTGCTGGGGGAGGCGATGCCGTCGCGGCTCGTGGCAGGCATGGCGGTGTCGTTCGCAGGGGCGGTCGCCGTGGGTGTGTCGATGTCCGGCGACGGTGGTTCCTCGGTTCTGGGCGTGTTGTTGTGCCTGGTCGCCGCCGTTACGTACGCCGGAGGTGTCGTGGCGCAGAAGCCCGCCCTGGGACACGCGAGCGCGCTTCAGGTGACGACGTTCGGCTGTCTGGTCGGGGCTGTGCTCTGCTTGCCGTTCGCCGGTCAGCTGGTCCACGACGCGGCCGACGCACCCGTGTCCGCGACGCTCAACATGGTCTATCTGGGCGTCTTTCCGACCGCGCTGGCGTTCACGACCTGGGCGTACGCCCTTGCCCGTACCAGCGCGAGCCGCATGGGCGCGACGACGTACGCGGTGCCCGCCCTGGTGGTTCTGATGTCCTGGCTCTTCCTGGACGAGGTCCCGGGCCTTCTGACGCTTGCGGGCGGGGCGCTGTGCCTGGCGGGTGTGGCGGTTTCGCGCTCCCGACCACGGTCGGGAGCGGCAACGGACCCAGCGGTAGTAGCGGATGACGTGACGTCAGATACCGCGTCCCGCGCCGAAGTGGCTACTGGTAACAGCCGCCCGTGCACTGGGGAGTGAACACGATCCTGCTGTCGGCCGCCGCGGAGCTGTGCTGACGGACCGTGGCCGTGGGCGCGTTGCTGGTCTCCCAGGGCATGGGCCGGTCCATCTCCTACCGGGTTCCTAGGCCGTGGACCCGGCATTCGCAGCCCCGGTCCGCCGTACGTGCAGCACGCTCCCGTCCAGGGGCAGCGGCGCCACGCCCACCAGGGTGAGGCCCGCGTCGGCGAACAGCCGGGCGTAGTGGTCGGCGCGCCGTTCGCGCCCGCCGACGTTGCACATCATGTGCAGGTCCCAGGCCGTGGCGAGCGAAGGCGAGCCGTCGGTGGGCAGCACCCGTTCGATGACGAGCAGATCGGCGGTGTCGGACATCGCGCGTGCGCAGTGGCGCAGGATCTCGCGGCAGCGCTCGTCGTCCCAGTCGTGCAGGACGCGGGACAGGACGTAGACGTCGCCGCCGGCGGGTACGTCCGCGAAGTCGCCCGCCCGGAAGGTGCACCGCGCTGTAAGACCGGCCGTGTCGAGGAGGCGGCGGGCGGTCTCGACGGTGTGCGGGCGCTCCAACAGCAGGCCGTGCAGGCGGGGGTGGGCGGAAAGGATCCGCGCCAGCAGTTCCCCGGCGCCACCCGCGATGTCGACCACGGTGGCCCCTTCGGCCGCCGCGCCGAGGACCGGATGGGCGGGCAGCGGGTCGAACATCCGTGAACCGGCGGTCATCGACCGGTCGAAGAGTTCGGCGAGTTCCGGGTCGCGGGCGAAGTGGTCGAAGTGGTTCTCGCCGAAGCACTGCTCGAAGGCGACCTGTCCGGTGCGTACGGTGTGTTCGAGGCCGGCGAAGGACTCGTAGAACGGCCCGCCGTACATCAGCGCCAGCGGCCGCATCGACCCTTCGGCGTCCGCGCGCAGCAGGCCGCCGGTGTCCGTGAGCCGGAAGCCGTCGCGGTCCTCGCTCACCACACCGAGCATGGTGAGGTAGCGCAGCAGAGTGGCGAGGTTCGGTGCCAGGACACCGGCCTCCTCGGCCAGTTCCGCCACGCTCACGCCCCGCCCCTCGTCCATCGCGTCGGCCACTCCGAGCCGCGCGAACGCGGCCAGGGCCTGCGTCGTCCATGCCCCGGTCAGCAGGCGCAGCAAGGTTTCGGCAGGCTGCCGCGTACGGTGCTCGTCGAGATGGGCGGCCAGGACGTCGCTGTGGTCACCGGGAACGTACAACTCCACGCGCCGGTAACCGGCCTTGGCCTCGGCGGGCGCGGTGAAGTAGAAGACCGTGCCGTTCTCGTGCGGGTTGTAGCCGCCACCGTCGGGGGTGGCGCCGTACCGTCCGAAGGTCGCGCACAGGCCGCGCAGCACCAACGGGTCCGGTGCCTCGACCTCGAAGGCGACATGCGCCTCGTGCTGCCGCTCCCGCTCCTGCGCCGCGACGGTGTCGAGAGCCGACTCCGGCGGCACGGCCAGCGCGAACACCTCGACCATGCGCCGCGCCCCGTCCGGGCACTCCACGGAGGGGCGCAGGATACGGACATCGAGTTCCGCCGCGGACCGGTTGTGCCGTGCGGCGAGACGCTCGCGTACGACAACGCTCGGCCGCGGCGGCGCGTCCGCGACGAGCCCGCAGTCGGCGAGCGCCGCGTCCAACGCCGCCTCGTCGGGCGGGAAGACGATCAGCGCCGCGTGCGAGAAGTCGCAGCGCTCCGCCAGAGCCCGCAGCTCCGGGCCGTCGAGCCCGGGAAGCAGGAGCGGGAGCAGTGTGGCGGTGTCCTGTTCCTTGACGAAGTCGACCGTCGCGCGCAGGCGGGACGTATCGCCCGACAATGCCGTGATCATTGCGGGGGGATCCTCATTCCGGGGTTCGGATGTACGGATGGTGCGTGCGTGTGGGAACGACCGGTCAGACGCCGACGTAGTGCTCGGCGAACCAGTCCTGCTGGCTGCGCGACGTACGCAGCGAGGTGAGGCGGGAGCGGCGCAGGGAGTTGTGGAACAGCGACTCGCCGTCCGCGCCGGACGGGCCGTGCAGCAGCCCGATCATCCAGTGTGAGAACTCCTGCGCACGCCAGATGTGCGTCAGGCACCGGGCCGAGTAAGCGTCCAGGCCCTGGGGATCCCCGGCCGTGAGGTCGTCGGTCAGCGCGTCGGCCAGGATCGCCGCCTCAAGCACCGCGAGATTGGCGCCCTTCGCGGCCGAGGGACTGATCAGACCGGCGGCGTCGCCCACGAGGAACAGCGCGCCGTGGCGCAGCGGTTCGATTACGTCCGACTCCAGGTCGACGACGGAACGCTGCGCGACGCGTCCGCGGCGCAGCGGCCCGTACTCCAACGCCCGCATCCGCAGCTCCAGTTCGTCCCAGATCCGCTCCTCGGACCAGGCGTCGGCCGGGGCGCCGCGCTCGTACTGCAGGTAGTAGCGGGTGACGTCGCTGGTGCGGGCCATGTGTCCGGCGAACCCGCGCTCGTGCACGGCGTACCCGACGGCGTCCAGGCTGGGCGGCGCCTCGGCGAGCAGACCGAGCCAGGTCACCCCGTGATCGCGGTGGTGGCGAACCGTTCCGGCAGGGAGCGAACGACGGGCCGCGCCGTGACGCCCGTCGCAGCCGGCCACGTACCGCCCCCGCCACACGCCGGGCCGCCCGTCGGCCTCGCGCACGGCGACCTCGGGGCGTGCGCTGTCGGCGCCGCGCACGGCCACGGCCTCGGTGCCGAAGCGGATCTGTCCGCCGCGCTCCAGGAACCGCGTCAACAGGTCGGTCACCAGGTTCTGTTGCGGGTAGACCGTGTGCTGCTCACCGTGCCCGAGCCCGCTGTAGTCGAGCCGGAACCGGCCGTCCTCGGTACGGAACTCGCAGGTGCTGTGGGTCTGCCCGTGCCGGTGCAAACCGTCGGCGAGGCCGTGCAGCTTCAGGATCCGTACGGTGTTGGCGGCCAGGAACCCGGCACGCGCCCGCGTCTGCACATGAGCGCGCTCGGCCCGCTCAAGGACGACGCAGTCGATCCCCCGGTCCACAAGGATGTTGCCGAGCACGAGCCCGGCCGGCCCGGCCCCGAGGACGACCACATCGGTCGCCTGGTCGGCGGGTTGCCGCCGACTCTTCCTGTCTGTCACGAAAGCAGATACTAAGCAGGCCAAAGTGCACGCCCGCACCGAAATCACCTGAATGCCGGGCCTGAACGGCAAAGAGATCTCTACGCCTGACAGGCCGGTGCGGGCAGCGACGTGACGCGTCCGGTCAGGCCGCGGTGAAACCGCCGTCCGTAGCGACCACCGCGGCAGCGGGTGTCACTCGAAGAACTTGAGGCTGTACCCGACGGTGCTGGTGGCGCCGGGGACGTTGGCACGGCGGTAGGTGGTGTTGCCCCACCAGACGGCCGTGCCGGTGTACCAGTAGCGGTTGGACCACGAGTACGGCGTGCCCTTGGCGACCGCGTGGAACATGGTCGGGAACCTGTTGCCCGACGGCGGGCCTGCGGCGGCGTCGCCGCGCGGCAGGACGAACGTGTGGTGCCCCGGACCGTCGACATTCAGCGTGGTGTCCCAGCCCGACATCATGGACGGGGCGTACGAGCCGAACAGGCAGCCGTTGCTCTTGTACCAGTCCCACACGTACGTCGGATCGCCACCGGCCCGCAGCCGCAGGTCCGCGATGCAGTACTTGTCGCTCCAACTGCCGTTCGCGGAGTAGGTGATGTGCAACTGCCCGTTGGGATCGACGATGGGCTCGGGTGCCTCGTTGATGTACGGATTGCCCACGACCCGTTCCCACGACTCGCGCGGCTGCGAGATGACGTACCGCGCCCCGGTGGTGGCGGTGGGACTGCTCATCCGGGCGACATAGAGGTTCTGCTCGACGTTGGTGTCACCCGACCAGCCGGACCACACGAACCAGCGCTGGCCGCCGAAGGTGAACGGCGCCCCGTCGATGGCCCACTTGTTGTCCGGCAGCGCGACCTTGGTGGCGGCCGAGTAGCCGGTGTCCGGGCTGGTCGAACTGATGTGGTACATCCGGTGGGCGGCCCCGGTACCGGCCCCGAAGTAGATGCGGTACTGGCCGTCGTACTGCACGATCTCCGGGGCCCAGACCTCGCCGAGCTTGCCGGTGTCGTTCCACACCTGGTGCTTGGGTGCGGTCGCGATGCCCTCCAGGGTGGACGCGGTGCGCACCGCGATGCCGCCGTCCACGGACTTGGCGGCCACGTAGAGATCGCCGACCTTGATGACGCTCGGGTCGGCGCCGCCGAGTGACGTACGGCCGAGCGTGGACGACTCGCCGTCGGCCGCCGCGGTGACGGCTTCGGCGGTTCCGGAGGAAGTCGCCGTCTGCCCGAGGGCGAGTGCGCCGACGAGGAACAACGGAGCGATGCCGGCGATCCATCGGGTGGGGGCCATCAGGTTCTCCTAGTCATGTCCGTGACAAAGAGCGCTTCTTGGATCATCCTCACGCGGCGAGCGACCGTCAATACGGCGACATCCCCGCACCCTTCGTCGTCCCTCGCACGGCGACCCGGTCCTACGGGGTGCGGTCCTCGACGACGCGGCCGTCGGTCAGGACGAGCACGCGGTCAGCGATCTCGATCGTCGAGGGCCGGTGAGCGATGACGAGCACCGTCCGCCCCTTGAAAACGGCGCGCATGGCGGTGCGCACGGCGCGTTCGCTCGGGACGTCGATGACCGAAGTGGCCTCGTCCAGCCCGATGACGGACGGGTTCACGAGGAAGACGCGTGCGAGGGTGACGAGTTGACGCTCACCCGACGACAACCGGCTTCCGCCGCCGCCGACATCGGTCAGGTAGCCGTCCCGCAGCGCCGTGATGAAGCGATGGGCCCCGATCGCCTCGGCGGCGCGTTGAATCTCGTCAAGTGTGGCGTCGGGACGTGCGAGTGCGATGTTCTCAGCGACGGTACCGGAGAAGAGAAAGCTCTCCTGAGGGACCATGACGACCCCGTCGCGCAGCTCGTCCGTCGAGAGGGACCGCAGGTCGACGCCGTCCAGGAGCACCTGTCCGCCGGTCGGATCGTGCAGCCGCGCCAGTAGCTTCGCCAGCGTGGACTTGCCGCCACCGGAAGGGCCGGTCAGGGCGACCGTCTGTCCGGCGGGGATGTCGAGAGTGAAGCCGCGCAGTACGTCACGTCCGTCGCGATAGGCGAAGGAGACGTCCGCGTAACTCACCTGACGTCCGGCACGATTCCGTGGGCGCGGAGGCAGGGAAACGGGGTGGGCGGGTTCGACGACGGTCGGTTCCACGGCCAGCAGGACGGCTGTCTTGCCGAGCGACGCCGTGGCCGACTGATAGGCGTCGAGGACACCTCCAAGCCTCAGGGGCTTGTCGTAGAGATCCCGCAGATACAGCACGATGCCGGCGTACGTGCCCAACTCCAGCGTGTCCGAGGCCACTCGGTAGCCACCCCACAACACCAGCCCCGCCACGGCGACGTTGGCGACGAGACGCGAGGAGGTCACATAGCGCGCCATTTCCAGTTCGGCCTGCCGGTTCTCCTTCCGGTGCCGCTGGTTGAGGCGCGTGTACCGGCGCTCGTTGCCGCGTTCGAGACGGAACGCCTGCACGGTGCGGATCCCGGCGAAGGTCTCGCTCAGGTCGGCTGACGCCACGGCGGCCGCGGTCGACCGCCGTTGGTACACCTGGAGCGAGCGCCCGCGGAACGACCGCATCGTCCAGTAGACCGGGGCCATGGCGGCCAGGGCGGCGCAGCCGAGCCGCCAGTCGAGTACCAACAGGATCGAGGAGATGTACACGAGGGACACCGCGGCGGTGACGATCTGGTCGATCCCGCTGTCGAAGAGCGAGCGGACGGCCTCGACGTCACTCGATGCCCGGGAGGCCAGGGTGCCGGAGGCGTGTTCCTCATGGAACTCCACGCTGTGTGCCTGGAGATGGGAGAACAGGCGCACCCGGAGTTCGGCGACGACGTCCTGTCCGATCCGGACGGACAGCCGGATGAACAAGCTCTGCAACAGACCGGCCGTTATGGCGCAGCACGCGTAGGTGGCGGCCACGACGACGAGGGGCCGTACGTCGTCGGCGCGCAGCGCGGGGATCGCCCGGTTGATCGTGGCGGCGACGATCAACGGCCCTGCCAGCGCGGCCGCTTGTTGGAGCAGGACGACCAGTACCGCCGGCCACAGGCGCCGGGTGCTCGGTCCGAGCACTGAGCGCAGCAGGCGGCTCGCCGCACCCGTCGGCGGTGTTGCCTCCAGCAGGTCCACCGTTCCGCTGTCAGCCCGTGCCGGTTGCCCGGCGGAAGCCGATGTACGACGTGGCGACCAGCGCATCAGACCCCCTCCCGGCCCTGGGACGCCGACTCGACCGGTGTCATCAGCGCCGCGTACGCCGGGCAGGTGGCCAGCAGCTCTTCGTGCGTGCCGACGGCGGCGACCCGTCCTTCGGCCAGCATGGCGACCCGGTCGGCCAACAGCGCGGTGGACGGACGGTGCGCGATCACCAGCGCCGTTGTCGCGGCCAACACCTCACGGAGGGCGTCCTGGATCCGGGCTTCGGTCGGCGTGTCCAGAGCGGAGAGCGGATCATCGAGCACCACGACCCTGGGCCGGCGGACCATGACCCGCGCGAGGGCAATTCGCTGCCGCTGACCACCGGACAGCGACATACCGCCCTCCCCGACCCGCGTTCGGACGCCGTCGACCAGCAGGCGCATGAACGCGTCGAGCTGGGCGAACCGCAGCGCCCGTTCGACTTCAGCGGCGTCGGCTTCTTCACCCATGAGGATGTTGTCCATGAGGGTCCCGGAGAACAGGACCGGCTCGTCGAAGGCGACGGCCACCACGGACCGCAGCTCGGCGTGCGGGATACGGGCGATGTCGGCGCCGTCCAGCGTGATCCGGCCCTCGACGGGGTCGTAAAGGCGCGAAACCAGGGACGCAAGAGTCGTCTTGCCGCTTCCGGTCGCGCCGACCACTGCCAGCGTCTCACCGGGTGCGATGCGCACGGTCACGTCCCGCAGCGCGGGCGGGTCGTCGGCGGAAGCACCCGGGTAGCGAAAGTCGACCCCGACGAAGGCGAGTTCGGCCGGGTGCGCCGTCGTGGCCGGTGGGACGACCTCAACACTCCCTTCATCCATGGCCGGTTGGCCGAGCACGTCGAAGTACCGGTCCGCGGCCGCCGCCGCGTCGTGACACGCGGCCAACAGCCTCCCCATGCCTTCGACAGCCGGGCGCAACGCGGCCACCGTTCCCAAAAACGCGAGGAGCGATCCGGTCGACAGATGCCCGTGTGCCACCTGGACGGCTCCCATGGCCAGGGCGGCGGCCGTCGCAAGTCCCAGGACGGCGGTCGTGATTGCCGAGATGCCGCCGAGCAACCGGGCCTTGTAGAGTTCGGCGGCTCGCACCCGCCCGACCTGTTCACGAAACCGGGCGATCCGGTGTTCGCTCCGGCGGAAGCCCTTGATCACACGGATGCCGGTCAGCGACTCCAGGACCGCTGTCGTCAGATCGCCCGACAGATCCTGCGCCCGCCGGGTGGCGTCCGCGTAACGGGACTCGAACCGGTAGGACTGGAGGATCAGCAACGGAACGGGCGCCAGCACCACAAGCGCGAGCAGCCACTGCTGGCCGATCAAGATCACAGCGCCGATGGCGAGCGTGGCGGCGTGCACCGGCAGGAACGTCAGCGGTCCGGCGACGAACATGCGCATGATTTGCGGATCCGAGGTCCCCCGCGACAGCAACTGCCCGCTGGTCCAGCCATCGTGGGCGGCGATCGGCAGCCGCTGTGCGTGCCGATGGAAGTCGGCACGCATCTGCGCTTCGATATCGGCGAGCGGAGTGGCCACCAGCCATCGCCGGATGCCGAAGATCGACGCCTCGGCGACGCCCAGCAGCAACAGCGCCAGACCGCCAAGTACCGCTTCTCGCGGATCGTGTGCGGCCACGGGCCCGTCGACGATCCACTTGAGGACCTGGGGCATCGCGAGCGCCAGCAGGGAAGCCACCCCAGCCAGCGCGGATCCGGTCCACAACTTCCAGCGACGCGGGCGTACGTACGGCCGTAGCTTCTTCAAGGGGCGAAGGGGGATGAAACGAAAGACGTCGAAGCGCACATGCTCGTGCACGGTGGTCTCCTGAGGAGAGAGCCCACCGGCTCATGAACAGACGGATCAGCCGGTGAGCGGGGTGACATGGACGGCCGGCTCCACGCACGCGTACGTGCGGGACACGAGAACGGTGGCCATCGACAACACCCCCTTCGCTCCGGTGCGGCGATCACTCAGCGGCGACGAGCACCTTACACCGGAGGGCGACAACGGTCGTCTGATTTACCGCTGTTGACGTCATGGAGCCACGGCACGGACGTCGGCGTAACCACAGACGGGCGGTCGCGTCGGCTCCGCTCAGCCGAGGCCGTCGAGCAGCAGGCCGGCGGCCACCGCCGCTCCGTCGGTACGGATCCGGGCGCCCAGAGCCCTCGCCCGTGCCCGGGTCTCGGGGGCCAGGGCCGTCTTCACCGCGACCGACAGCGACTCGGTCGTCGGACTCGGACCGTCGTGCGCTGCGCCGATGCCCAGGTCCGCCACCTGGCCGGCCCAGTACGGCATGTCCGACAGCTGCGGAGGCACCACCACCTGTGGCACACCCGCCCGCGCGGCCGTCGTCGTCGTACCCGCACCGCCGTGGTGCACCACGGCGGCCAACTCGCAGAAGAGAAGCTGTTGGTTGTGCTCGCCGATGGCGAAGCAGTCGTCCCGGCCGTCGACCAGATCCAGGTCGGCCCAGCCACGTGAGACGAGTGCGCGGTGACCTTGTGCCCGTATCACCTCCAGCGCGCTGCGAGCGGTGTCCTGCGACGGGTGCATGCTGCCGAAGCCCACGTAGACCGGCGGCGTGCCCGCCTCCAGGAACGCCACCAGGTCGGCCGGGAGAGGACGTTCGTCCGGCAAGGTCCAGGCACCCGTCTGTACGACGTCGATGCCCGGTGTCTCCAGCCACGGTCCCAGCACGGGGTCCGCCGCCAGCCACGGCCGGTCGGTGACGACGTGGTCGCGGACGTTGTCGACGGGTGACAGACCGAGCGACGCCCGGTGGCCGTTGAGCGGCTCGCGGAACTGCGCGTTCACGTTCTGGGCGTCCAGCTCCCACAGCGTCCGGTTGTCATGAGCCTGCGACTCCGGCCAGCCGGGGCGCGGTGGCGGACGATGGTGCGGCGACGGCAGGTTGACCGCCGAATAGCTCGCGTACACGTAACGGATCCCCGCCGCCTCGGCGACGGACCGCGCGGCGATCTGTGCCAGGCCGGCCGCCACCAGCACGTCACATCCGTCGGCCGCCGCCGGGAAGATCTCGAACTGTCTGGCAACCATCTCGTCCCGGTACCGGGCCAGGTCCGCAGCGGACGGCAGAGTCGCCCCGCGCATCAACTCCTTCACCGGTGGCCCGACCGGCACCAGTTGTACGCCGAGACCTGCCAGCCGCCGCGCGAACTCCTCGTCAGGCGGGGCGCACATCCGCACCTCCGCGCCGAGCGCCCGTAGGCGCACCGAGAGTGCCACCAGTGGTTCGACGTCGCCGCGCGTCCCGTATGTGGACAAGAGCACCCGCATGGTGTGTTCTCCTTCGTCAGTGGCCTTTGTTCCCGGCCGCGGTTGACCCCCGGGGCGGTGACCGGTCTCGTCCCTCCGACGAGTCAACCTGGCTGTGCAGGTGTTGACTTCCGTCTCCTGGGTAGCGTTGCGCGTATCCGCCAGGCCCTCTCGGCGCCATGACTTCCCGACCGACATCGTGACGTCGGTCCCGGGCTGCCCAGAGCCGGCGAGGCGCGCAAGGTTCCCGATCGTCAACACACCCTGGAGCCCGTCGATGCACAGTTCGTCCGCGCCTGTCCCCGATGTTTCGATTATTTTGCCCTGCGCTGGATTTGCCACACGTTTCGGGGCACCGTACTCGAAGGAACTGCACTGCCTGTCTCCTGGGGTCACCGTGCTCGACCGCAGTCTGGAGGCCGCTGTCGAACTGGCAAAAAGCGGACTCAACGTGCGTTTGGTCGTGGTATTCAGGGCACACAAGCTGGACACGGTAAGTTATCTCGCGCGCTACGCCGAAATGTTTCAAATAGTTTTCGTCTACCAAGACGATTCGTTTGAACCCGGGCTCGACGGGGCGATCCGGTCAGGCCTGCCGATGGCGCAAGGGCCAGTTGCCCTTGTCCTGCCCGACATCGTCGTCAGCGGCGAGGGTAGTGCCGGCAGTCTTCTCGCCGCAATGAGACACATAGGCAGAACAGGCTGGAGCGTCGTGGCCGCCGAAGAGCGGGACCCCGGCACGCTCCAGCAGATGGGCGCACTGGCCGTGATCGAGGAGGGCGGCGTCCTGACGGTCAAAGCGGCGGTCGACAAGCCGACGGATCCGTCGGGCTACAACGCGTTCTGGGGCATGGTCATGGCCGCCGAGCAGGAGGCGCACCGGTTGCCCGACGTGGTGAGCGAGGGCGTGGACAGCCCACTGGCCGGGGCTGTCGCCTTCATGGCGGAGCGCATCGTGAACTACAACACCACAGCCGGTTGACCGCGGTGTGCCCCGCAATGCCGGAATATCTCCTTGTTGGCGGCCCCTTGTTCCGGGATCAGCGTAAAGGAGGGTAATCGCCCTCACGGGGAAGATGGCCTATTGACATGTCCCGCGTACTTGATCAATCATATGCGAAGACGTTACGTGACGTTCCGTGAAAAGTTTATGTACACGACCGGCCAGTATCACCGAACGGGGAGCAGCCCCATATGAGGGGCCGCAGGTGAAGGCCGGAGTCACCGTTTTCTTCGGGTGGCAGCGAGCAATGTTCCATGTTGTTTCCGCGTTTCTCAAACCCAAAACTCCGTCAAAAGAAAGTCAGGTAGCCGGCGGGGGCCGGGGTATTGAGCGCTGCCTGCGTGCAATTGCAGCGCATTTCGAAGAAAGGGCGAGGTCTTGTCGACGACACCCCGCTTCCAGGACGCGACGACCGAACCGAACACAACGACCGAGGCGAACACAACGGACGAGTCAGTGGTCGGCGGTGAGACGGCTTCCTTCGGGCAGCAACGGATCTGGCTGATCAGCCAGTTGGAAGGGGCCGGCGCGGCGTACAACGAGCCGTTGGCATACCGGCTGCGGGGGAGCCTCGACCGGGACGCTCTGCGCCGGGCTTTCGACGCGCTCGCACAACGCCACGACACGCTACGGACCCGGCTGGTGGCCGCCGAGGACGGGCTGCGGGCGGTCATCGACCCGCCGGAGCGCGGATACGCCGTCGAGATCGACGACCTCGGTGAACTCCCCGACCCGACAGCCCAGGTGGCGGCGCTACGGCAACAGGAGGCGACGCAGCCGTTCGACCTCGGCCGGGGGCCGCTCGCGCGGGCGCGGCTGATCGTCCTGCGGCCGACAGACCACATCCTGCTCGTGACGGTGCATCACACCGTCTTCGACGGACGCTCCATGGAGGTCTTGCTGAACGAACTCAGCTCCCTCTACGCGAACGCGCTGCGTGACGACGGGACCGCTCTGCCGCCGCTCCCCGCGCGGTACGCCGACTTCGCCCGCAGACAGCGCGACTGGAGCCTCGGTGGCGAAGCGGCCGAGCAGGAGGCCTTCTGGGCGAAAACACTCGCCGATGCCCCGCCGCTGCTCGAACTGCCCACCGATCGGCCGCGACCGGCCCGGCAGGACCACGACGGCGGCCGGGTCCCGGTGCACCTGGAGCCCGAACTCGTCGCAGCGCTCGGCGCGGTCGCCCGGCAGCATCGCAGCACCCTGTTCGGCGCCGTACTGACCGGCTGGGCCGCCCTGTTGTCGCGACTGACCGGACAGACCGACATCGTTGTCGGAAGCCCCGTCGCCAACCGCCGGCGCACGGAATACACCGGGCTCATCGGATTCTTCGTCCAGACGCTCGCCCTACGCGTGGACCTCAGCGGTGACCCCACCGGCTCGGACCTGCTGCGTCGCACCCGCGCTGTGCTGCGCGCCGCGCTCGACCATCAGGACGTGCCCTTCGAGCGGGTCGTGGACCTGGTCAACCCGCCGCGCAGCGCCGCCCATACGCCGCTGTTCCAGACCATGCTCGCCTGGGCACCGGCCCGCGCCGAGCTGGTCAGCATCCCCGGCACGGAAGCCGAGGCGCTCGACATCCCGCACGCCGCAGCGAAGTTCGACCTCGCGCTGTCCCTGGAACAGGACGACAGCGGCGTCCACGGCTATCTCGACTACGCCACCGCACTCTTCGACCGTGACACCGTCGAGCGCTACGCGGCCTACCTGAAAAGGCTGTTGGCGCAGATCGCCCGCGATCCCGGCGCAGAGGTGGCCGACGATGCGCTGACCGACGAGGCCGCCGAGCAGCGGATCCTCACGCAGTTCAGCGGCCTTGGCGCGGACAACGCCCATCCGGTGACCGCCGAAGAAGCCGACCCCGCCGGCATCGTCGAGCGGTTCGAGGCCCAGGTGCGTGCCCACCCCCACGCCCCCGCCGTCGTCGCGGGCAAGGACCAGCTCGACTACGCCACCCTCCAGCGGCGGGCCGCCCGCCTGGCACACGCCCTGATCGCCCGTGGCCTCAGGCCCGGTGCGTGTGTGGCGCTGCACTGCGGGCGTACCGTCGATCTCACCGTGGGAGTGCTGGGCATCCTCAGCGCGGGCGCCGCGTACCTGCCCCTCGATCCCGCGCAGCCACCGGACCGTATCGCCGCGATGGTGACGGACGCCAAACCTGCGCTGGTTCTCACCGACGCGCCCGGATCCGGCGAGGGCTGGGAGGAGATCGCCGCAGTCGAGGCGGAGGGGAAGCGCGACGACCCGCCCGGCATCCGGACCGGGGACGCGGACCTGGCCTACGTCATCCACACCTCGGGCTCCACCGGCCGCCCCAAGGGCGTCGCCGTGACGTACGGCAGCATCCGCAACCTCTTCGCCGCGTGGCGAAAACACTTCCCTGACACCCCGGGCGAGCCCACCTCGGCCTGGTCGGGCATCGGCTTCGACGCCTCCATCCACGAACTGCTTCTGCCGCTGACCACCGGTGCCGTCGTACATCTGGTGCCGGACGAGGTACGCGGCGACCCCGCCGCACTCTTCGACTGGATGCGGGAACACCGCGTCGTGCAGGCCTTCCTGCCGCCGTCGTACGTGAAGTGGATCGACGAGGACCCCGAAACCCGACTGGCGGGGCTGGCCCTGCGTCAGTTGCTGACCGGCGTGGAGTCGCTTCCCGAGCGGGCGTTGCTGCGCATGACGCGCGCGCTGCCCGGGCTGCGGATCTGCTTCGGCTACGGTCCGACGGAAGCCACCCTCTACAGCACCGCCTACTACGACCCACAGTCGCTGGACCGGCCGGCCCCCATCGGCCGGCCCTTGCCGGGGACCCGGCTCTACCTCCTGGACGAGCGGCGACGCCCCGTCCCGGTCGGTGTGCCGGGGGAGGTGTTTCTCGCCGGGGCGAGCCTGGCCCAGGGATACCTCAACCGCCCTGACCTGACAGCTGAGCGGTTCCTGCCCGATCCGTTCGTGCCGGGTGGGCGGATGTACCGTACGGGCGACCTCGCGCGCTGGCTCCCCGAAGGCAACGCCAGCTACCTCGGCCGCCGCGACGACCAGATCAAGCTGCGGGGCTTCCGGATCGAACCCCGTGAGATCGAGGCCGCGTTGCTCGCGCTGCCCGACGTCGGAGAGGCCGTGGTGCTGGCCGACCGGGACGACGCGGGCGAGTCGCGGCTGGTCGCGGTCGTCGCGGGCGGCGAGGTGGAGTCGCGTACGCCGTCGGAATGGCGGAGTGCGCTGTCCCGGCGGTTGCCGGACTACATGATCCCCGCGCTGTTCGTGCGACGGTCCGCACTGCCGCTCACACCCAGCGGCAAACTCGACCGCGCGCTGCTGCTCGCAGAGGCCCGCACCGCTCGCGGGGACGGCGGGAACCAGGTGAACACCGCCAGCCCCCGCGACCATGTCGAGATGGCGCTGTACCGCATGTGGCGACGGATATTGCTGCACCCCTCCATCGGCGTCACCGACAACTTCTTCGACCTCGGGGGCACTTCGCTGTCCGCCATCAAGGTGGCCAGCGCCGTCCGCGAGGAGTTCGGCCGGGAGCTGCCGATCCGGGAGATCCTGCTGCATCCGACCATCGAGACGCTCGCGGAACTGCTGCGGGCCGGGACCGTGCCGCGCGGCGCGGACAGTGACGTGATCGAGTTCCGGCGCGGGAACGGGCACCGGCGGGTGGTGTGTGTGCATCCGGCGGGCGGTACGGCGTTCTGTTACCTGTCGTTGGCGACCGCGCTGCCCGAGGAGGTCGGTGTGGTCGGGCTGCAATCACCGGGGCTCAGCCCCGGCGAGTCACCGCTGCCGGACGTCGGCGCGATGGCCCAGCGGTATCTGGAGCTGGTCGATCCACTGCCCGGCGAGTCGCTGGTGTTGTGCGGGCTGTCCTACGGCGGCCTGATCGCCTACGAGATGGGCCGACGACTCGCGGCGGCGGGGCACAGCGACTTCAGTGTGGTGCTGCTCGACACCATCGCCACCGACGACACGGAGGTACGCGCTGCCCTCGGCCCGGTGGACGCGGCGGAGTTCAGGGAGAAGCTGGTCCGCTTCAACGGGATGTACCCGGGCATCGACGACGACCAGATCGACCGCTACTTCCGTATCTACAACCACAACCGGATGACGGCCCGCGCGTATACGGTGCCCACCTCCCCGGCGCGAGTCGTGTTCGTCGAGGCGGCTCCCGAGCCGGGGGCCGAAGCCACTCCGGATGCCGTTGCTGATGCGGAGGAGGCGCCCGGTGCCGAGGCCCGGGCGGTGTCCGGGGCCCGCGACTTCTGGCGGCGCAAGGTCCGTGGCGGCTTCGCCGTCGAGACGGTCGGCGGTGGCCACTGGGATCTGCTGGAGAGCGACGAGGTGCCACGGATCGCCGAGATCATCACCGCCGAACTGGACCGGACGGCGGTCCCCGGGACGCCGCCCGGCGCCGGAGCCCCGGCCGAACCGTCCGCGATGCTGGAGCGCTGATGCGACCCTCACAGGATTCCGCCGGGGTCACTCCTGCCGGCCTCGCCGAGCGCGTCCACGAGCAGGCGCTGCGTAGCCCGCACGCCCCCGCCGTCGCGGACGGCGGCCGGACGCTGGACTACGCGGCCGTCGACGCCACAGGCGCTGCTGTGGCGGACGCACTCAGCCACGCCGGTGTGTCACCCGGACAGGCGGTGGCGGTGTGTCTGCCCCGGTCCTGGCAGCTGGTCTGCGTGATGCTGGGGGTCCTGCGGCTCGGCGCGCGCGTCGTACCGCTCGACGCCCAGAGCCCGCCCGCACGCCGCGACCACATCCTGCGGGACAGCGGCAGTGTGGTGGTCATCCATACCGGCGAGGCCCCGCAAGGGCTGCCGGAGACGGTCCGCCCGCTGACAGCCGACGCCCTCCTGCCGTCCGGGGACTCCGTTTCGGGGACGGCGGGGGCACCGGCCGCTCCCGGCCCTGTCTCGTTCCTCTTCTACACCTCAGGAACCACCGGCCGGCCCAAAGGAGTTGAGGTGCCCGATGCGGGCATCCTCAGGCTGGCCCTCCCCGGATACATCGACCTGTCCTCGGGTGCGCGGTACGCCTGCCTGTCCAACCCCGCCTTCGACGCGCTGAGTTTCGAGGTATGGGCACCGCTGCTGACCGGCGGCTGCTGTGTGATCCTCGGCGACGACGCCGTGCAGACTCCGTACGAACTCGCGGCGGCGCTGCTGCGTGAGCGTATCGACACGGTGTTCGTGACGGTGGCGCTGTTCAACGCGGTGGTGGAGGCGGTGCCCGACTGCTTCGCCGCCGCCCGGCAGGTACTTGTGGGCGGGGAGCGGCTCAACGGGCGCATCATCCGCGACTGGTACCGCCACAACGCGGCCAGTACGACCCGGCTGCACAACGTCTACGGGCCGACGGAGACGTCCACCTTCGCCCTGTGCTACCCGATACCCCGGGACTTCACCGGGGACGAGGTGCCGATCGGGCGGCCGTTGCCACGGACCACGGCGCTCCTGGTCCCCGCCGACGGTGGCCGCGAAGCCGCCCCGGGCGAGGTCGCGGAGCTGTACCTGGCCGGAGAGGCAGTGGCTGTCGGTTACCGCGCCCTGCCGCAGGAGACGGAGCGGCGCTTTGTGACGCTGCCCTGGTACGACGGCGGCCAGGCGCGTTTCTACCGTACCGGTGATCTGGTGAGCGCCGACGCCGAGGGGGAGTTGGTGTTCGTCGGCCGCGCCGACCGGCAGGTCAAGGTCCGCGGCTTCCGGATCGAACCGGGCGAGCTCGAAAGGCACATCACCACCCACCCCGCGGTACGGCAGGCATACGTGTGCGTCCGCCGGGAGAAGACCGGGACCAACGAGCTGCTGGCCTATGTCGTCCTCGGCGGTGAGGTGTCGTACGAGGAGTTCGACCAGCACCTGGCGGCCGGTCTGCCCGCCTACATGCGCCCCCATCACACCTACTGCGTCGCCGAACTGCCCTTGAACGCCAACGGCAAGGTCGACCAGGCGGTGCTCCTGCGGCGTACCGATCCGCCGTGGCGGCCCGCAGGCGACGACGGGCCGGTGTCGCCCTGGCAGCGTGACGTACTCGACCTGGCCGCCGAGATGCTGGGGACCTCGCGTCCGCGCCTCGGTGACCGGTGGATCGCGGCGGGAGGCGACTCCCTCAAGGCGCTGCGGCTGCGCTTCGAAGTGCGCCGCCGATGGTCCTGCGAGCTGTCCTCCTCGGCCGTCATGCGTGGGGACTTCGCCGAGATGGCCGCCGAGATCGCCGCCGCGAGGCAGCGGGGCGGGAACGATGACGGTTCGCCGTATCCGCCGGTCCCGGCGCCGAGTGCGGCCCGCTCCGCGCCGGCCACGGCCGAGCAGCAGCGTCTGTGGCTGCTCCAGCAGCGCTCGCCGTCCTCCCGCGCCCATCTCGTGGGGG
Source organism: Streptomyces sp. NBC_00370 (assembly GCF_036084755.1). Lineage (NCBI taxonomy): Bacteria > Bacillati > Actinomycetota > Actinomycetes > Kitasatosporales > Streptomycetaceae > Streptomyces > Streptomyces sp. NBC_00370. Next base: position 8,215,340 of record NZ_CP107968.1, read on the forward strand.
CGGCCTTCCGGGTGGACGGCGTGGTCGACGTCGGCTTGCTGCGGCAGGCGCTGGCCGCGCTGGTGGAGCGCCACGTGGCGTTGCGTACGGGCTTCGAAGCGCAGCCGGACGGCCTGTTCCAGGTGGTGGGGGACCCGTACGACCCGTGGACCGAGTCCAGTGCGGTTGACGGAGAGCCCGGCCCCGCCGTCGCGGAGCGCTTCTTCGCCGAGCCGTTCGATCTCGCGCGGCCCCGCATGCTCCGGGCCTGCTGGCTGCCACGCCCCGGCGGCGGCGAACTGCTGCTGCACCTGCACCACATCGCCGTGGACGGCTGGTCCCTCAACGTCCTGTTCCAGGAGCTCTCGGCAGAGTACGCGAGGGCAACGGGCGACGCGGACACGAATCCGCCCGTCGCCCGGCGGGCCCCCACCCCCTTGGACTTCGCCGGCTGGCAGGCACAGTGGTTCACCCGCCCCGCGTACGAGGCGCTACGGGACGAACTGTGCACCCACCACGAAAGGGTGGCGGACGAGCCCGAGCGGCTCCCCTCCCGTGGCGAAGGCGGTCTCGGCGCGGTCCGGCTGCTGCACACCTCGCTGGACGCGGCTCAGCGGGCACAGGCCGACCGGCTGTGCGCCGAACTCGGCCTGACCCGGTTCGAGTTGCTGCTGGGTATTTTCGCCTGGGGCGTGTACGGGGCGACCGGGCTGACCCGGCCACGGGTTGCGGCGCCGGTCGCCAACCGGCCGGTCGGCGAGTTCGCGGACAGTGTGGGCATGTTCGCGAACACGGTGCTGCTGCCGCTCGCGGTCGCGCCCGGTGAACAACTCCGCGATCAGGCAGCTCGGTTGGGCGCCGGTGCACGTGAGGTGCTGGACCGGCAGGACGTGACGCTCGCCGATGTGCTGGCCGATGTGTCGCCGTACGGGGACGGCGCGCCGTTCGACTTTCTCTTCGTCCTGGAGAACACCGACTTCCGCGCTCTGGACCTGCCCGGCTGCGCCGTCCGGCCGTGGTGGCCGGTACCCGCCGAGGCCAAGTGCCCGATGACGCTGAGCGTGGTCGAGGACGCGGGCGCTCTGGAGTGCCTGTGGGAATACGCCGACGGTTACTTCACCGCCGACGAGGTGTCGGCCATGGCCGACATGTTCCGCCGGGCCCTCGACCTGCTGACGGACGACACCACAGCCGACACGACGGACGTTGCGGCGCCCTACCGGCGCTCGCTGCCGGACCATGGGCGCGGCGCGGCAGTCACGCCGGCCTGGTCCACCGTGGCCGAGGGCTTCGCCCGTCAGGTGGCACGTACGCCTGATGCGCCGGCCGTGGTCGCGGGCGACCGGGCGGTCGACTACGCCGAACTCGACGCGCTCGCACAGACGCTGGCGCTGCGGCTGTCGGCGGCTCATCCAGACGAGACGGACGACGGCGGCCCGCGCTGTGTCGCCCTGCATCTTGAGCCGTCGGTGGAGCATGTGGTGGCGCTGCTGGCGCTGGCCCGGCTCAACTGGACGATCGTGCCGCTCGATCCGGCCTATCCTGCGGGGCTGTTGCGGCATGTGCTGACCCAGTCACAACCGCTCTGTGTGCTGGTGCCGCCCAGTGGCGCGGCTCCTCTCGAAGGCGCCGACCTGGCAGAGCTGCCCCGCTACGAGGTCGACCTCTCCGCGCCCGCCCCGTCAGGACGGGGACCGTTGCCGGGGCACGACGGGGCCCGGCCTCTGTACACCTTGTTCACGTCCGGCTCCACCGGTACACCCAAGGGGGTGCAGGTGCCGGACCGTACGCTGAGCAATCTCCTGCAATGGCAGGCCGAGGCAGGAGGCCTCGGGGCGGCGGCCGTCACCCAGCAGTTCTCGATGCTCTCCTTCGACGTCTCCTTCCAGGAGGTGTTCGGCACGCTGTGCGGCGGCGGCCGGCTGCATCTCGTACGGCCGGGGTGGCGACAGGATGTTCCGGCGCTGCTGGAGCAGTTGGAGTCGGCCGGCGTGGAGCGGATCTTCATGCCGTACGTGGCCTTGCAGTTGCTGGCCGAACACGGTGTGCATCTCGGCCGTTTCCCGTCCCGGCTGCGGGAGGTGATCGTCGCGGGCGAGCAGTTGGTGTGCACCGAAGCGGTGCGGCAGTGGTTCGCCGGACTGCCCGGGGTGCGGCTGTTCAACCACTACGGCCCGACCGAGACCCATGTCGTGAGCAGCTTGTGCCTGGACGGAGATCCGCTGCGCTGGCCGGAGCGTCCGGCCATCGGCGCACCAGTGGCGAACGCGTTGCTCCGGGTGGTCGACGAGGGCGGCTTGCCGCTGCCGCCCGGCCGGGCCGGGGAGTTGCTGATCGGCGGTCTGATGGCGACGCGCTGCTACCTGGGAGCCGCGGCCTCGGACACCAGTCGGTTCGTGGAGCTGTCGGAATTGGGGCTGTTCTACCGCACCGGTGACCGCGCCCGCTTCGACGACGAAGGTGTGCTGCACTATCTCGGCCGGACCGATCAGCAGATCAAACTCAGCGGTCACCGGGTGGAGTTGGCGCAGGTCGAGGCAGCATTGATGCGGCATCCGCAGATCGTGGGCGCGGTCGTGACGCACGACGGCAAGGAGCTGGTTGCCTGTCTGCAGTGCCGCGAAAAGGCCCCCTCGGTAACGGAGTTGGCCGCTCACCTGTCGGCACTGCTGCCCGCCTTCATCCAGATCCGCCGCTTCCGCGAGCTGGATACCCTGCCACACACCCCCAGCGGCAAGCTGGACCGCGCGAACGCACTGCGGGCACCGGGCAGGGAACTGGGCGTGGGCACCGCCTCCGGAGCCGCCGCCCTGACCGGGGTCGAGACCCGGCTGGCAGCGGCGTTCGAAGCGGTGACCGGCCGGACCGTCGGGGCGGACGAGACGTTCTTCGACGCGGGTGCGTCCAGCCTGTCGCTGATGCGGTTTCATCTGCGATGCACCACGGAGCTGGGACTGCGGTTCACGGTCGCCGACCTGTTCGAGTACGTCACGATCCGTCGCCTGGCACGCTTCGTCGAGCAGGGCCGTGAACCGGCCGCCCGCCCGGCGCAGGAGCCTGCTGCCGTACGGGACGAAGCCCTCCCGGCCGCCGGGCCGCACGGCGCGGGTGCTTCGTACGCCGGGGGTGTTCCCTCGGACGAGCCGATCGCGGTGATCGGGATGGCGGTACGGCTGCCCGGCGCCCGCGATCTGGCGGAGTTCTGGCAGCTGGTGGAGACGGCGGGCCGGGGCGTGGAGCACTTCGAGGCGGCGGACGGGCTGGTGGGTGCCCGCAGCCAGATGGAGGGGATGCTCGCCTTCGACCCGGAACGCTTCGGCATCAGCCGGCAGGACGCGCGGCTGATGGATCCCCAGCAGCGGCATCTGCTGATGAGCTGCGTCGAGGCGCTGGCCCATGCGGGTATCACTGGAGCTACGGCCGGCCAGGTCGGCCGGGTCGGTCTGGTCGCGGGCGCCGGTGAGAACACGTACTTCCAGGAGATGCTGCGCGAGGCGGACCCCGAGCGGCTGCCGGACGCCTTCCAGTGGGCTCTGCATCACGAGAAGGACTTCCTCGCCACGAAGGTGGCCTACCGGCTCGATCTGACGGGACCGGCCTTTACCACCCAGGCGGCGTGCGCGAGTTCGCTGGTCGCTGTGCATGTCGCGGCGGGGCTGCTGCGGCAGGGCGACGCGGATGTGATGCTGGCCGGCGGTGTTCTGGTGGACACCACGATGCGGGACGGTTACCGCTACCAGCCGCAGCACATCTTCTCCCCGGACGGACACTGCCGGCCGTTCAGTGACGACGCCGGTGGCACGATCGGTGGCAGCGGTGTCGGTGTGGTGGTGCTCAAACCGCTGCGGGCGGCGCTGCGTGACGGGGACACCGTCTACGCCCGGATCACCGGTTCTGCGCTGAACAACGACGGTGCGGAGAAGCTGAGTTACAGCGCGCCGTCGGTGGCCGGGCAGCGCGAGGTGATCCGCTCGGCGCTGCGCCGCAGCGGCCGTACCGGCTCCGACCTCGGTTACGTGGAAGCCCACGGCACCGGCACCCGTCTTGGTGACCCCATCGAGGTGGAGGCGCTGCGCCAGGCGTTCGGGGTGAGCGAGCCGGCCAGCTGCGCGCTGGCGTCCGTGAAGAGCCAAATCGGCCATCTGGGCGCTGCGGCAGGGGTGATCGGGCTGGTCCGTGCCGTGCTGGCGGTGCACCACGGGCTCATCCCGCCCAATGCCGACTTCCGTGCCCTGAATCCCGCGATAGGGCCGGACGCCGGTCCGTTCTACATCCCGGCGCAGCCGCGCCCGTGGCCGGCGGGCCGTCCCCGGGTGGCGGCGGTGAGCAGCTTCGGGATCGGCGGGACGAACGCGCATGTGGTGCTGGAGGCGGACCGGGACTCTCCGGACACCGGAACCGGCCTGGCGGGTTCAGCTGCGGTGCCCGCGTGCCTGGTGCTGTCGGGCCACTCCCACACCGCTGTGCGCGCCGACGCCGAGCGGATCGCGGACTACCTCACCGCGCAGCCGCAGGCGTACCCGCAGGTGGTACGGCATCTGCGGGCAGGCCGCCCGCAAGGCCCCTGGCGGATGGCCACGGTCTGCGAGGATTCCGCCGCCGCGGTGACGTGGCTGCGTACGGCCGAGCCGACCATGGTCGAGGACGTCTCATCTCCGACCCCGGTCGACCCGGACGATCAGCCCGCTCCGGTCCTGGTTGCCGCGTGGCTGGCGGGGGAGTCCGTCGTCTGGCCCGCAGGACCGGCACAAGCGCCGTGGGACTTTCCGCCGCCCTCCTTCGACCTGGCCGACTACGACTTCGCGCGCCTCCCGACAGCCGCGCCTGCCCCGGCGGTTCCTGCGCTCCCCGCCGCCCCCGCCTCCGTACCGGCGCGGTTGCCCGAGGGGGAGTGGCTACGGCAGCCGACCTGGACCCGGCGACGGCGCGCCGACGCCGGGGAGGCGTCCCCCGTCCAACGGTTGCTTGTCCTCGTAACCGAGGAGACGGCCTCCGCCGACACCGTCGGTGCCTTCGCCGCCGGGTACGCCCGGGTCGTACGAGTCCGCGCGGCGAAGGGCTTCGCCCGCCTCGACGAGAACGACTTCGCGCTGGATCCGGCCGACCCGACAGCCCTGCGTCAACTCCTCGACGTACTACCGCAGGACGGACCGCACGACGGCATCGACTGGGTGCACGCGCTCCCGCTGTCGGTAGCCGGCCCGGTCGGTGCGCCGACTCTGGAACGCGCTCGGCGGGCCTGCCTCGACGCACCCGCCGCACTGGCCCAGGCCCTCGCGGGGCGCACGGATGTGCACTGCTGGTGGCTGTCCTACGGTGCCCGGCCGGTCGAGGGTCCGGTATCGCGTCCCGAACTCGCCCTGCTGGCGGGCATCACGGAGGTGGCCTCGCAGGAGGCGCTGTCCGAGGGCACCTGGCTTGATCTCCCTACCGCCGACCTGACCCGGTGGGCCGCCACGGTGGCCCGTCTCATCGCTGCCGCGCCCGCGTTGCCACGCCAGTTGGTGTTGCGACAGGGCTACTGGTGGGAGCAGTCGTCCGTACCGCTCCATGCGGCAGCGGGGGATGCGGGTCCGGTCATGGTCCCCGAGGGGGCTGTGTATCTCGTGCTCGGCGGGACGGGTGGGATAGGGCGCGCCGCCGCGCGGTGGTTGCTGGAACGTGGTGCGGGAAGGGTGTTGCTGCTCGCGAGGCAGCCGGAGTTGCCCGAGGAACTCGAACCATGGTCCGGCCGAGTCGAGTTGGTGGGAGCTGATCTGTCCGAGCTGAAGCCCGATGAGGTGTTGGCCCGGATCGGTGCGTCTACGGACCGGCTGGACGGTGTGGTGCATGCGGCGGGGGTGGCGGCGGGCGGTCTGATAGCCCGGCGCGACGCTGCGGCGGTGCGGGATGCCACGGCGGCGAAGCTGAACGGGGCACTGCTGATCGAGGAGTTGGTCCGCCGCTACGCACCGGCCGTGGTCCTTTACTGTTCCTCGATGTCGGCGCAGCTCGGCGGGGTCGGCCAACTCGACTACGCCGCAGCGGGAGCGGCGCTGGACGCCTTCGCCCACCACCGGTCCGCCGACCTGGAGAGCACGGTGCGGATGACGGTCGACTGGGACGTGTGGCGGGAGTCGGGGATGGCGCTGCGGGCCCCGGCGTCGGACGTACGGCATCAGGCGCACTTGGCGGTGGGCCTGACGACGGCCGAGGCTGAGCGGGTGTTCGACCGCGTTCTTGGCTCTGGCCTGCCGCATCTCCTGGTCTCCACGACGGATCTGCGGGAGTCCGAGACGTTCTACGCCCCGCCGCGGCTCCCGGTGGCGGAGGTGGCCGCCACACCCGCACCTGCCGATCCGGCGACGGAGGAGGATCCGGCCGGTCTGCTGGCTGGCCTGCTCTGCGAGTGGCTGGGGGTCGAAGACCTGGACCCCGCGGAGTCGTTGTACGACCTGGGTGCGGACTCGCTGACGATGCTGGACTTGATCGGGGCGGTCAAGCAGCACTTCGGGGTGGAGCTGGAGCTGTCCCGGCTCAGTCACCGCGTGGGGCTTGACGAGGTGCTGGAGCGTTTGCGGGAGGCGGCGCCGCAGCCGGCAGCCGCGGACGGTGTTCCGCTGGAGGTGTGGCAGGAAGGTACCGGGTCGGACGTGCTGTGTCTGGTGCACCCGGTCGGCGGGGACATCCAGGCGTACCGGACGCTGGTGTCGGCGCTCGACCCACGGCTGACGGTCTGCTTGGTGGCGGATCCCGCGCTGCGTGACGCACACGGTCCCGAGTGGAGTCTGCCGGAGCGGGCCCGGCACTACGACGCGGCGCTGCGGGCCCACTTGGGGGACGGCGTACACCGGGTGAGTCTGGCCGGCTGGTCGTTCGGCGGCTGGGTGGCGTTCGAGATGGCGGCGCTGGCAGAGCGGGAGGGACGGCCGGTGGACGGTGTGTTTCTCCTGGACCCGCCGCCGCCCGGTTCGGGCGCGCGTTTCCAGGACTACGACGAGTCCCAGTTGGAGGCGCTGTTCACGCACGAGCTGGGTCACACACCGGGGGACACCCCGAGCGGGGAGGCGGGAGCGTACGCCGAGCGTCTCGCCCGGTGCTGCCGTGCCAACCTGCGCAGCATGGCCGCGCACACCCTGCCGCGACTGACCACCACCCCGGTGCGCACCTGGCTGGCCACCCGCCCGGTGGCCGGCCTGCCGCCCGCGGCCGGCCCGGTGCGGGACCATCCCGCGCTGTGGCGGCCGTATCTGCCGGACGGGAGCTCCTGGCATCTGCTGGAGACCACGCACTACGGCATCGTGACCGCACCCCACGCACAGGCGGTGGCCGAGGCGATCAACTCGGCGTCGGCCGCCCGGCCGTCCGCCACCTCCACGGGCGATTCCACCCACGTCTCACGTCACACCTCACAAGGAGATTGAGCACATGGAGAGTTACGAGCTGGAGGCGGTCGGCGCCGTCACGACCCGGCCCGCCGTGCAGTACCGGACGATCGAGGTGGCACCGGTCACGCCGCTGATCGGTGCCGAGGTCAGCGGGGCCGACCTGTCCGCCGAGCTGCCGCCGGACCAACTGGCCGAGATCAAGGAGGCGTTCCTGCGCCACCATGTGCTGGTCTTCCGCGACCAGACCATCTCCCAGGACGACCACAAGCGCTTTGCCGGGCACTTCGGTCCGCTGCGGCCCGTCAACCCGCCCCCGCCGGACGGCGATCCGTACATCCTGGAGATCAGTACCGACAAGGCGGCGGACAATGTCGCGGGTAACGGCTGGCATGCGGACGGTACCGCCGACGCGGAGCCTTCTCTCGGGTCGATGCTGTACATCACGCGTGTCCCCGAGGGAGGCAGCGGCGGCGACACGCTGTTCGCCAACATGCACCTCGCGTACGAGATGCTGTCACCGGCGCTGCGGGGAATGCTGGAGGGCATGACGGCCGTCCATGACGGGCTGATCGCCTTCAAGGGGTACACCCCTCCGGCGGACTATGTCATTCCCAAGGCGGAGCACCCGTTGGTGGTGCGTCACCCGGAGACCGACCGCAGGGTCCTCTACGTCAACGGCGCCTACACCGCCCGGATCCCGCAGCTGTCGCCGGACGAGAGCGAGGCGCTGCTGGCGATGCTGTGCGAGATCCCCGCCCGCCGCCCGATGCTGAGCTGCCGGGTCCGCTGGGCCCCGAACACCCTGGTCTTCTGGGACAACCGCTGTGTCCAGCACCACGCGGTCTACGACTACTACCCGCTGACGCGCTACGGCCGACGGGTGGCGATCGACGGAGGCCCCCTGAAAGCCTGATCGGACCGGCGGCCCGGCGGTGGTGCCTGGCAACGCGCTGAAGCATCACCGCTGACGCACTTGATCAGGCGCGCTCCGGCGGGTCCGTTGGGTGCGCCGCGCTCCGATCATGCTGAGGAGACCGGCGACGAAGGCAAGTACGAGTCCGGCGGTCATCACGACATTGCCGGTCACGGTGCCGAGGTTGTGTGAGGTCAGGTTGGGCGTCAACTGACCGGCCAGGGTGCCGACGCCGACGATCCAGAACGCGATGAACACTCCGAAGGCGGGGTGCCACCACCAGCGGGCGGTGAGCAGCACGAGCACACCGAACACGACGATGAAGGCGATGCCGGGCGGGAAGACGACGCCGAAGGGCGGCAGAGCATCGGCGAATGTGGACGGGTCGGCGAACCACTGGACGACCAGGCCCACGACACCGACGAGCAGACCGGCGAGGGAGAGGAGAGTGTTACGGCTGAGTTGACGCGGACGGAGCATGATCAGTTTCCTCACGGTGGGGTCAACGGGGCGTGCGGCGTCCGGAGATGGCCGAGGCTGTCGCGAAGGAGGCAGCTGCTACGAAGCTGAGCAGCTGTAACCAGCCGGCGGTGAAGTCCACTGCGCGGTCCGGCCGGATCAGCCGGGCGGCGAACGCGGGCGCGGCGAGCCCACCGGCGATGAAGAAGACGCTCATGGTGACGATGAGCAGCGGAGTGAACCGCCACCGGACGAGCGCCACCATGACGGCCAACGCGAGGTCGATGAACGGGCCCGGACCGTCGTAACCGGGCGCTTCGTCGCCGATGGCGGCCAGGACCAGAGCTACGCAGGTGGCGGTGAGAAACATCCGGTGCCGGCCCTGCGCGTGACCGATGGCGGTCCAGGCCGACCGGAGTTCACCGGGCGGCGTATGAGCTGTCACGAGGCCCCTTCCTTTGCCGGGTGGTGCGGTGGTGTGTTGGCAGTGTTGATGCCATCAAGTCCCCACCTCCCGCGCTGAATCGGACTGCCGGCGGTGGCCGGTGCCGTCGCACCATCCTCTGTGGCGGCGCGGCTGCCGTCGTCGTATGACGGGCGGCTTCCCGGGTACACCGCTCGGCGTAGCCGGGCGGTGTACGAAGCACGACGGTCCGGATCGATATCGTGACCACATGACTGAGTTGACAGCCCCGACCACCCGCCTGCACTCCGCCTGGCTCCAGGCGCATGCGGAGTGGGGTCCCGGTCTCCACGAGGACGGATTCGGACTGCGGCCGTCCGACGAGGTCGAGTCGCCGGCCGGGTTCGCGGCCTGGGTAGCGTTGCTGGCTGACGCATCGACGCCGAAAGCGGTAGCGGCCGGTCAGGGGTGTACGTACCGCTGGATCGTCGAGGGCGACCGGGTGCACGGCGGGATCGCGTTGCGGCACGGGCCGAACGACGAGGTCCGGCAGTTCGGCCACATCGGTTACGGCATCCGGCCGTCCTCACGACAGCGCGGCCTGGCCACGTGGGCGCTGGGCCAGATCCTCGACGAGGCACGAGCGCTCGGCCTGGACCAGGTGCTGATCGTCTGCGAGGTCGACAACCTCGCCTCGGTGAAGACGATCGAGCGTCACGGCGGTGTCTTCGAAGAGATCAGGGACACCGAACACAGTCCCGTGCGGCGCTACTGGATCAAGATCTAGGTTCTTGATCTTGCCGACCGGGCACGAGCACGATCTACCGCCGGCGTACTAGGCGGGGGCGTCTAGCGCATTGGCGGCCATTCGGTCGGCGAGCCCCGATCGCACGGCGCTGCCCGCGGAACTGCCGGGTTTGCGTACGGCCTGGGCCTGGAAGCACGACAGGAACTGCTCGGCGAGGTCGAGCCGGGGGTAGCGTTCCAGCACCTCGGCCCGGAAACCGGCCGGGTAGTCGTCCGCCTCCTTCCCGATGACCTCGGTCGCTGTGGCGCGGGCGAGCAGGTGTCCTTCGGGGTCCGCCGACACGTCCACCTGCGGCCACATATGCCGGACGATCACGTTCGACAGGCGCTCGCGGCGCTCGGCCGGCCATCCGGCGCCCGCCGCGAAGACCTGCGCGACATGGCCGCCCGCCTCCTCGAACGCGACGGTGTGGCTGTCGAACACCGGCACCAGCCCGACGTCGTGGAACAGCGCCGCGACGTAGAGGAGTTCGGGGTCGAAGGGAATGCCGTCCGCCACGCCGCGAGCGGCAGCCCACACGTAGGCGCGCAGCGAATGGTTGAGCAGCGCGGTGGAGAGGTAGGCGGTCGCCACCTCCAGGGCGGCGGCCGACGTCACACCGTCGGGTACGGGGACGGTGTCGAGCGACATACGGGTCACTGGGGGCCTTCCTCTGCAGGGCTGTCCGACACGATGCGGATGTTCGTTCTATCGCACCTGTCGTCGTCGGCCGCGAAGGCCACCGGTGTTTCGGCGAGCGTACGCACATCCCCGCGCCGGTGCCCATCCCGGTCCCGGTCCCTGTCCCGGCCCCGAAGCGGCCCAGATCACATCGCTCCGCCTATTGACGCCTGTAGTTCAAACCGGTTTAGTAAGCGCCGGTCGGTCGTTTAAAGCGGTTTAGAAGCCGCTTGAACGGTCCGGCGTTTGAACGGACCGGCGGTTGAACGGACCGGTCCGAGGACGAACACAGGAACCACAGAGAGCGGAGGGCGTCGTGGCTCGCAGGCCCACCATCGCCGACGTCGCACAGCGCGCGGGTGTCTCGCGCAGCTCCGTCTCGTTCGCCCTGAACGACCGGCCGGGGATCGCCGAGGAGACCAAGGAACGGATCCTCGCGGTCGCCGCCGAGATGGGCTGGACCCCGAGCCACTCCGCCCGCGCGCTGTCCCTCGGCAAGGCCGGCGCCTTCGGCCTGGTCCTCGCGCGGGAACCCGACCTCATAGGCGCCGACCTGTTCTTCCCCGCCTTCATGGCCGGTGTCGAGGTGGCCCTCGGGGAGCGCGGCGACGGACTCATGGTCCACCTCACCACCCCCGAGCGCGAGCAGTCCGTGTACGAACGGCTCGCCGCCGACCGGCGGGTGGACGGCGTGCTCCTCACCGACCTGCGCTACGAGGACCCGCGCCCCGCCCTCATGCACCGGCTCGGCCTGCCGGCCGTCGTGGTCGGGCAGAGCGAGTGGAGCGACGGGCTCACGTCGGTGAGCCTCGACGACCGGCCCGCCTACGTGGACGCCGTCCGCTGCCTCGCCGGGCTCGGACACCGCCGCATCGCGCACGTCGAAGGCCCCCAGGAGTTCCGCCACGCTCACCGGCGCAGGACCGCCTGGGAGGAGACGCTGCTTGAGCTCGGCCTGCCCGATGGGCCCGTGCTGCCCGGCGGCTTCACGGCGGAGGGCGGCGCGCTGGCCACCCGTGAGCTGCTGTCGCTGGCCGAACCGCCCACCGCGATCGTCTACGGGAACGACCTGGCGGCGACGGCCGGGCTCTCCGTGGCCCAGGAACTCGGCGTACCGGTGCCGGAACGCCTCTCGGTCGTCGGCTACGACGACACCCCCCTCACCCGCTACACCCACCCACCGCTGTCCTCCGCCCGCGCCGACGCGCGCGGCTGGGGGGAAGCGGCCGCCCGCGCCCTTGACCGGGTGCTGGCCGGTGCGGAGGTCGCGCACGTCGTGCTGCCTCCGGCCGAGTTCGTGCCCCGCGCCTCGATAGGTCCGGCACCCCGTGCCTGACAACGGGGCCGGCCGGCCTTCGAGGCGCGGTCAGCAATTCCCGTCCGGCGACGAGGCCGGGCGTGCACAGTTCGGAGAGTTTTCATGCTGAGGAGAACCGCGTACTCGCTGCTCGTGCTGGCTCTCGCCGGGGCCGCGACCGCCTGCGGCCGGCCGGCCCCCGACCAGGCGACCGCCGCGAACGCGCGCGGCCCGATCAGGGTCTGGCTGTCGAACAACGCCCAGGAGGTGGCCTGGGGCGAGGACATGATCGCCGCGTGGAACAAGACCCACCCGGGCCAGCACGTCACGGCCCAGCAGATCCCGGCGGGCAAGACCTCCGAGGAGGCCATCAGCGCCTCGATCATCGCGGGCACCAGCGCCTGCCTGGTCTTCAACACCGCGCCCGCCTCGGTGCCGACCTTCCAGAAGCAGAACGGCCTGGTGCCGCTCAGCGACTTCCCGGACGGCGACAGCTACATCAAGCAGCGCGGCGGGGCCCTCACCGGTCAGTACGCGTCGCAGGACGGCAAGTTCTACCAGCTGCCGTGGAAGAGCAACCCGGTGATGATCCTCTACAACAAGAAGATCTTCAAAAAGGCCGGACTCGACCCCGAGCACCCGCGGCTCGCGACCTACAGCCAGTTCCTGAAGACCTCCCGCACCCTCGTGCACAGCGGCGCCGCCAAGGCCGCCATCTGGCCGGCGCCCAGCAGCGAGTTCTTCCAGTCCTGGAACGACTTCTACCCCGCCTTCGCCGCGCAGAGCGGCGGCAAGCAGCTCATCGAGGACGGCAGGCCGCAGTTCGACTCACCCGCCGGACGGCAGGCCGCCGCGTTCTGGCGCACGCTGTACGCGGAGAAGCTCGCGCCGCAGGAGGCGTACGCGGGGGACGCGGTGAACGACGGCAAGGCCGCCATGGCCACCGTCGGCCCGTGGGCGGTCTCCGCCTACAAGGACAGCGTCGACATCGGTGTGGCTCCGGTGCCGACGGCCGAAGGGAAGTCGGCGCAGGACACGTACTCCTTCAGCGACGAGAAGTCCGTCGCGATGTTCAGCGCCTGCGAGAACCGCGCCACCGCGTGGGACCTGCTGAAGTTCGCCACCTCCGCCCAGCAGGACGGGAAGTTCCTCGACGCGACCGGTCAGATGCCGATGCGCGAGAACCTGGCCGGGCGCTACCCGGAATTCTTCGCGAAGAAGCCCGTCTACAAGGCGTTCGCGCGACAGGCCGACCACGTCGTCGAGGTGCCCAACGTGCCGGGGTCCGTGGACATCTGGCAGGCGTTCCGCGACGAGTGGACCAAGTCCGTCGTGTTCGGCGACGAATCGACGGACGCGGCGCTGCGCCGGGCCTCCGACAAGATCACCAAGCTGCTCGACGAGTACGGGGACCCGTCATGACGAACCTTCGTCCCATCGCCGCCACCGCCGGTGACGCCACTGCCACCACCGGCGCCGCCACCGCTCCTACCGGCGACAAGCCCCGCGAGGGCGCCGCGACCCGCCACGGCCGGACCCGCTCCCGCACCGGCGCGCTGTTCGTGACGCCGTACGTGCTGTTCCTGCTCCTCGTGTTCGCCGTCCCGATGGTCTACACGCTCTGGATATCCGTCCACCGCTTCTACTTCACCGCCCCCGGCACGCACATCGACTCGCCGTGGGTCGGACTCTCCAACTACCGGGACGTCTTCACCGACCCGGTGGTGGGCCGCGCCTTCCTCAACATCGCGGTCTTCCTCGTGATCAACGTGCCCCTCACGGTGATCCTGTCGCTCGTCCTCGCCGCGGCCCTCAACGCGAAGATCCGCTTCCGCGCGTTCTTCCGCGCCGCCTACTACCTGCCGTACATCACGGCGAGCGTCGCGCTCGTCGCCGTGTGGCAGTTCCTGTTCGGCTCGGACGGCTTCGTCAACAACCTCCTCGGCTCGCACGCCCCGGACCCCTCCTGGCTGGTCAACTCGCATCTGGCGATGCCGATGATCGCCTTCTTCGTCACGTGGAAGCAGCTCGGCTTCTTCGTGATGCTCTACCTCGCTTCGCTCCAGAACGTCGGCAAGGAACTGTACGAGGCCGCCGCCGTCGACGGCGCTGGCCGCATACGGCAGTTCTTCTCGGTGACCGTGCCCGGAGTGCGGCCGGCGACCACCCTCGTGGTGATCTACGCGATCATCACCGGCGCCAACCTGTTCAGTGAGCCCTACCTGCTGACCGGCGGCGGCGGACCCGACCACGCCTCCACCTCGCCCGTGCTGCTCATGTACCAGAAGGGCATCGAGCAGGGCCATCCCGACTTCGCCGCAGCGCTGGGCGTCGTCCTCGTGGTCTTCGTCCTCGTCATCTCGCTGGCCGCCCGCAAACTCACCGAGAGGGGCAACTGACATGAGCGCCGCCACCACGACCCCCGAAGCCGACGCCCCTGCCGCCGACCTCCCGGACCCCGCCCGGCCCAGCGCCGCGCGCCGCCCCTGGGGGACGGCCGTCAAGTACACCGTGCTCTCGCTCGGTGCGGTCGCCTTCCTCTTCCCCTTCTACTACATGGTTGTCGGCTCCCTGCGGAAGACGACGACGGGCGACCTGTCGTCGGCCGTGCCCGGCGGGCTGACCGGCAGCAGCTACACGGCGGTCAACGGCGCCATCTCGCTGGGCCGTTCGCTGGTCAACTCGGGGATCATGACGGTCGGCGTCCTGGTGTGCACCCTCGTCTTCGGGGTGCTCGCCGGGTACGCGCTGGCCCAACTGCACTTCCGCGGCAGGGGAACCGTGTTCGCCTCGATGCTGCTCGTGCAGATGGTGCCCTTCCAGCTCCTGACGCTGCCGCTCTACGTCCTCGTGGTCCGCGACTACGGGCTCGGCGACAACTACATCGGGATGATCCTGCCGTTCGCGATCAACTCGACCGCCGTGTTCCTCTTCCGGCAGTTCTTCCTCCAGATGCCGCAGTCCCTGTTCGAGGCGGCCCGGCTCGACGGCGCCGGCGAACTGCGCATCCTGTGGAAGGTCGCCCTGCCCATGGCCCGGCCCGCCGTACTCACCGCGATGCTGCTGACCTTCATCGGCCCGTGGAACGAGTTCCTGTGGCCCTTCCTGGTCACGAAGAACGCCGACATGCAGCCGCTGGCCGTGTCCCTCGCGAGCTTCCTCTCCAACCTCCAGGGCACGGTCAGCAACCCGACCGGTGCCCTGCTGGCCGGCGCCTGTGTGCTGGCCGCCCCCGCCGTGGCGCTGTTCCTGCTGTTCCAGCGCCACTTCACCTCGACCGACATCGACTCCGGAGTAAAGGGCTGATTCCCCCCATGAGCACCACCGGCACCACCACCAGCAGCACCACCGGCGCCGCCTCGCGCATCCCCTACCGCCTGATACGCAAGGGCCTGATCATGTCCCCGCTGCCCGGCGACGCCAACGAGGCCGAGGGAGTCCTCAACCCCGCCTCCGGCCGCACCCCCGACGGCCGCCTGCACCTGCTGCCGCGCCTGGTCTCCGAGGGCAACGTCTCGCGCGTCGGTCTGGCCGAGGTCACCTTCACCGACGGCGTCCCCAGCGGCGTCGAGCGGCGCGGGGTCGTCCTCTCGCCCGACGCGGGATGGGAGCGCGGCAAGAACAACGCGGGCGTCGAGGATCCCCGGGTCACCTGGATCCCCTCGCTCGGCAAGCACGTCATGTCGTACGTGGCCTACGGACCGCTCGGCCCGAAGCCGGCCCTGGCCGTGTCGGACGACCTGACCACGTGGACCCGGCTCGGGCCGGTCCAGTTCGGCTACCAGCCGGACCTCGACACCGACCTCAACCTCTTCCCGAACAAGGACGTCGTCCACTTCCCCGAGCCCGTGCCGGGCCCGGACGGCGAACCCGCGTACGCGATGCTGCACCGCCCGATGTGGGACCTCGGCTGGTTCCGGCCCGGCGAGGGGGTCCACCTGCCCGCCGGAATCACCGACGAACGGCCCGGCATCTGGATCTCGTACGTGCCCGTCGCCGAGGTCGAGGCCGACATCCGCGCTCTCGCCCGCCCGCGCGACCACCGGCTCGTCGCCCTGTCGGCGCACCCGTGGGAGGAGCTGAAGATCGGCAGCGGCCCCGCGCCGGTCCGCGTGCCCGAGGGCTGGCTGCTCATCCACCACGGCGTCTCCGGGGCCATCGAGGACCCCTTCGCGCAGAACCAGAACGTGTCGTACGCGGCCGGCGCGATGATCCTCGACCCCGCCGACCCGGCGAAGATCCTCGCCCGCTCCGACGAGCCGCTCATGGCGCCCGAGACCGAGGAGGAGCGCGCGGGCACCGTCCCGAACGTGGTTTTCCCGACCGCGGTCGAGGAGGTCGACGGGCAGCTCTACGTGTTCTACGGCATGGCCGACGCGCACATCGGCGTGGCACTCCTGGAGCGCACGGCATGAAACGCACGACGGCGCCGCTCCACCTCGGCGGCCTCGGTACGATCTGCCGCGCCGGTGCCGGGGCATACGTCCCGGCCGGCGCGGCGGGCCTGCCCCAGGAGTCAGCATGAGCTGGTGGCAGGAGACCGTCTGCTACGAGTTGTACCCGCGCGCCTTCGCCGACTCGGACGGTGACGGCACCGGGGACCTCGCCGGGGCGACCGCGCGCCTGGACCACATCGCGGAACTGGGCGCCGACGCCGTGTGGATCACACCGTTCTACCCCTCGCCGCTCGCCGACGGCGGTTACGACATCGCCGACCACACCGGTGTCGCCCCCGACCTCGGCACCACCGAGGACTTCGACCGGCTCATCGCCCGCGCCCACGACCTGGGCCTCAAGCTCATCGTCGACCTCGTGCCCAACCACACCTCCGACCGGCACCCCTGGTTCCAGGACGCCCTCGCGGCAGCACCTGGCTCCGCCGCGCGCGGCCGCTACCTCTTCCGTCCCGGACGCGGTGCGTCGGGCGAACTCCCGCCCAACGACTGGCAGTCGGCGTTCGGCGGCCCCGCCTGGACCCGGGTGGCCGACGGCGAGTGGTACTGCCATCTGCACGCCCCCGAACAGCCCGACCTCAACTGGCGCGACGGCCACGTACGTTCTGCCTTCACCGATGTCCTGCGGTACTGGCTCGACCGGGGCGTGGACGGCTTCCGCGTCGATGTCGCACACGCCCTGTTCAAGGCCGAGGGACTGCCGGACGCCGGACCCGGGCAGCACCAGGACCCCCTGCGCAACCACCTCATGCCGTACTACGACCAGGAGGAACTGCACCCGCTCTACCGCGAGTGGCGCGCCGTCCTGGACACCCATCCGGCGCCGCCCGGCTCGGTACCGCCGCAGGACCGGCTCATGGTCGCCGAGTCCGCCGTGTTCGACCCCGCCAGGCTGGCCCGCTACATCCGGCCCGGCGAGATGAACCAGGCCTTCAACTTCGCCTTCCTGGAGGCGGCGTGGGACCCGCAGGAACTGCGCCGCGTCATCGACACCTCGCTGTCCGCCCCCGGCGGCGGATCCGTCACCTGGCTGCTCTCCAGCCATGACGCGGTCCGGCCGGTGACCCGTCTCGGCTCCGCCGGACGTGCCCGCGCCGCCGCGCTGCTCATGCTCGCCCTGCCCGGCTCGGCCTACCTCTACCAGGGCGAGGAGCTGGGCCTGCCGCAGGCCTTCGTCCCCGACGACCGTATCCGCGACCCGCTGTGGGAACGCTCCGGCCACACCGACCGGGGCAGGGACGGCTCGCGGGTACCGCTGCCCTGGAGCGGCGACCACCCCCCGTACGGCTTCACCGCCGCCGCCCCCGAGCGCACCTGGCTGCCGCAGCCGGACGGCTGGGGCCCGTACACCGTGCTCGCCCAGGCGCAGGACCCGGACTCCACGCTCGCCCTGTACCGCGCCGCCCTCCGGCTGCGCCGCGCCCACCCCGCGCCCGACCCGACGGCCGCCCCGCGCTGGTACTCGGCGCCCGGCGACCCCCACCTCGCCTTCGGGCGGGGCGCGCTGGTCTGCGTCGTCAACCTCGGTACCCGGCCGCTGACATGGTCCACGACCGGCGTACCGGGCCGCCCGGTGCTGGCCAGCGGCCCGCTCGACGGCGACACCCTCCCGCCCGACACCGCCCTGTGGCTCCTCGACACCCCCGATCCGCAGGGCCCCGAAGGAGAGCACGATGGCCGCATCCACTGACCCGGCGCAGCGCACCGACCTGTCCGGCCTCGTCAAGGCGTACGACGTACGCGGCCTCGTACCCGAACAGTGGGACGAGTCGACGGCCGAACTCTTCGGCGCCGCCTTCGTCCAGGTCACCGGGGCGCGCGCTCTTTTGACCGGACACGACATGCGCGCCTCCTCGCCGGGCCTCGCCAGGGCCTTCGCGCGAGGCGCCGTCGCGCAGGGCGCGGACGTCACCGAGACCGGGCTGTGCTCCACCGACCAGCTGTACTACGCCTCCGGCGCCCTCGACCTGCCCGGCGCGATGTTCACCGCCTCGCACAACCCGGCGCGCTACAACGGGATCAAGCTGTGCCGCGCGGGCGCCGCCCCCGTCGGCCAGGACAGCGGACTCGCCGAGATCCGCGCCCTCGTCGAGCGCTGGACGGACGCGGGCGGACCGCCCCGGCCCGCCGGACGCACCGGCACCGTCACCCACCACGACACCCTGGAGGAGTACGCGCGCCACCTGCGCACCCTCGTCGACCTCACCGGCATCCGCCCGCTGAAGGTCGTCGTGGACGCGGGCAACGGCATGGGCGGCCACACCGTGCCGACCGTCCTCGCGGGCCTGCCCCTCGACGTCGTCCCGATGTACTTCGAGCTGGACGGCAGCTTCCCGAACCATGAGGCCAACCCGCTGGACCCGGCGAACATCGTGGACCTCCAGGCCCGCGTCCGCGCCGAACAGGCCGATCTCGGCCTCGCGTTCGACGGTGACGCCGACCGCTGCTTCGTCGTGGACGAGCGCGGCGAACCGGTCTCCCCCTCGGCGATCACCGCCCTCGTCGCCTCCCGCGAACTCGCCCGCAGGCCGGGCGCCACCGTGCTGCACAACCTGATCACCTCACGCACCGTGCCCGAGGTGATCAGTGAGTTGGGCGGCACACCCGTGCGCACCCGCGTCGGTCACTCGTTCATCAAGGCCGAAATGGCCCGCACGGGCGCGGTGTTCGGCGGCGAGCACTCCGCGCACTACTACTTCGCCGACTTCTGGAACGCCGACACCGGCATGCTCGCCGCCCTGCACGTCCTCGCGGCTCTCGGCGGACAGCAGGGCCCTCTGTCGGAGCTCACGCGCGGCTTCGACCGCTACACCGCCTCCGGGGAGATCAACTCCACGGTCGAGGACCCGGCCGACCGCCTCTCCGCCGTCCGCGCCGCCTGGAGCGGCCGGCCCGACGTCACCCTCGACACCCTCGACGGCCTCACCGTGAACGGCCCCGACTGGTGGTTCAACCTCCGCCCCTCCAACACCGAACCGCTTCTGCGACTCAACGCCGAGGCCCGCGACCCGCGCACCATGCGCGAGTTGCGCGACGGGGTGCTGGCCCTCGTGCGCCGCGCAGAGGAGCGGACGGAGGGTTCGGCGTAGGCGCGGGGAAGAATGTGCTTGTCCGCCGACTGCCACAGCCCTACCGTGCCGGTGTGGATCCTTTCGCACACTCCTGGGCCGCCCTGCGCGCGGCGGTCGACGATCTCGCGGACGCGGACTTCGAGCAGCCTTCGGGATGCACGGGCTGGCTGGTGCGTGACCTGGTCTGTCACCTGGTCATCGATGCCCAGGACGTCCTGATCACCCTGGTCACGCCCGCCGGCGCCGAACCGACCGTCAACGCGGCCACCTACTGGGACCTCCTGCCCGAACTCCCCACCGGCGACGACCCTCTCGACGCGCTGATCCCGCGGCTCGCCGCGGCGTACGGCGAACCGCGCTGGCTCACGTTCCACCTCGACGACGTCGGCTCCGCCGCAGGCCGCGCCGCCGAACTCGCGGACCCCGCCACTCGCGTGGCCACCAAGGACCATGTGCTGACGGTCGGCGACTACCTGTCCGCCTACGTACTCGAATGGACCCTGCACCACCTCGACCTGATCGCCCACCTGCCGTCGGCCGCGCAACCGCCCGCCGAGACGGTCGCCGTGGCCCGTACGTTGCTGGAAGAGATCGCCGGGGATCGGTTCCCCGCCTCGCTCTCGGACGTGGACGCGCTCCTGATCGGTACGGGACGACGCGCGCCGACCACGGCGGAGACGGCCGAGCTGGGCGACATGGCGGCAGAACTCCCCCTCGTCCTCGGCTGAGTGATCGAGTCGAACCCGCCGTGACCTGGCACGGCATTGCATAGCATGGGTGCATGAGTGTCAACGTCATGCTCGACTTCGAGGTGAACGGTCTCGCCGACGAGGCGCAGACCGTTGCCGTCCTGCACGCGCTCACCACCTTCCTCCGCGAGGAGGAGCGCCTGGAGCAGCATGAGGTCGGCGTGGGGCGCAGTGTGGAGAACGGCCGGCACCGGATCAGCGGTGAGACCGACCACCCGATCGCCATCGCCCGTATGGCTGTGTGGCGACCGCACTTCGAGACGTCCGTACGCGATCGGGTGCACGCCATCGCGCCTGCGGCCGTCGCCACCGTCAACTGGCGCTACCCGGACGGGGACTGATGGAGTATCCGGATCTCGCCGCACTGCCGGTGGAGCTGCGGGAGGCGGTGCAGGATCACGGTTCGCTCAACGTCTTTCGGATGATCATGCACTCGCCGGGCCTCGCACCGGGCATGCTGGCACTGAGCGATGCGATCCTGGGAAGCAATTCCCTGCCGGACGACCTGCGTGAACTCGCGATCGTACGGGTCGGTCACGCGTACGGAGCGGCGTACGAGGTGCACCACCACGAGCGGGCCGCGCGTCTCGTCGGAGTGAGCGAGAGGGCACTCGCCGCCGCAGCCGACGCGGCCTCGGCGGGGGAACTCACCCGCGCCGAAGCCGCCGTTCTCGTCGCCACTGACCGGCTGCTCGACCGGCACACGCTTGACGGGGCGCCGTACGACGACCTGTCCGAGATCCTGACGGTCAATCAACTCGTCGACTTCGTCATCACCGTGGGCTTCTACCAACTGGTCTGCGGCTTCCTCAACACCTTCAAGGTGGCCGTCGAGGAAGAGACCTCGCCCCATGACGACGGGCTCCGCTGAGCGGGGCGACGCACCCCGCTCAGCCGGCCCGGTCCTCGTGTCAGAGGCTGCGGTGCCTTCCTACTGGTAGGTGACGGTGATCGGGGCGTGGACGCTGTGGCGGGGGAGTGTGACGGTCAGGATCCCGGTGGTCTTGTCCCAGTGGTACGCGTGCGCTGACAGCCGTACCCCGGTCGCCGTGACCTTCGTAGGAGCGTGCGCCCCCATCAGCGCGAGCGTCCAACTCCGCTCCTTCACCATACCGGTGAAGGACCCCTTGACCGGTTCGATCGACACCGTGTCGCGCGCACCGCTCTGCCGGTAGCGGACGGTTGTCGTCGCGCTCCGGATCTTCCCCGGGCCCGCCCCGTTGTCCTCGTACAGGCTGTACGAGCCGTCGGCGCCGGTGGCGACGCTCAGTGTGACGTCGGTGAGCGGATTCCGGTCGTTGTCGGTGACGTTGTGGGTGCGCGTCGGCAGGATGCCGCCCGCCTTGACGAAGACCGGCATCGTGTCGAGGCCGGTGGTGATGTCCTGAGTGGTCCCGCCGGTGTACGTCTTGCCGGTGAAGTAGTCCGTCCAACGGCCCGGCGGGAACCAGACCGAGGTGGTCGCGGATGCGCCGGGCGTGGTCACGGGGGCCACGAGGACGTTCGAGCCGTAGAAGTACTCGCTGCCGGCCGTGGCGTACGCCTGCGCCTCGTCGGGATACTCCAGGTAGGTGGGCCGGACGATCGGCACGCCGGTCCGGTTCGCCTCGGCGGCGAGCGTGTAGGTGTACGGCAGCAGGTTCTCGCGGAGATTGAGGAACGTGTCGGCCGACTTCCGCGCCGCGTCGCCGTACTGCCAGGGCAGCCGGTCGCTGTGGTTGCTGTGCAGCCGGTCGATCGGCTGGAAGGCGCCGAACTGCACCCAGCGGGCGTACAGGTCGTCGGGCAGCTTGTGCGTGGTGCGGCTCTGCCCGCCGTCGGTGTACGTCTCCGAACCGGTCAGCCCCGTCGTGTCGTTGTGACCGCCGATGTCGTGCGTGATGGCCGCCATCCCGGTCGCCGCCGACTCACCCGGCGTGTAGCCGACCTCCAGTTGCAGGGTGCCCCACGTCGAGGACGTGTCGCCGGTGAAGTGGACGGTGGTGCGCTTGTCCGCCCACGGGCCGGTCGGGAGCGCCTGCTGGCCGCTGTACCCGCCGGCCTGCAGCGAGCCGTACGCCCGGGACAGGACGAAGCCCCGGCCGAGCGTCTTGGCGGTGGCCGTCGCGTACTGCTGGTTGATCCACGCGTCGGGGCTCACGCCCGGCTGCGACGACTGCGAAGCGTCGCAGCACCAGTCCAGCCACCAGAAGTCGTTGCCCTGCTGATCCATGGTCCTGTGCAGGTCCAGGTACGCCTTGAGCTGGTCGGCGTCGCCGAAGTCGAACGTGTAGCAGTTGTCCTCGACGGAGGCGCCCCCGGCGCAACCGCCCTTCTGCAGCTTGCCCTTCGCCGTGGCCTGCGCCTGGGCGAACTGGGGATCGGACGCCAGGATGCTGGGGTGCACATTGAGTGTGTTGTGCAGCCCCTGCGACGCCGACCAGTCGAAGAAGCCCTTGGGGTCGGGGAACTTGGTCTTGTCGATCTCCCAGCCGCTCCAGTCGTTGACGGCCTTGTAGTCCGTGTCCGTGACCAGTACGTCCAGGGGCACACCTTCGGACCGGAAGCCGGGCACGATCGTCTTCTCGTAGTCGGCGGCGGTGCGGTCGATGTACTCCGAGTACCAGACGCCGTAGGCCCAGGAAGGCAGCAGGGCCGGCGGCCCGGTCAAGGTGGCCAGGTCGGTGAGCGCTTGCTTGTAGTTGTGTCCGTAGCCGAAGACGTAGCCGTCCTGGTACGGGTCGCCACCGTGACCGGGGCGGGGCGTGACCTTCTGCGCCGTGGTGTCGTACAGGGCCGACGGGGTGTCGTCGAGCAGGTACCAGCCGTCCTCGTTCAGCAGCCCGGGGGTCGTCACGGGGGCGTCGCCGTTGCCGGTCACGCCGTCCAGGCCCCGGCGGTACCCACCGAGCGCGATGTGGGGGAGGGGCGCGGGCTCCTTCGGGGCCGCCACGGAGAGGGTGTCGGCGTTGACGTGGCAACTGGCCGTGCCGGGGCAGTCGAGGGTGATGTCGTCGGATCCCGCCTTGAGGGTGACGGGGACC
Organism: Streptomyces sp. NBC_00370; assembly: GCF_036084755.1. NCBI lineage: Bacteria > Bacillati > Actinomycetota > Actinomycetes > Kitasatosporales > Streptomycetaceae > Streptomyces > Streptomyces sp. NBC_00370. The sequence goes on from NZ_CP107968.1 coordinate 8,238,523, forward strand.
GACGCCGTCTGCCAGTCGTCCCAGTCCTTCGTCGCGGGCAACGACAGGGTGCTGGTGGTGCCGTTGACGGTGACGGAGGCATCGCGGCTCTGGTGGAGCCCGTCGCTGCCCGCGCCGTTGGCGTAGCGCACGCGCAGCGTGTAGGCGCCGTCGGCGGGCACGTCGACCAGGTGCGTGCCGAGGCTCGACCCCTGGGTGAGTTCGGCGACGAAGCCGTTGCCGGCGTACCCCTTGTGGTCGGTCGCGCTGACGGCCGTGCCACCGATCCGCCCGGCCTCGGCCTCGCAGCTCACGCCGTAGCGGCAGTCGACGATCGCGGTCGTGGAGGCCGACGGATACGCGGCGCCGGGACGGACGAGCGCGAGGCTGTCGACGTTGACGTTGCCGGAGTCCGCCGCGGTCCGGGTCAGGCTGAGCGTGTGGTGGCCGGCGCCGAGCGTGACGCTCGCGGTGGCGAGCTTCCAGGTGTCCCAATTCGCGGTGGCCGGAAGGCTGATGGTCTGGGGGTGGCCGCCGTCCACAGCGAGCGTCAGGGTACGGGTCGTGTTCTGGCCGTCGCCGCCGACGGAGTTGGCGTACCGAAGGTCGAACTCGTAGGTGCCGGCGGTTTTGACATCGATGTCAGCCGCTGCCGAGCTGCCGGTGCTCTCGAATCCCGCAGCGAAGCCCGCACCCGTGTGACCCTGGTGATCCGCGCCCACGGACGCGCCGTTGAGCAGGAGACTCTCGGCTTCGCACAACGTCCCGGGCGTGCACGTGAGGTGCTGCCAGGGGGTGGCGGTCACCGGGGACTTGCCGGCGTCCTGCCGCACGGTGAGATTCCGCGCGTCGAACTGTCCGGAACCGACACGGTAACGCAGGGTCAGCGCGCTGGTCCTGATGGTCAGCCAGCCACCGGAGGTCTTGGCGGTGTAGGCGGCCGGAGCGAAACCGGCACGGCCGATCGCGTTGAACGTCGCGTCGTCGGTGAACTTCCGGTCGCCCGCGTACTCGGTACGGACGAGTGTCGGCGAGAGGATCTGGAAGCGGGCATCGCCCGATGTGACGGTAGGGATGCGGTGGTTGGCGCTGTGGGTTCCGCCTGCCGTGGCGGTGCCGCCACCGGCGAGCGTCACGGCTGCGGCGGTGCTCAGCACGGCGGCAAGCCCGATCTGCCGCCGCAGGGTTCGGGGCCGGCGCCGTATGGAAGGGCGTCTCATGGGCAACTCCGCTCTCGGACCGGCCGGTACGACGCGTCCACGCCGCACCGGACAGCGACCGCCGGGACCGAGGAGATCCGTGGCGGCACGATCTCTTCTATCGTTAGAAATCATGCAGTTGGCATGACAGCACGTTCACAGAAGGATGTCCATGTGTCGGCGTCCTGTCAGGGCCACGGCAGATCGAGACGGAGGAAGACCAGGTAGTCCGGGGGCGGCGGTGCCGGGCACTCCCTCGAACATGACGCGCCTGTGTCCCGGGAGAGGTGGCCGCCCGTGCAGCAGGGGCCGGTGCCAGTGCCAGTAGCTGTCGCCTCTTCGCGCGTGTGACCTGCGTTTTTCGGCTGAGACTGAATCTCTCACCGCATTGTTCCAACTCAGGCATCATCAGTGGGGAGAGCCGCCCGGGAAGCGGGTGACGCGGGCCAGGCACTGGAGGAACTATGCAGTTCTCGCACCGCAAAACGGCATCAGCGGCGTTGGCGCTTGCGCTCACAGTCGGTTTGGCAGCCGCGGCCTCCGGCTCCGCGTCCGCCTATCCGACCCGCCTGGTGACTCGGGGCAGTTCACAGGCCGAACGCGTCACGGGCAACGCCCCTCGGCCGCTGGCCCTGCCCGGAATCAGGAACGCCAACAGCAGCAAGTGCCTGCTCGTCCGAGGGACGGCCGACAACGCGCCCGTGGTGCAGATCACCTGCGATTCGCAGTACGCCGACCAGTTGTGGCGGACCGAACCTGTCGATGGCGAAGGTCGGGTTCGCATTCGCAATTTGAACAGCAACAAGTGTCTCCTCGTCAGAGGGACCGCCGAAGGCGCCCAAGCGGTTCAGATCACGTGTGCGAACTACATCGATCAGTACTGGATCCTCACTGTGGACCCCCCGGGCACCGCACAGATAGCGAACGCCAACAGCTACAAGTGCCTGGTCGTCCGAGGGACGGCCGACAACGCGCCCGTGGTGCAGACCTCCTGCGGGCAGTTCCGCGACCAATTCTGGGTTGTGCCGGGCTAGACGACGGGCCGATCCTCAGGGCCGTGAAGCGTTCGCAGGGCGCGTGGGCGCTGGGTCACCGGCGTGGCGGGCCCAGGTGAGACCGGGTCCGCCAAGCCGCAAGCTCCGCCCACGGCTCGTCGGCGCGGGACTTCCCGTAGCCGGCGCGACGCGATCAGGTTCCGGTCTGCAGGCGGAGGCCCGCCAGGGTCAGCTCCAGCCCGGCCAGGAACTGTTCCTTGTCGTCGTGCCCGTCGAACTGGTCGACGATGTCGTGCAGGAACGGGAACTTCTCGGCGTCGAGTGTGCGCCACGTCTCGGCGTAGCGCCCGAGGAATTCGTCGCGGTTGACGAGACCGTCGAGCACCTCCTCGGGCGGCTCCTGTCCCATGTCGGCGGCGTTGGCGACCACAACACCCACGATCGCCGACACGGCGTGGAACCGCTGCCGTGGCGTGAGGTCGAGTCGGAGCGTCTGCTGCCCCAGCTTCTCGTACAGGCGCAACGAGTTGCCCGGGACGTCGATGTCGCGCATGAAGTGCGCACCCAGCCACGGTCGGTCCACGATCGCGTCGAACAGCGTGACGGCCATCACGCGCAGGTCGTCGATCGGGTCGCTGCTGCCGGTCTGCCCTTCGACGGCGGTCAGCACCCCGCCGAGCACGTGGTCGATGGCGCGGTCGAGCAGGTCGTCCTTGCTTGAGACGTACCAGTAGATGCTGCCGACGCCGGTGCCGAGCCGGGTCGCGAGGGCGCGGAGAGTCAACGCAGACTCGCCCGCCTCGTCGAGGAGGGCCACGGCCGCGGTGAGAACGGCCTCGATCGAGTGCGAGGCACGTTGCCGCCCTCGGGAGGGACGGTCGGCGGGGCGTGGTCGCGGGCCTGTCATGGTGCCCATCCAATCACAGCTTGCGCAATTATCGAACCTCGTTCTATGGTCGAACGTCGTTCGATACTCGACGACGTCCCGAAAGGAGGCCCGCCATGACCACGACCGCTAGCGCGCCCGCCGCATCGCGTACCTATCCGTCCCTGCGCGCGGCATGGATTCCACTGGCCGCGCTCTGCCTGGCCTTCTTCGTCGAGATGGTCGACAACACACTGCTCTCGATCGCGCTGCCCACGATCGGCCGGGACCTCGACAGCAGCACGACCGCGCTGCAGTGGGTGACCGGCGCGTACTCCCTGACGTTCGGCGGCCTGCTGCTGACCGCCGGATCGATGGCCGACCGGCTGGGCCGCAGGCGCGTGCTGCTGGTCGGCCTCGCGGTGTTCGGCCTGCTGAGCCTGGCCGTCGTCGCCGTCACCACGGCAGGGGAGCTGATCACCCTGCGGGCCGGCCTCGGCATCGCCGCTGCGGCGATGGCCCCGATCACCAATTCGCTGGTCTTCCGGCTGTTCGACGACAAGGCGCTGCGGATGCGCGCGATGACCTTGATGATCATCGTCGGCATGTCCGGCTTCGTCCTCGGCCCGCTGCTGGGCGGCACCGCCCTGGCCCACGTCCGGTGGCAGTGGCTCCTGCTCGTCAACGCCCCGATCGCGCTGATCGCGGCCATCGGCGTCCGCCTCGGCGTCCCGGCCGACCGGCCGCAGGACCTCACCAGCGACAAGCTCGACCTGCCGGGTGCGGGGCTGAGCGTCACCACCATCGGCCTCGCCTGCTACTCGCTGACCAGCGGCGTCGAGCACGGCTGGCTCTCCGCGGCCACCGTCGCATCGGTCCTCGGTGCGGTCGTCGCGGGGATCGCCTTCGTGTGGCACGAGCGCCGCAGCGCATCTCCCATGCTTGACCTGCGCCTCTTCTCCAGCGGCATCGTGCGCGGCGCCGCCATCGCGCAGATCGGCACCGCCATCGCGATGGCGGCCGTGATGTTCGGATTGATCCTGCACTTCCAGTACGCCTACGGCTGGAGCCCCGTACGGGCCGGGCTGGCGAACCTGCCGCTCATCGTGACCATGATCGCCGCGACCCCGGTCTCCGAATGGCTCGCGGCAAGGTTCGGCCACCGCGTCGCCTGCCTGGTCGGCGCGGCCTGCCTGGCCGGCTCACTGGCCGGCCTGTCCTGGGGCGTCGACCACGGGTACGCCGTCATCGCGGCCTGCATGGTCGTGATGACCGTCGGGCTGCGCACCGTCATGACCATCTGCGCCATCGCACTCGTCGACGCGATGCCGGGCAACCGTACGTCCATCGGCACCGCGCTCAACGACACCGCCCAGGAGGTCGGAAGCAGCATCGGCACCGCGGTGGTCGGCACCCTGATCGCCGCGCTGGTCACCACCCAGCTGCCGGCAGGCACCTGGAGCCACACCCTGGTGGCGTCGTTCTTCCACGGCGAGCGGATCACCTACGCCGTGCTGGCGGTCGTCGTCGGCCTCATCGCGGCAGGCGGTGCGCTCACACTCACCAACTCCCACGCCACCGAAGAGCCCAGCTGATCAGCGGCGGCTTTCGATCTTCATGTCGCCCGTCGTGACCGTGCGGATATGGTCGCTCGCGAGCAGGCCGTGCGGAATGCCGAGGTCGACGGCGCTGGCCTCGTCGAGGCGGGTCAGCTGGGACGAAGTGAGGTCGACCTGCAGAGCACCCAGGTTGTCCTCCAGTTGTGTGACGGTGCGGGCGCCGATGATCGGTGCCGTCACGCCAGGGGCGTTCAGGGACCAGGCCAGTGCGACCTGGGCGGGCGTGCGGCCCAGTTCCAGGGCCACCTCCTGCACCACGTCGGCGATGGCCAGGGTGCGTTCGGTGACCATTCCGAGCGCGGCGTTGAGGGCCTTGCGGCTGCCGGCGGTCTCGCCGGCAACGGGGCCCGCCGGTTTCAGATCGTCCCGGCTGTACTTGCCGGAGAGCACCCCGCCGCCCAGCGGCGAGAAGGGGACCACGCCCAGTCCCATCTCGCGCGCCATGGGGATCAGGTCACGTTCCCCCGTACGCTCGATCAGGCTGTACTCGATCTCCAGTGCGACCAGCGGCGACCATCCACGCAGCTCGGCGATCGTCTGCATGCGCGCGACCTGCCAGGCCGGGGCGCTGGAGATCGCCACGTACAGCACCTTGCCCTGCCGCACCAGGTCGTCCAGACCGCGCAGGATCTCCTCCACCGGCGTCCTGAAGTCCCATACGTTCAGGTAGAGCAGGTCGATGTAGTCCGTGTTCAGCTGCCGCAGACTGGCTTCCACCGACGCCAGCATGCTCTTGCGGTGCGTGCCCCCGGAGTTGGGGTCACCGGGGCTGCGCAGCGTCGAGTACTTCGTCGCCAGCACCAGCGCGTCGCGGTTGGTACGGGCGAACTCGCCCAGCAGCCGCTCGGAGCTGCCGTTGGTGTACGTGCTGGCGGTGTCGAAGAAGTTGCCGCCGAGCTCGGTGTAGCGGTCGAACAGCTTGCGCGCCTCGTCGCGCTCGGCGCCCCAGCCCCACTCGGTGCCGAACGTCGCCGCGCCCAGCGCCAGCGGTGAGACCCGCAGTCCTGAGCGGCCCAGCAGCCGGTAGGTGTCGAGAGTCAGCGACATCGTGTTCTCCAGTGTCCGTGATCTTGCGTGGACCACCAGCCTGCGACCGCCGCCGGCGCGGGGGAAGGGAAGAAGGTTCCTGGGAACACCACTCCTACCCGGCCTGTTGGACAGCACATGACGACCCACACGGTGGACCCGACCCGGGAGCTGGCCGCGTTCCTGCGCACCCGGCGCGAGCGCCTCGACCCCCATGAGGTCGGTCTGCCCGAGCGGCGCCAGGGCCGCCGTACCCCGGGCCTACGCCGCGAAGAGGTCGCCGAACTGGCCGGGATCAGCATCGACTACCTCGTACGGCTGGAGCAGGCCCGCCCGTTGCGGCCCTCCGCCGACGTGGTCGAAGCCCTGTCCCGCGCCCTGCGCCTGGCCCCCGACGAACGCACCTACCTGTACGACCTCACGCAGCAGCGGCCCCGCGTCCCCGCCAAGCCGCCCACCACGGCGGCGCCGCCGCTGGCCCGGCTGGTCGCCGACCTGTCGCCGCTGCCGGCCATGCTGATGAACCACCGGTTCGACATCCTGGCCTGGAATCCCGCAATGGCGGGGCTGCTGATCGATTTCGACGCCTTGCCGCCCCAGCAGCGCAACGCGATGTGGCTCTGTCTGATCCATCCGGAGATACGCGAGTACTACGTCGACCGGGAACGGGTCGCACGCGAGGGAATCGCACACTTGCGCGCCGCGTGGGCCGCGCATCCGGAAGACCAGGTGCTGAACGAACTCATCACCGAATGCATCACGCACAACGAGCTGTTCGCCACCTTGTGGGCCGAGCGGGACATCACGACCAACGGCCGTGGACACAAGGTGGTACGGCATCCCGAGGCAGGCGAGATCGCGGTCCACTTCGAAGTGCTCATGCCACTTCAGAACCCCGACCAACGGCTGATGATCTGCCGCGCGGCCGACGACGCCAGCCAGGCGGCGATGGACCGGCTACCGGCACGCTGAGGCGACGAGCACGCGCCCACCGGGTCGGTCAGCCTGGCGGAATGTTCCCCGCGACCTTGTCCAGATGCTCCAGCTCGGTGGAATCGATGCCCGAAACCTCGGCAACCTCCTCGACCGGTTCCCCTTCGCGGACCGCGGCCACAGCCTCAAGTTCTACATCGGCACGGGCCGCGTCCACGGCAGCCTCAGCGCTGCGCTGACGCTGCGCAGCCAGTTCGACGGAGGAGATCGCATCCATGAACCCCATATTTCCACATACTTGAGCCACATCCGCGCCGACACATGGCTGCCGACTCCGGCAGCGCCAGAACGGTGTGTCGCTCACGCCTTTTCGCTGCGCCTCAGGCGGCAGTTCTGAGGTCTTCGGCGGTGAGCAGCGACAACAGTTGGATACGTTCCCCCGCAAGCGCCTCGGCTCCGCCCTGCTGGCGGTCGATGACGCAGAGGGCCTCGCGAACGTCGGCGCCCAGAGCGCGCAAGTCGGCGGTGGACAGCACAATTTGACCGCCGCTGGTGACCACGTCTTCCACGACCAGCACTCGCCGCCCGGTGATGTCCGCGCCTTCAGCCAGGCGGCACGTTCCGTACGTCTTGGCCTGCTTGCGGACGAAGGCGACAGGAAGTCCGGTGTGCCGGCCGAGCGCGGTGACCACCGGGATGCCGCCCATCTCAAGGCCGGCCAGTACTTCCGTGGCCTTCGGTACGAGCGGGGCCATCGCCCCGGCGATGGAGTCAAGGAGCACGGGGTCGCTCTCGAAGCGGTACTTGTCGAAGTACTCCGAGGTTCTACGGCCGGAGCGGAGGACGAAGTCACCCGTGAGGTGAGAAGCCGTATGGATCTGCCGAGCAATTCCTGAAGACGTCACAGGACGGAAGTATCCCAGGCGAGCCGAACCGGCTGGTGGCTGTCGTCAGCACGCGGAGACCCGGGCCAGGCAGCGCAGGCTTACGCCGTCATGGAATGGCCCAGCTCGCGCGACTTCTGTTTGAGGGCCGCTATCCAAGCCTCCTCAGGGGAGGCCGAGGCCGCCGGGACCTGAACCTCCTTGAGGCCGCCTACCTCGGCGGAGCCGGGCGGCTGCCAGTTCACCTCGATGCCTGCCCTTTCCGCCAAGACCAGCACCGTGGCAATGAATCCCTCGGACAGCGCAGCCGTCACGGCGTGGCTCGTTGTCCGGCGCCACGCGAGCAGGGCGTCGACGAATGGTTCGAACACGAGGGGATCGATCTGGCACTCGTCAGCCTGCATCGGGCCAATGCCGGAGGGCAGACCCAGTTCTGCTTGATAGACGCTCACCTGGCTCATGAACAGCCGGGAGGCACCGTTGGACGGGTTCCATAGGGTGTCGTCCCCTAGTTCGTAGTACTGGCTCAATGCGCCCCTCCGGTGGTTGTACCGCAACGCGTCAGCCATGCGGCTGAGTAGGTGAGTTGGTCCACCTCTCGAATCGTGCCACGGTCGCCTGCGGCGCGACCTCGACACGTTCGGTATCGATCGGTTCGGAAATGCTACAGTCCTCTCGTCTCGATCCGTACCGATCGGTGCAGAAGCGATGGAGGGGTGTGCGGGGGTGACGGCGAAACAGCCACCTTCGCGTCGCCACTCCACGGCAATCGGACACGGCAAAACACCGTCAAGGAAAAGGACTTACGCACATGGCACACGAGAAGCCCGGCGACCCCGCGCCCTCACGCCGCCCCAGCAGGCGCAGCGTGCTGGGCGTCACCGCCGGTGCCGCCGCAGCGAGCCTGCTCGGGCTGCCGGTTGACACCGCTGCCGCCGCCTCGACGAGCGGGAAGCCGAAGGCGCCGACACTGGACGGTTTTACGAGCCGCTTCGCCAGCGTCAACGGCACGCGGCTGCACTACGTGACTGGAGGTCAGGGCGCCCCCCTCGTCCTGCTCCCCGGGTGGCCGCGTACCTGGTACCAGTTCCACAAGGTCATGCCGCGACTCGCGCGGCACTACCGAGTCATCGCCCCGGACCTGCGCGGCATGGGCGACTCCGACAAACCCGTCGGCGGGTACGACAAGAAGAGCATGGCCAGGGACATCTACGAACTGCTTCGCTCCCTCGGCCACCGCCAGGCGTACATCGCAGGCGAGGACATCGGGTCGATGGTGGCGCACAGCTTCGCAGCGAACCACCCCGAAGCGACCCGCAAGGTCGCGCTCTGGGAGGCCGGGCATCCCACGCAGGTGTTCAACGACATACGCATGCTGCCCCAGCCGGGTCAGCCGGCTCCATGGTGGTTCGCGTTCAACGTGCTCGACCAGTTGCCCGAGCAGCTCCTCCAGGGGCGATTCCGGTTGCTGGTCGACTGGTTGATCGACTTCCAGGGCGGCGACCCCACGGCCTTCAGTGAGAGGGCGAGAGCCGTCTACGCCGCCGCCTACAACACGCCGGACGCGATCCGCGCTGGGAAAGGCTGGTACCAGACCTTCCAGCAGGACATCGCCGATCTTGAGGGCTACCCGGCACTGACCATGCCTGTGCTCGGAATCGGGGGCAAGTACTACGAGCTCCTGCGCGCGCAGCTGGACGGGCTGGCGACGGACGTGCGGTACGTCGAGCTGAAGGGGGCGGGGCACTACCTCGCCGAGGAACGCCCCGACGACATCGTGCGGGAACTCACCGCGTTCTTCGGGTAGCCGCTCATCGAGGGATCACCTCCCCGCGAGCCCCCGCGAGCCCCCGCGAGCCCGTGCGAGCCCGCGCGAGCCGGGGGGCCGGCGGTCGGTCCGGCCCACTGTCAGTGGGTGGGGCTACCGTGCGTAGACGTACGAGCCCCGCCCGAAAAGAGGTAGATCATGACCACTTTGAAGAAACGGCCGAACACCGTGCTCCTGGTCGTCGACGTGCAGAAGGACGTCGTCGCAGGGGCGTACCGGCGCGACGAGGTCGTCGCGAACGTAGCCGGCCTGGTCGAGCGTGCGCGGCGGGAAGCGGTGCCCGTGATCTGGGTCCAGCACTCCGACGAGGGGCTCGCGCGGGGGAGTGACGGGTGGCGGATCGTCCCGGAGCTCACCCCGGAGGACGCCGAGCCGCTCGTCGAGAAGAGTTACGGCGACTCCTTCGAGGACACCACCCTGGAGACCGTACTGTCGGGGCTCGGCGCCGGCCGGCTCGTCGTCGTCGGTGCGGAGACCGACGCGTGCATCCGCTCGACGCTCCACGGCGCGTTCGCCAGGGGGTACGACGCGACGCTGGTCAGCGACGCCCACACGGCGGGCGACAAGACGGCGTGGGGAGCGCCGCCGCCTGACCAGGTCATCGCGCACACGAACCTGTACTGGACGTACCAGACGGCGCCGGGGCGCACGGCCGGAGCGGTGGAGACGAAGGACGTCGTCTTCGACGGCACATCCTGAGGATTCGACTCAAGGGGGCATCCGTGCGGGCAGGGCGCTCGCCTACCGGCCGCGTCAGGTTCCGGCGATCTGGGAAATGGTGATCTTCCACAAGGTCGCGGCAACGGTGCTCGCCTTCACCATCCTGGACACCACCGAGGGCATGCAGCCCTCGATCACCGACACCTCGGTCGCGGCGCTCACGATCTTCGCGTACGTCGTCTGCCGCTGCTGGGAGTCGTGGCGGGTCATCAAGCGCGCCGACGCCCCGGCGAACGCGTTGTGAGCTGTCGGGTTACTGGGTCCGAAGGGTTGGCCGGGACGTCCCGGCCAACCCTTCACTCCACGGCAGGCAGCACGCGAGCAGATGATGCGTGACATCGTGCGGGTGGGACGCGAGCACCTGGCGACGGTACGTCCGGCCGACCTGTCCCTACGGGCCGTGGCCCGCGACGTCGGCGTCGTCCCGTCGGCGCTCTACCGCTACGTCAAGGACCGCGAAGCGCTCATCACGCTGCTGATCGTCGATGCGTACAACGAACTCGCCGACGAGGTCGACGCGGCCCTCGCGGCGGCCTCGGGCCTGTCGTACCGCAAGCGGCTTGAGGTGGCGGTACTCGCGGCGCGCGCCTGGGCCGTTCGCGAACGGTCCAGGTTCGCCATGCTCTACGGCACACCGGTGCCACGGGCCGGGTACGCCGAAGGTGGCGGCCGCCCAAAGAAGGAGCCGGTCGTCGATCGACGGCGTGCGCGTGATCATGCGATCGGCAGGCGCACTGACGTGTCGCGGACGCGGCGGCCCGGGACCCGCGAGGGTGTCCCGGGCCGCCGCCCGTCGTCATTCGGCGGCGAGCAGGTGGGCCGGAGCGATACGGGACAGTCCGCGGATCGGTACCGTCAGGGCCGCGCTCACCAGGGCGGTCGCGGCCAGGGTGGCCAGCAGCGCGGCACCGGTTATCGCGAGGAGGTGTCCGTGCAGGACGCCCTGCCCGAGTGACACCACCGCGACGAGGCCGGCCACCGCACCGGACAGGCCACCCAGCAAGGCCAGTCCGATGCCCTCGTAGAGGGTCAGCCTCGCCAGTTCGCGGTTGGTCCAGCCGGTTGCCCGCAGCACGGCGAGGTCGGCGGCGCGCTCGCGTTGCGAGATGACCAGGACGTCGATGGCTCCTGCGGCTCCCAGCAGCAGCGACAGGGCGACGCTGAGGTAGTCGGCCTCACGCGCCTGTGCCACCACGGCGTTGCCGAGCAGCGATCCCGCAACTTCGCCCTGGAAGGCCAGGGTCAGGGCGAGCAGTACGGTGAAGGCAGCCACCCCCAGCGCGAGCCCGGCGGCCCCGAGCAGGGTCCGGCCCCGTACCCGCAGCAGGTTGAGCATGGCCAGTCCGGCCACCGAACGTACGGGACGGGCGCTTCGAACCGCCGTCACCGGGGGCCGTACGGCTTCCATCGGCCCCAGCCGGGTGGCGAGCCAGGCGGGGACGAGGCCCGCCGCCAGGGCCAGGAGCAGCGCCACCGGCAGTACGAGGAGTGACTTCACCCCTGCCTCGGGCTGTCCCAGCATGCTGCCCAGCACGTAGGCGAGTACGGCGCCCGCGGCCCCGGCGGCCAGCCCGATGACCGCCAACTCGCCGAGCACCAGGCGCAGTACCTCCCCGCCGCTCCACCCCAGACAGCGCAATGTGCCGATCTCGGTGCGGCGTGAGCGTACCGAGGCCAGTGCCGCCTGGCCGAGGAAGAGGGCGCACACGACGAGGACCAGCACGAAGAGCAGCGCGCTCTTCGTGTCCACGGCCTTGAGGATGCGCAGGGCCACGCCCTTGGCGACCCACGGCTCCTTCACTCGCGCCGAGGCCGTCAGCGCCACCGTCTGCGGCACTTGCGAACTGCCCACGGTGACGTCGACCTGAAGTCGCGGGTAGGCGGCCCGGATCCGGCCGGCCACGGCGTTCACCCGTGCGCGGGACGCGGCGTCGACGCCGGTCACACCGGCCACCCGGATCCGGACGGCGCTGACCGGTGCCTTGTCCTGGATGCCCGGGGCCCGGCGGCTGTGGGTGAGTGCGGAGATGGAGTCCATCGTCGTCAGCATGGTGGGCGGGGGACTGACGTAGCCGCCCAGGTTGCGGTCGGGCCGCAGCGGCTTGTCGCCGAGCGCCGCGCGGGTGGCACTGTCAGCGCCGGTGACCTGCGGCGGCTGGTAGGTCTCCAAGGGGGCGTCGGAGAGGGGGGAGAAGCCGGGCAGCTTGTCGGTGTCGTAGCGGCCGACCAGCTGGACGAAGGGATTGGGCAGCCGCCCGGAGTCGGGCCCTTGGCAGTAGCCGGTGCCGATGCAGTCCGTGGCGGGGTGGGCGGTCACTTTCCGGTATTGCGTGCCCTGGTTCTCCTCGGGGACGTAGAGGAGCGGCTGTTGGTCCGTGGACAGCCAGAGGCCGGGCTTCTGCGCGGGCTGCGGCTGTGCGGCGAGTGCGCCGCGCGGCGCGGGGCGGTAGGTGACGGGACCCACCGTCCAGTACGCACCGGTGTCGAACGAGGCGTCGGTCAACGCTCTTTCGTATCCGGGGTCCAGGTCGGCGCCGACCCGGCCGACCTGCGTACCGTGCAGACCTTGGACGAATCTCGCCGCGGTGGGGTTGCCCAGTGCGGAGGGGAGCTCGGCCGGGTCGCCCACGTCGAGGCGCTCGACGGTGGCACTGAGCGTTCCCGAGGTCAGCGGTTTGCTGCTGAGCATCGCCGGGATGTAGCGGTCGTGCTGTCCGTAGACGCTTTTTGAGGGGGCCGCCACCCAGGGCTTGTCCTTGCCGGTGAGCATCCGGCCCGAGGTGACCGTGTCGCCCAGGCCGACGAGTTGCTCCTCGGCCGCCGGGTCGATGGCGGACAGCAGCACGGGGTAACCGGTCCAGATGTCGGCGGTTGCCTTGCCCTGCCCGGACTGGCAGTTCAGCCGCGACTTCAACTTCGGGTCGAAGGGGGACTTCCCGGTGAGGTCTTCGCCGATCAGGTTCGGCTTCATCGGCAGTTCGGAATTGAACTCGGTCTTCTCGGTCTTGTCCCGGTTGAAGTAGTAGCAGACGTCGTATTTGTCGTCGAGCCGGTACCGTCCGGTGTCCTTGGTGACCGTGCCCTTCTCCAGGGTCTTGGACCCGAAGAGGTGGTCGGGGGTCGATGCCGACCTCAGAGGCTCGCGGGTGAGATAGACGTACTGGTCGGCGGCGCGGTAGCTGCCCAGCCCCGCGGTGATGGTCGGGCTGATACGGAGGATCTGCCGGGTCGCGTCGCTGTCCAGGAAGCGGGACACGTCCACGGTGACGGAGCTGGACACCATCAGGTAGCCGATGTTGGCGACCGGCGCGGCCACCTGCACCCCGGACATGCCGCGGATGCGCCGGTACTGGTCCATGGTGATGCCGCCGAACGTCCCCGACAGGAAGTTCGGCGCGACCGACCCGTTCTGCCGCTCCACATCGGTCTGCGAGGCCGGTGGACGCACCAGGACGTCGTACGCCGACCGGGCGTTCTTCCGCACGGTGCCCACGGTGGTCGCTTTGCTCGTGCTGACCGTCGCGGTCAGCAGCGTGAAGCTCGTCGCCGCCACCAGGATTCCGGTGGCCAGGGCCAGCGCGCGGCCGCGCCGCCGCCGGAGCTGTTCAACGATCATCGCTATCACGGCCGCAGACCCCCGAGCCGGGTCAGTACGTCGGCGGAGGGCGTGATCTGCTGGTCCGAGACGATTTTGCCATCGTGCAGACGTATCACCCGGTCGCCGCCCGCGGCGACCTCCGCGTCGTGGGTGGCGATCAGCATCGTCATCCCGTACCTCTCCCGGAGCGACATCAAAAGGTCGATGATCTCCCGACCGATGACACTGTCGAGGTTGCCGGTCGGTTCGTCGGCGAGCAGGAGCCCCGGCCGGTTGATCAACGCGCGTGCGAGTGCTACACGTTGCTGCTGACCACCCGACAACTGCGCGGGCAGCGCGTCGGAACGCTCGCTCAGACCGACCGCTTCGAGCAGTTCCGTGGCGCGTTCCCGCCGGTCGAAGTCGACCTTGCGCGGCAGGACCGGAGCCAGCACGTTGTCCAGCGCGGTCAGTGCCGGCAGCAGGTGGAAGCGCTGGAACACGAAGCCGACCCGGCGCCGGTGCGCGTCCAGGTTCTTCGGCACCAACGTCGTCCCGTCGACCTCGACATGCCCTTGGTCGGGCTTGTCCATGCCGCCGGTCACATGCAGCACGGTGGACTTGCCCGCGCCGGAGGGTCCGGTCAGCATCACCACCTCTCCGGCCCTGATCTCAAGATCGACCGCATCCAGAGCGGTCAACCCCGGATACTTGCGTGTCACTCCACGCAACGTCACGCTCACAGCCATGGACAGAGCCTCGCTTCAGTTCAATACATTGCGACAATGCAGGGGTATGTTGTCACAATGCAGAAGGGAGGTATATGCCGCTCCACCACGCCGTGCTCGCCCTGTTGACCCAGCGGCCTAACCACGGATACGAACTCAAGGCCCGGTTCGAGGAAACCATCGGCCCTCAGTGGGGTGGGCTCAACATCGGTCACCTCTACCAGATCCTCGAACGGCTGGTCCGTGACGGCTATGTCTCGCGCTCGCAGATCACGCAGGCGGACCGGCCCGACAAGAACCTCTACACGCTCACCGAGGCCGGCGAGACGGAGTTGCGCGCCTGGGCCACCACGCCCTGGGTACGCGTCGGCGGCTTCCGCGACGAGCTGTTCCTGAAGCTCCTCGGCGCTGTCGCCCTGGGCCCTCAGGTGCTCGACGGGCTGATCGAGGCGCAGCGGCAGACGTACCTGTCCGAACTCGCGGGCCTGGCACGGCAACGGCGGGCCCATTCAGCCGAGCCCCTGGTCGCCGTTCTGATCGACGCCGCCATCGCACACACCAAGGCCGACCTCGGACTGCTGGACAGTGCGGCGCGGCACCTGGGCCCACTCGCCACCGCGCACGGCCAACAGGGACAGGGCCAGCCGCAGGTGCGCGAGCAGACGAAGACCGGTACGACCGACCCCGGCGACGACGGAACGACGCCACCGCGGGCGGCCTCCGCGTAGCGGCGGAACGTAGCGGACGTCCGGTGCCCGGCCTGCCCGGTGCGACGTGCGTCAGCGCCGGGGGAGCACGCCCAGGAGAGTCGCGGTCAGGGCCTGCCTCAAGTAGTCCTTCAGCTCCAAGTGGAACCGGGCCAGGTCGGGTTCGGCCTGGTAGGCCGCCTGCAAGCTGGGTGGCGGTGTGCTGTACGCCGACAGCGCGCCGGCCATGACCATGGTTTGCAGGCTGAACAGTGTCGCGTTCTCGCCCAGTTCCGGCAGGTACTTCTGGATCAGCGCGGTCATCGCGGTCAGGCGGTCCAGAGAGGCGCGCTTGTAGCGCGCCACGACCTCGACGGAGACGTTGTGTTCCAGGACGCTGCCCTGCGCGCCGAAGAGTTCGCACAGCGCCAATCGGCCGGAGAGTGAGCGGCTGAGGATCTCGGCCACCGCTGTCGCTCGCTCGGCCATGGGGTGATTCTCGTCGACGCCGTCGGTCAACTCGGCTGCCAGCTCCGTCAGCCACTCCTGCAGGAAGCGGTCCAGCAGTTCCAGCAGCACGGCCTCGCGCGACTCGAAGTAGCGCAGCACGTTCGGCTTCGCCAGCCCTACCCGGCGGCTGAGCTCGTTCAGGGTGACCGCGGCCACGGGCATCTCATCGAGCATCGCCGACGCCATGTCGAGGATCGCCCGTCGGCGGATCTCCCGCTGCTCTTCGGTCCGCGCCCGCTGGAAAGTCACGCTCACCAGCCTAACTTAAGTACCTGCGGTACGTTGACAACGTACCGGGAGTACTTTAACGTTGTCGGCACAAGATACCTTCGGTACGTTATTTGGACGGGAGTCCGACATGGGCGAGAAGTGGACGACGGCGAACATTCCGGACCAGCGCGGGCGGGTGGCCGTGGTGACGGGCGCCAACACCGGACTGGGGTACGAGACCGCCAAGGCGCTCGCCGGGCGCGGGGCGTCCGTGGTGCTCGCGGTGCGCAACGTCGAGAAGGGCGAGCAGGCAGCGGCCCGTATGACCGGCGACGTGAGCGTGCAGGCGCTGGACCTGACCTCGCTCGACTCCGTCCGGACCGCGGCGGCGGCGCTGCGGTCCCGGCTCGGCCGGATCGACCTGCTGATCAACAACGCGGGCGTGATGTACACCCCGAAGCAGACCACCCGGGACGGCTTCGAGATGCAGTTCGGCACCAACCACCTCGGCCACTTCGCGCTCACCGGGCTGCTGCTGGACCTGATGCTGCCGGTGCCCGGCTCGCGTGTGGTGACGGTCAGCAGCACCGGTCACCGCATCCGGGCCGCGATCCACTTCGACGACCTGCAGTGGGAGCGCACGTACGGCCGGGCCGCCGCCTACGGTCAGTCCAAGCTGGCCAACCTGATGTTCACGTACGAGCTGCAGCGCCGGCTCGCCGCGCACGGCACCACCGTCGCGGTGGCCGCGCACCCCGGCCTGTCCAGCACCGAGCTCGCCCGCAACTCCCCTGCGGCCCTCCGGATTCCGCTCACCTGGCTCGCACCGCTGATCACCCAGACACCAGCGATGGGCGCGCTGCCGACCCTGCGCGCGGCCACCGACCCCGCCACGCTCGGCGGTCAGTACTACGGTCCCGGCGGCCGCAACGAGATCAAGGGTCACCCCCGGCTGGTCACCTCCAGCCCGGATTCGTACGAGGTGGCCGTCCAGCAGCGGCTGTGGGCCGTCTCCGAAGACCTCACCGGAGTGACGTTCCCCGACGTCCGCCCCAAGCAGAACTCGCTTCCGACGGGGCCTGCGAATCAGCTCGCCACACGGCGGCTCTGAGATTCGGGCATCGGCGCGGTGGCGAGGCGTTGGCCGTTGCGGGCTGCGGCAGCCTTGGCCCAGCTGCTGGTGGAGAGGGCGCCGAGCGCGAGCGCGACGAGTCCGCAGCCTCCGAGGACGGCCCAGGCTGTGCGGCTCGAGTGGATGAAGTCGGCGCCGGTGCCGGCCACGATCGAGCCGGTGACGGCGACGCCGATGGAGATGCCGAACTGGCGGGCGCTGGCGGCGAGCGCGCCGGCGACACCGACCTGGTCGGCCGGCAGTCCGGAGATGGCGGTGTTGGTGATCGGCGGGGTGATCAGGCCCGCGCCGAGGCCGAATACGGCGTAGGCGGCCAGCAGGTAGACGCTCTCGGTGTGCGCGGTCAGGGGGACGAGAAGGAAGCCGCCGACGGCGAGCAGCGCGCCGCCCAGCGTGAGGGGGAGGCGGGCGCCCTGGGAGGCGAGAAGCCGCCCGGAGAGATGGGCGGCGACGGCCTGGCCCACGGCCAGCGGGATGATCATCAGCCCGGCGTGCAGGGGGCTGAAGTGGCGCTGGTCCTGGAGATAGAGGGTGTTGAGGAACAGGAATCCGCCGAGGGCGGCCGACATCACGACGGAGATCGTGTTCGCGGCGGAGAACGGAGGGCTGCGGAAGAACCGCAGGTCGATCAGTGGCTCGGCGCGTCGGGGCTCGACGACGAGTATCCCGGCGAGGGCCAGGACGGCGAGTACGAACAGCCCGACGATCCGGGGATCCGTCCATCCGTAGCGGGGGCCCTCGATCGTCGCGGCGATGATCGACGCGAACAGGACGATGATCAGTGCCTGGCCGGGCGGGTCGAACGCGCGGGCCCGCGCGGCCTTGGACTCGGGGACGAATTTCTGGGTGAGCAGGATGGCGGCGATCCCGATCGGGGCGTTGACCCAGAACACCGATCGCCAGTCGATGCCGCTGACCAGCAGGCCGCCGAGCACGGGACCGGCCGCGATGGTGGTCCCGATCGCCGATCCCCACACGCCGACCGCTCGTGCCCGTTCCCGGCGGTCGGTGAAGACGCTGACGATGATCGACATCGCGACCGGGTTGAGCATCGAGCCGCCGACCGCTTGCATGCCGCGGAAGACGATCAGCCACCCGACGGTGGGCGCCAGACCGCACAGGAGGGAGCCGAGGGAGAACAGCGACAGCCCGAGCTGGAAGATCCGCTTGCGGCCGAAGCGGTCGGCCATCGAGCCGGACAGCAGGAGCAGACAGGCCATGACCAGGGAGTAGGCGTCGACCGTCCACTGCAGGCTGCTGTCCGAGGCGTGCAGGTCCTTGCCTATGGACGGGAGTGCCACGTTGACGATGGTGAGGTCGATGCCGGTCACGCACACGCTGAGACAGCAGATCGCCAGCACCAGCCGGCGGTGAACGGGACGTGACGGGCCGGTCGTCGCCGTCGGCCCGGGGGTGTTCGCTGTGGTCATGGCGGATCCTTGAACAGATTCGATAGAGTCTCCGGTGGAAACGGAGAGGGTGTCCGTATCACCATACGGAGACCCTGTCCACTTATGCAAGGACGCTTGAATGACTGACCATCCGCCCTCCAAAAGGGCTGACGCGGCGCGCAACCGGCGGCGGATCCTCGAAGCGGCACGTACCGCGTTCGCCGCCACCGGGGCCGAGACGTCCATGGCCGAGATCGCCCGGAGGTCCGGGGTGGGCCCGGCAACCCTGTACCGCAACTTCGCGACCCGCCACGAACTCCTGGAGGCGCTGCTCGTCGACGAGGTCGACGAGGTCTGCGCCGCCGCGGCGACGGTCGAGGGTGACAGTCCGGGGGAGCGGCTCACGACCTGGCTGCGCCGGTTCTTCCAGTACGTCACCACCAAGCGACCGGTCGTTCTCGGGCTGCTTGAGCACACCGACAGGACCGATCCCGTCTTCGACAGTCGGGGCCGGCTGCTCGCGGCCGGCCAGCCGCTGTTCTCCGCCGCCCAGGACGCGCACCAGATCGCCGACGACCTCGACCTCGGTCGGATCCTCGACCTCGTGGTGGCCATCGCGAAGATCCCCGGCACCCCGGAGTACCGGCAGCCGATCATCGACGCCGCACTCGCCGGACTGGGCGGCCGCGCCACCTGACGTCTCCTGGAGCGTGTCGATCGCCGATCGCATATATAAACAGCGATCTGGAGAACGAACGCACTTGGCGTGTGACGACCTCTCTCACCGGGGAGGATGTCCAACCCGCTGCCGAGTGTCCACATGAGTGAACTCATGTTGGTAACTGTTTCTTCGTCTTGAGTCTTGACCTCAAAACTGACACGCCCGCACACTAAGCGTCATTCCCCGCACCGGACGCACTCAACTACCGCCCCGATACGTCGAGTTCGCAGCGCGCGGTATCCACGCTCAGCTGAATTGCGCTGCCCCGCAATGACCGCCACGAGACGAGGAGCACGTTTATGACTGGATTGAATCGTCGCGATTTCATCAAGGTCGCCGGTGTCGGGTCCGCCGCCCTGACCCTGCCCCTCGCAGGTGCGGTGGCCCGGGCGAGCGCAGGCACGGTCTCGCCGACCGTTCTGAAGGGAACGGTAAGTGCGTCGGGCGCCTGGCAGGTGACCGCGAGTGAGCTGGGCTGGACCTTCAGCGGTTCGGTCGGACCGGCGACCGGTGTCGCCACCCGCTCGGGGACGGACGCGCTGGGCACCTACTCCGAGACCACGTTCACCTTCCAGTCGGGCGCGCGCAAGGGCGGCATCCGCGTCTACAACAGCGCTTCGGCCGTCGTCTTCACCGACACGTACGTCAAGGCCGCGGCCAATGCCAAGCCGTTCCCCACGATCACCGGCTACCCCGCGCTCCCGCACCGGCTGAGCCACCACGAGTGCTTCGGGAAGTTCCAGTTCAACACCTTCTCGGCCGCGGCGGACAGCCCATGGGTGTTCTTCGACGCCAAGGGCAACACCTTCGTACTCTCCGCGGCCAACCACTTCCAGGAGGCCCGGACCACCCAGGCCTCGGACGGCTCGATCGCCGCCGGCGTACTCAGCTCGATCGGCAGTCTGCCGGCCGGCTACACCCGGCAGACGATCCTGTCGACCAAGGCCGGCATCGGCGCCGCGTATCACGCCTGGGGTGCCGCGCTGACCACGCTCGCGGGCAAGACACTGCCGGCGAACGACACGGGTCCGATCCTCAACACCCTGGGCTACTGGACCGACAACGGCGCCGACTACTACTACAAGTACGACCAGTCCAAGGGATACACCGGCACGCTGCTGGCCGTTCGTGACGAGTGGGAGTCCCAGAAGATCCCGATGGGCTACCTGCAGCTCGACAGCTGGTGGTACCCCAAAGGCCCCGACAACATCTGGGACGACCTGCCGGACGGCACCTACAGGTACGAGGCGGACAAGGAGCTGTTCCCGGACGGACTCTCCGCGTTTCAGCGGGAGTTGGGGAAGCCGCTCGTCGTCCACGGCCGGTGGATGGACAAGTCGAGCCCGTACCACGGTCAGTACCAGTTCTCGAACGACGTCGTCATCGACCCGAAGTTCTGGCAGAGCGTCATGGAGTACCTGCGTGACGGAGGAGTCGCCGTCTACGAGCAGGACTGGCTCTGCAACAACGCCAAACCCGGCGACAACCTCACCGACGCCGACGCGTTCTTCGACAACATGGCCCACCAGGCCGCGAACGGCGGCATGGACCTGCAGTACTGCATGGCGCTGCCGCGCGACTACCTGCAGAGCACGCTCTACCCCAATCTGACGACCATCAGAGTCAGCGACGACCGCTTCGAGCGGTCGAAGTGGGACGCGTTCCTCTACGACTCGCAGTTCGCCGGCTCGCTCGGAGTGTGGCCGTGGGTCGACGTGTTCATGAGCGCGGAGACCAACAACCTGCTGCTGGCGAACCTGTCGGCGGGACCGGTCGGCGTCGGTGACGCGCTGGGCAAGCTGAACGCCGCCAACCTGCGCCAGGTGGCGCGCCCGGACGGGGTCATTGTCAAGCCCGACGTGCCGATCGTGCCCACCGACGCGACATACGTCGGCGAAGCGGACGGGAAGCTGCCGGCCATGGTGGCCACCACGCGCGTCGCGCACGTAGGGCTGAACTACCGCTACGTCTTCGCCTACGCGCGGCAGTCCACCCCGCCCGAGCAGACCTACCAGGCGGAGAGCGCGACCCTCTCCGGGCCGATCGTCGCCACGGAGAACTCCGGGTACACCGGCAGCGGCTACGCCGACTACCAGAACACCGATCAGGACTACGTGCAGTGGACGGTGCAGGCTGCCGCCGCCGGCACGTACACGCTGATGTTCCGCTACGCCAACGGCGGCGCCACCGACCGTCCGCTCGCGATAGCCGTCAACGGCGCTTCCCGCACAGCGGCGTTCGCCCCGACCGGTTCGTGGACGAAGTGGGACGTCCAGGGGCTGACCGTCACACTGGTCAAGGGCGCCAACACCGTACGGGCGACCGCCACCGGGTCGAGCGCAGGCAACATCGACTGGCTCGGCGTCAGCCGGGGCACCGTACCCACGGAGCCGTCACAGGCCGTCTCCGTCAGCCTCGCCTCACTGGGCCTGACCGGACCGGCCTACGCCTACGACTACTTCGCCGGCACCGGCAAACTGGTCGCCCAGGGCGGCAGCGTGAGCGCGACCGTCACCACAGGCACGTACTGGGTCGTCGCACCGGTGGGCACCTCCGGCATCGCCTTCCTCGGTGACGCGGGGAAGTTCGTCTCGCACGGCGACAAGCGTGTCGAGCATCTGAGCGACGACGGGAGCGTACACACCACGGTCGCCTTCGCTCCGGGCGAGGGACCGGTGACCCTGCACGGCTACGCGCCTCGAAAGCCGACCGCCACCGCGACCAGCGGCAGCGTGGGCGCCGTCGCCTACAACACGTCGACCAAGCTCTTCACGGTCACCGTCACCGCGCCGGCGGCCGGCAATGCGGCGGTCGTCACCATCGCTCCCTGACCAACCGAACCGGCAAGCAGAGAAGGCGAGTTCGGACATGAGAAGACGTGTCACGGTGGCCGCGGCAGCTGCTGCCTTGATCCTCGGGGCGTTCGGCGGGTTCGTCCCCGCGGCCGGGGCCGCGTCCCTGGCACCCCCGGCGCCCGCCTCGAAAGACATGCCCGCCGCGGCCGCCGCCCCTGCCGCCCTCCGGCTGATGCCGCTGGGAGACTCGATCACCTGGGGCGTCGGCAGCAGCAACGGCAACGGCTACCGCGTCCCGCTGCGGGACCAACTCACCGGCGAGGGCCACACCGTGGACTTCGTCGGTGGTGTCCAGAGCGGCACCATGAAGGACCCGGACAACGAGGGCCACCGCGGCTGGCGTATCGACCAGATCGCCGGCATCGCCGACTCGACCCTGAGCATCTACCGGCCCAACGTGGTCACCCTGATGATCGGCACCAACGACCTCAACCAGGACTACCAGCCGGCCACCGCGCCGGACCGGCTGCACGCCTTGGTCGACCGGATCACCGCCGACGTACCGGGCGTTACCGTACTGCTCGCGTCGCTGATCGTGTCGACCAACTCGGTCGAGGAGCCCTACCGGCCCGCCTTCAACCAGCAGGTGCCCGCAATCGCGCAGGCCGAGCAGGCGGCGGGCAAGCACGTCCGTTACGTCGACATGAGCGCGCTGACGTCCGCCGACCTCGCGGACCCGCTGCACCCCGACGACGGCGGCTACCAGAAGATGGCCGACGCCTTCCACGCGGCGATCGAGTCCGCCGACGCGGCCGGCTGGATCGGGACCCCGGGCCCCAGCGGCGTGGTGCGTTCCGGCATCGCCGGCAAGTGCCTGAACGACGGGCATGCCAAGACCGACAACGGCACGCCCATCGAGCTGCGGGGCTGCAACGACACCAACGCACAGTGGTGGACCTGGCGCACCGACGGCACCCTGCGCATCTACGGCAAGTGCGTGGACGCCGCGGACGGCGGCACGGCCGACGGCACCCTGGTGCAGCTCCACGACTGCAACGGCACCGGAGCCCAGGTCTGGCAGCTGTACGACGGCGGCTACCGCAACCCGCAGTCAGGCCGCTGCCTGGACGACCCCAACTCGTCGACCGTGGACAACACCCAGTTGCAGCTGTGGACCTGCAACGGCACCGACGCGCAGAAGTGGACGACGCTGCAAGCGACGTAACTCACCCCGGAACAGAGCCGTCAACCGTCCGCTCAGACGGGGAGTTCGGTGATGCTGAGGGCGAAGTCCAAGTTGCCCACCCCGTTGTTGGCGAGGCCCACAGTGAACAGGCCCGCTCCTTCCAGCCAGTGCGCCATTTTCAGACCGCCGACGTCCAGCGGGCGCAGCCCGAGGCTCTCGACGAACTCCGCCACACGTGCCTTGGCCTGCGCATCGTCACCGGCGATGAAGACGTCGGGCCGCCCCTTCTCCAGGACATGACGGAAGATGGTGTTGAACGCCTTCACCACACCGGCACCGGCCGGGGCCACCTTGGCGACTTCCTGTGCGATCGAGGTCTCCTCGCGGTGCGCCAGCCCGTCGAACGTGGCATTGAAGGGGTTGCTGATGTCGACGATGACCTTGCCCGCGAGAGCGTCTCCGTACTGGGCGACGACCGGCACGACACCGTCGTACAACAAGGCCACGATGACGATGTCCCCGGCCGGGGCGGTACCCCACTCTCCCGTCGTGGCGCCGCCGCCGAGAGCCTTGGCCAGCTCGGCGGCCTTGGTCTGATCGCGGCCCATGATCTCGACGGTGTTGCCGCCCGCCACCGCCCGCGCGCCGAGGGTGCGGGCCATGTTCCCGGTGCCGATGATGCTGATGCTGATGCTGCTCATGAGATGTCCTGTCCTGGTGGTGAGTTGGTCGGTTCAGAGGGCGGTGGTGCCGCCGTCGGCGACGAGTTCCATGCCGTTGACGTAGCTGGAGTCGTCGGAGGCGAGGAAGAGGGCGGCGGTGGCGATTTCGTCGGGGCGGCCCATCTCGCGGCGGGGGATGAGGGACTCGAACTGGCTCTTGGTGGCCTCGTCGAAGAGTTCCGCCTGTTTGGCGGTGGCGACCTGGCCGGGGGTCAGGACGTTGACGCGGATGCGGCGGTCCTTGAGCTCGTTCAGCCAGACGCGGGCCCAGGCCTGCTGGACTGCCTTGCTGCCGGCGTAGACGCTCCAGCCGGGGAAGGCGCCGAGGGAAGCGTTGGAGCCGGTCATGAGGATGGAGCCGCCGTCGTTGAAGAGGGGCAGGGCCTTCTGGACGGTGAACAGGGTGCCGCGGGCGTTGAGTGAGAACGCGGCGTCGAACTGGGCCTCGGTGATCTCGCCGAGCGGCGCGGGCTCGCCCATGCCGGCGCTGGCCCACAGCACGTCGATGCTTCCCTTCTCCCGCTTGACGGTGTCGTACAGGCGGTCCAGGTCGCCCAGGTCGGCGGCGTCGCCCTGGACGCCGGTGACGTTGCGGCCGATCTGCTTCACGGCCTCGTCCAGGGCGTCCTGGCGGCGGCCGGTGAGGAAGACGTGCGCACCCTCGTCGACGAACAGCTTCGCGCCGGCCAGCGCCATACCTGTGGTGCCGCCGGTGATGACCGCTACCTTGCCGTCGAGCTTTCCCATGGTCGCTCCCTTGGGTCGGTGGTGCCGTGTGTAACTGGGGCGACGGCATTAAGTACACCGCCCTGTGTGCTTACGCTACGGGGTGGGCGGCCGAGAGGCAAGCTAAGTACACCGGTCGTTACCCGGCTGGGGTAACATGGAGCCATGACGGAGTTGGAGAAGGGCCCCACGGGCCGCCGACGCGGCCGGGGCGCCCGCGAGCGCATCCTCGGCGCGTCCCAGCAACTGTTCCGCGAGCAGGGCATCAGCCGCACCGGCATGGACCAACTCTGCGCGGCGGCCCAGGTGTCCAAGCGCACGGCCTACCAGCACTTCACCGGCAAGGACGAGCTCGTCGCCGAGTACCTGCGCCGGTTCGACCCCTCGGTTCTGTCGGGCGTGTTCGACCGCACCGACCTCACCCCCCGCGAACGGCTCCTCGCCGCCTTCGACGTCGCCCCCACCACCCCTCTGTGCCCCTACATCGCTGCCGCCGTCGAGCTGCACGACCCCGAGCACCCCGCATCCCAGTACGCGCGGGACTACAAGAAAGCCGTCGCCGCGCGGCTCGCCGACGCCGCCCGTGAAGCCGGCGCGGCCGACCCTGAACAGCTCGGCGAGCAGCTCGCGCTGCTCATCGACGGCGCGGCGGCCCGCACCCGGGTCCTCGACGCCGACGCTTTCCCCACCGCCGCCGCCATCGCCACAGTCCTCATCGACAACGCCATCCCCGCCACGGCCGGCGACGACCGGCAGCGGGCCGAAGCGTCAAATTGACGCGGTACGCCGAGCGAAGCGCTGTCCCCTCAGGTATGCCGCCGTAACTACCCCTGGGACGTTCATGACTTCTCCCAGACCATCGTCATGATGCTCATGCCACCGCCGAGTCCGACGAACAGCACGCGGTCGCCCGGCGACAAGTTGGCGTGGACGCGGTCGAGTTGCACGCCGAGGCTGGCGGAGGCGATGTTGCCGAGCTCCGGCACTGTGACCACGAGACGGTCCTCGGGGACTCCGCTCATCTCCACGAACCGCTCCAGGTTGGGCAAGGTCACCTGGTGGACCAGGACATGGCGGAAGTCGGTCCACTCCAGGCCGGTCCGATGCCGCATCCGGTCGAGTACCGAGGTGCCGACCTTCTCGAAGACCGCCCGCAGTTCGTTGCCGTCACCGCGGAAATAGGTGTGCTCGTCGCCGCGGGGATGCCGCGAGCCGCCTCCGAAGATTCCGCCAACAGCCCAGTGTTCGGAGCGAGTCTCACCGTCGACGTCGAGGATGCCGCCCCGGTCGACCGCCTCCAGGACGACCGCGGCGCCCGCGTCCCCGAAGGTGTAGCCGGCGAAACTCTCCCGGAACTCGGCGAGGTTCGCGGGGTCCCGGCGTACGGCTCCCACGATCCGATCGGGCAGAACAGTCAGGTGCGGGAGAACGGCGCCCAGGTGGCGAGTTCGAACCCGGCACCCTTACGGCGGAGTTCGAAGGCGCCATGGCCGGGCAGGTGGGCCGGGAGCACGAGGGCGTTGTTGTCGGCGGCGTACGCGAACATACGCGCACGGCTGGCCCGGGCGCCGTCCTCGTCCTCTTCGAAGCAGCTGTTGATGTGCGGCTCGTGGACCTGGATGGCGCCGTGCAACAGGTCCCCGGCGAAGACCGCACGGTCGCCTGCGGACTCCAGGTGGATGATCGATGCGCCTGGGGTGTGACCGGGAGCCAGTTCCAGACGGAGGTTGGAGTCGATGGTGTACGACTCGTCCCAGGTCTTCACCAGACCGGCCTCGATGACCGGGTCGACGCTGTCCTCGTAGACGTTCTGGTTGCCCCGGCCGAACACGGTGTTGTGGAGGTTGTCCGGCCTCCAGTACTCGACGTCGCGCTGCGGCATGAGGTAGGTCGCGTTGGGGAAGGTGGGGATCCAGTCGCGTCCTTCGAGCCTGGTGTTCCAGCCGACGTGGTCGTCGTGCAGATGAGTGTTGACGACGAGGTCGACATCCTCGGGCCGTACGCCGACGGCGGCGAGGTTCGCCACGTACGAGGTGTCCAGGTAGGACCAGATCGGTTGCAGGGGACGGTACTTGCCGTTGCCGGCGCCCGTGTCGACGAGAATGACCTTTCCCTCGCTGCGCAGCACCCAGGACTGGGTCGCAGCGCGGGTGAGGTCGGTTCCCGGGTCCCAGTGGTCGGGTGCCAGCAGCTCGGTGTGACGCTCCCACTCCTCGGGCCTGCTGTTGGGAAAGAAGACATCCGTGGTCATCGGGGTCGTGTCGGAGTACTCCATGACGCGGTGGATCTGCACATCACCGAGTTCGATGGTGCTGACCGTCGGCCTCCCGGATACCGGGGAAGTAATGGCGGACAAGGTTCTCCTTCGAAAGTGTCGGACTCTGTCCACCTTGCGGGTGAGTGCGGCTGGGCGGTATCGGACACCTGACTGCACTTGGCGGCGCCGCGGAATCGAAAACAAACGGCATGGGTGTGGGCGTATGCCATGCATTACTTGCGCGATCACCGTGGCTGCCAGAGGCAGCTTGGCGATATCGGCTGCGATGTCCTGGGCGCGGTGGCGGTACGCGTCCTGCCGACCGCGTCGAACGGTTCGGCGACGATCAGGTCCGGAGCCCCATCCGGTGGCCCGCCCGACGCTTTCCTCGGCAGCGAGGCCGATACGGGCGCCGCCGAAGATCTCACCGATGGTCGCCGGTGTCGGACGGTAGGCCGATCCGTCGGATCAGTCGTTGTACGGAGCGGTGACGTCCAGAACCCAGGTGACGCCGAAGCGGTCGGTGAGCATGCCGTACAGCGGCGCCCACTGCGCGGGCTCCAGCGGGCGCACGACGGTCGAGCCTTCGGCGAGCTTGTCCCACAGGGTGGTTGTCTCCTCGGCGTCGTCTCCACGCACAGAGACGAAGAACGGGTTCTCGCCCTGGTGCCAGGGCAGTTGAGAGGGCACGTCGTAGGCCATGACGTGGAAGCCGTTGTCACCGGCCACCTCGCCCCACATCACCCACTCCGCCTCGCTCTCGTTCTGCACGGCGCCGGCATCCTTGTAGGTGACCGCGACGGTACGTCCGCCGAAGACGGACCGGTAGAAGTCCAGCGCCTCACGTGCGTCGCCTCGGAAGTTCAGATGAGTGGTGGTCGTGACGGACATGACCTGCTCCTTGCCTCAGTGTGAGAACTGTGCGCCGCCGGCCGTCGATGCCGAGCGGCGGCCGCCGTGACCAGGAGTCATGCCTCCCGAACGGCTCGTACGCCACGATGGCAGCGGTAGAGGACAGGTTGAGTCCGGTACTGGACGGGCTGACCATCCAGTTGGATGACTGTGGCGGCGGACCGACTTCCACCGCGCCGGACCGGTCGCTC
Source organism: Streptomyces sp. NBC_00370 (assembly GCF_036084755.1). Classification (NCBI taxonomy): domain Bacteria; kingdom Bacillati; phylum Actinomycetota; class Actinomycetes; order Kitasatosporales; family Streptomycetaceae; genus Streptomyces; species Streptomyces sp. NBC_00370. Next base: position 8,266,315 of record NZ_CP107968.1, read on the forward strand.
GCCTCGGAGCGGTAAATTAACCTCCGATGCCGAAAGACCGCCACTCTTCGACGCCCCCTTCCGACCCTTCCGAACCGGACGCGACGCCGCTCCAAGGCGCCGCGTGGCTGCCGCACGGTTATCAGCTCGCCCCCCACTCGCATGCCGAGGGGCAGCTCGTCTACGCCGCAGCCGGTGCGCTGGCCACCGTCACGGAACGTGGAACGTGGGTCGCGCCGGCCAACCGCGTCACCTGGACGCCCCCGCACTTCGCACACTCCCACCGCTTCTACGGCCGGACCGACGTGCGCCTGCTCCAGGTCCCGCTCGACCTGTGCGCGCAGATCGTCGACCACCCCAGCGTCTTCGCGGTCAGCCCGCTGCTGCGCGAAGCGCTCCTCGCGCTCACCGACAGCCCGGAGCGGCGCCCCGGTGCGCACCGGAGGCTGCTCACCGTCATCGTGGACGAACTGGTCGACGCCGCCGAGCAGTCCCTGCACCTGCCGGAGACCGACGACGACCGGCTCCGCGCCGCCACCGCGCTGCTGCACGAGGACCCTGCCCGGCCCGCGACCCTTGCCGACCTGGGCCGCAGCGTGGGGGCCGGCGAACGCACACTCAGCCGCCTGTTCCACACCGAGTTGGGCATGAGCTTCCACCGCTGGCGCACCACCCTGCGCATCCACCACGCGCTGGCCCGCCTCACCGACGGCATGTCGGTGACGGACACCGCGGTGGCCTGCGGTTGGTCCAACCCCTCCAGCTTCATCGACGCCTTCACGGATGTCGTCGGGCAGACGCCCGGCCGCTACCAGGCCGAACTACGCCACCGCCACGCCTGATTGCCGGCATCGGCGCAGCTCAGGCGCCCGGCACTCGCTTACGTTCCAGACCTGGCGGCTTTCCGGTATTCGCTGTCCAGTTACCGGTGGCGTGCAGGCCAGGCGCCGACGCAGGGTGGTGACCGCGGCCATGCCGCGTACCGGTCCCGCCCTGAGCACGGAGGCTCCCACACCATGACCACGACACACGACGAGACGACAGTCGTCATCATCGGAGCCGGCGTCGCCGGTCTGACCCTCGGCAACTTCCTCCTGCGCGACGGCATCGACTGCGTCGTGCTGGAGAAGCACCCCCGCGCCTATGTCGAGAAGCGCCAACGCGCCGGGACCATCGACACCTTCGGGGTGCGCATGTTCCGCGCGTGGGGCCTGGAGGAGGTCCTGGCGGGCGACCCGATCCCGCACAGCGAGGGCGGCTTCTACATCGACGGCCACGCGATGCCGATCGACGTGGACGACGACAACAACGAGAGCCTGTACTGCCCGCAGCAGGTGCTCGTACGCAATCTCACCGAGGTCTTCCTGAGCGGAGGCGGCGACCTGCGCTACCAAGCGGCCGATGTCACCCTGGAGAACCTCACCGGCGGCCGTCCCGTCGTGCGCTTCCAGGACGCCGGCGGATCGGCCCGGGCCGTCGACTGCGACTTCATCGCCGGCTGCGACGGCTTCCACGGTGTGTCCCGCCGGACCATCCCCGCGACGGCACTGACCGAGTACTCCCACGAGTACGGCTACTCCTGGCTCAGCGTCCTGGCCGCCACCGCGACCAGCCCCTCCGGCATGGCCATCCACGAACTGGGCCTGGCCGGCATGATCCCCCGCGGCCCCGAGGCCAGCCGCATCTACCTCCAGTGCGCTGTCGACGACACCCCCGAGAAGTGGTCGGACGAGCGCGTCTGGAGCGAGTTGGAGGCCCGCTTCGGCACCCCTCCCTCGCGCGGCGAGATCCTGTCCAAGCAGATCGTGCCCCTGCGCAGTGTGGTCTTCGACCCGATGAGCTACGGCAAGCTGTACCTTCTCGGCGACGCCGCCCACATCGTCCCGCCGATGAGCGCCAAGGGCATCCACCTCGCCCTGCACGACACCGAGGTCTTCGCTCGCGCCGTGATCCGCCACGCGAAGGACGGCGACTCCAGCCTCCTCGGCGGCTACTCGGAGACCTGCCTGCCGCACATCTGGAACTACCAGGCGTTCGCGACGTGGATCACCGACACCATGCACAACGCCGGATTCACCGGCTTCGAGGGTGAGTTCAAGAAGCAGATCGCCCGTGCCGAGCTCCAGCGCCAGTTCGCCTCGGAGTCGGCGAACAGGCTGTTCAGCGAACTCACCGCCGGTACGAACTAGCCGGCGGGCGTCAACTCAGCAGGCGTTCGGCTCCGCTTGCAGGCCGTACGCACTCCAGGGGACCCGGTCGGGCCACACCGGCGCAGCTCGGTCCGACCGGCGCCGGTTAGCCTCGGTACATGCGTGTCACCAGAGAGCTGCCCACGCTCGCCGCAGGCGAGGTGGACGTGCCGTTCGTGATCCAGGGGTACGAGGAGGTCGTCACCGCCGACACGGCGTGGAACGAACACTCCCACCCGTGGCACGAACTGCTCTGGAACGAGCGCGGGGCGTCTACGGCCGTGGTGGGTTCCCAGGTGTGGTGCATCACACCGACCCTGGGGCTGTGGATGCCGGCCGGGCAGCTGCACTCCGCGTCCGCGGTCGCGGGCACCTCCTACCGCGCCCACTTCTTCCGCCACGGCACCCTGTCGGCACTGTCCGACGAGCCGGTGGCGGTGGAGATCACGCCACTGCTCCGTCTCCTGCTGGAGCGGCTGGAGGAGCAGGAGCTGCCGTCACGCTCCAGGAGCGTGACCGAGACGATGGTCCTCGACGTCCTGCGGCCCTCGCCCCGCGCGCTGCTGGTCCAGCTGCCCACCTCCGCGTTGTTGCGTCCTGTCGTCGACGTGGTCCGGGCCGACCCCTCCAACCAGCGGACGCTGAGCGGCTGGGCCGCGGTGCTCGGGTGCAGCGCACGCACACTGACGCGCGCGTTCAGGGCGGAGACGGGTACGAGTTTCGCCCGCTGGGTGGCGTCGGTCCGGGCCCAGCACGCCGTGCAACTGCTGTCCCTCGGATTGGAGGTCGACGTGGTGGCCGACGCGGTGGGCTACCGCTCGGCGAGCGCCTTCGGGGTGGCCTTCCGGCGCACGACGGGAATGACTCCGGGCCGGTTCCGGGCCCACTGACCTGTGCGGGCCCCGCGGACGGCCCCGGCGCCGGCTGCCTTCACGTATGTCCCGATCGCTACAAGGGCTGTCGAAAAAGCTCGATTGATCGGCGGCGCCCGAATCCATACGCTGTGCAGGTAAGCCTTACCTAAGTTTCTGGTGTGGGTGTGGTGCCCTGCTCCACGATCCGCGTTCCGCGGGTCCCTCGCGTGTGAGCCCGCCCGGCACCCTGAATGAAAGTGGATCAAGGGTCGATGAGAACCCCTCGCCTTCGTGCGCTCGCCCTCGCGGCGACGCTCCTGTTCGGACTCACCGCCTGCGGCGGCCAGTCCGACGACTCGGACGACAACGGCGCCGCGGCTGCCGGTGCCAAGAGCTCGGACCAGTTCCCCGTGACGATCAAGCACGCGCTCGGGACCACCGTCATACCCGCGAAGCCCAAGCGCGTCGCCACCGTCAACTGGGCGAACGACGAGGTCCCGCTGGCCCTCGGCGTCGTCCCCGTCGGCATGGCCAAGGCCAACTTCGGCGACGACGACGGGAACGGGGTGCTGCCCTGGACCGAGGCCCGGCTCAAGGAACTCGACGCCAAGACACCGGTCCTGTTCGACGAGACCGACGGCATCGACTTCGAGGCCGTCGCCGACACCGAGCCGGACGTCATCCTCGCCTCGTACTCCGGGCTGACGAAGCAGGACTACGAGACCCTCAGCCAGATCGCACCCGTGGTCGCCTATCCCGAGGCCGCCTGGGCCACCCCGTGGCGCGACATCATCCGGCTGAACAGCGAGGCCATCGGACTGGCCGACGAAGGCGACCAGCTGATCGGCGACCTGGAGGGCCGGATCGCCAAGACCGTCGCCAAGTACCCCCAGCTGAAGGGGAAGACGGCGATGTTCATGACCCACGTGTCGTCCAAGGATGTCAGCGAGGTCGGCTACTACACGACCCACGACACCCGCACGCAGTTCTTCACCGACCTCGGCATGAAGATCCCGGCCAGTGTCTCCGGGCCGTCCGGGTCGACGAAGAAGTTCGTGCTCACCAAGAGCGCCGAGCGCATCGACGACTTCAACGACGTCGACATCATCACCGGCTACGGCGACGAGAAGGGCGAACTGCTGAAGGCGCTCAAGAAGGACCCGCTCACCTCGAAGCTGGCCGCCGTCCAGCGGGACTCCCTCTACCTGCTGCCCGGCAGCACCCCGCTGGCCACCGCGGCGAACCCGACGCCGCTCTCCATCCCGTACGTCCTGGACGACTACGTGGCAGCGCTCGCCAAGGCCGCGGACAAGGTCGCGTGACAGCCACCGATGCCCCGCACGCGCCGGACGCCGTCGCGGTACGACGTCCGGCGCGCGTGCGTGTCGGCTGGCTCCTCGTGGTCACCGGGGTCCTGCTCGCCGCCATGACCGCCTCCCTCGCCTTCGGCTCGCGCGACGTCGCCTGGTCCGACGTGTGGTCGGCGCTCGGCGGCGCGGACCACACCCTGGGACAGGCCGCGGTCGCCAAACGCGTTCCGCGCACCCTCCTCGCCGTCGTCGTGGGCGCCGCCCTCGGACTCGCCGGTGCGGTCATGCAGGGGGTGACCCGCAACCCGCTGGCCGACCCCGGGATCCTCGGCGTCAACATGGGTGCCTCCCTCGCCGTGGTCACCGCCATCGCCTCCTTCGGCCTCGCCTCGGAGGCCGGCTACATCTGGGTGGCGATGCTCGGCGCGGGCCTGACCGCCGCGTTCGTCTACGGCGTCGGCTCGCTGGGACGCGGCGGCGCCACCCCGCTGAAGCTGGCCCTGGCCGGCGCCGCCATCTCGGCCGCGCTCGCCTCCCTGGTCAGCGCGGTCGTACTGCCGCGCAACGACATCGCCGACACCTTCCGGCTGTGGCAGATCGGCGGCGTCGGCGGTGCCTCGTACCCGCAGCTCGGCAGCGTCGTACCGTTCCTGGCCGTCGGGTTCGTGCTCTGCCTGGCCTCCGCCCGGGCCCTCAACTCGCTGGCCCTGGGCGACGATCTGGCCGCCGGGCTCGGTGAGCGTGTCGCCCTGGTCCGGGCCACCGCCGCACTCGGCGCGGTCGTCCTGTGCGGGGCCTCCACCGCCGTCGCAGGACCGATCGGGTTCGTCGGACTCGTCGTACCGCACGCCTGCCGTCTGCTGGTCGGTGTGGACCACCGCTGGCTGCTGCCGTTCGCCGCGCTGACCGGCGCCGTCCTCCTGACGGTCGCGGATGTGGTGGGCCGGGTCGTGGCACGGCCGTCCGAGATCGACGTGGGGATCGTGACCGCGCTGGTCGGCGCCCCCTTCTTCATCCACATCGTCCGCCGACAGAAGGTCAGGTCCCTGTGACTGCCCCCGCCCACCCCGGCCTGCCCGTGGCGCGGACCGTCACCCGCACCCGGGTCCGCCGCGCCCACCGCCGGCGGCTGACCGTCCTCGTCCTGCTGATCCTCGTCGTCGCCGCGTTCGCCATGACGCTGATGGCCGGGCACACCTTCTACCCGGCGCGCGACGTGCTGCGCGTGATCATGGGGGAGCAGGTGCCGGGTGCCTCCTTCACGGTCGGCACGCTGCGCCTGCCGCGCGCGGTGCTGGCCCTGACGGCCGGGTTCAGCTTCGGGATCGCCGGAGTCACCTTCCAGACGATGCTGCGCAACCCGCTCGCCAGCCCCGACATCATCGGTATCAGCGCCGGTGCGAGTGCGGCGGCGGCCATCGCCATCGTGGTCCTCTCGCTGAGCGAGTCCGAGGTCTCGGTCCTCGCGATAGCAGCGGCGCTCGGGGTGGCCCTGCTCGTCTACACGCTCGCCTTCCGCGACGGGGTCGTCGGCACCCGGCTCATCCTGATCGGCATCGGCATCTCCGCCCTCCTCGACAGCGTCACCTCCTACGTCCTGTCACAGGCCGCCGAATGGGACCTCCAGGAGGCGATGCGCTGGCTCACGGGCAGCCTCAACGGGACCACCTGGCGGGAGACCGTGCCCTCCGTCCTCGCCGTGCTCGTACTCACTCCGGTCCTGCTCTCGCAGGCCCGCAACCTGAGCGCGCTGAGCCTGGGCGACGACACCGCGTCCGCTCTCGGCGTCCGCGTCGAACGCACACGCGTCACCGTGATCGTCGTGGCCGTCGGACTCATCGCGTTCGCCACGGCCGCCGCCGGACCCATCGCCTTCGTGGCCTTCCTCTCCGGCCCGATCGCCGCCCGGCTGGTCGGTGGCGGCGGATCCCTGCTGATCCCGGCGGGCCTGGTCGGCTCGCTGCTCGTCCTGGTCGCCGACTTCACCGGCCAGTACGCCTTCGACGTCCGCTATCCCGTCGGCGTCGTCACCGGCGTCCTCGGCGCCCCCTACCTCGTCTACCTGATCGTCCGCACCAACCGGGCCGGAGGCTCACTGTGACCGCGTCCCACACCCTCTCCACCGAGAACCTCACACTCGGCTACGGCGACCGCGCCGTCATCGAGGGGCTGGACCTCACCCTCGCGGCCGGGCGGATCACGGTGATCGTCGGCGCCAACGCCTGCGGCAAGTCGACCCTGCTGCGCTCGATGTCCCGGCTGCTGACCCCACGTACCGGGCGGGTCGTCCTCGACGGCAGGGAGGTCCACCGCACCCCCGCCAAGGAACTCGCCCGGACCCTGGGCCTGTTGCCGCAGTCGCCGGTCACCCCCGAGGGCATCACGGTCCTGGATCTGGTCGGCCGGGGCCGCCACCCCCACCAGCGCGCGTTCTCCCGCTGGACCGCGCAGGACGACGAGGCGGTGGCGGTCGCGCTGGAGGCCACCCACACGACCGAGCTCGTGGACCGGGCGGTCGACGAACTCTCCGGCGGCCAGCGCCAGCGTGTGTGGATCGCCATGGCCCTCGCCCAGCAGACCGATCTGCTGCTGCTCGACGAGCCCACCACCTTCCTCGACATCAGCCACCAGATCGAGGTCCTCGACCTGCTGACCGATCTGAACCGGACCCGCGGCACGACCATCGTCATGGTCCTGCACGACCTCAACCTCGCCGCGCGCTACGCCGACCGCCTCATCGCCCTGGCGTCCGGAGGGCTGCACGCCGCCGGGACCCCCGAGGAGGTGATGACCGAGGACACCGTCCAGGCCCTGTACGGCATGGGCAGCCGCGTCATCGAGGACCCGCTTTCCGGCAAGCCCCTCGTCCTGCCGATCGGACGCCACCACTCGACGGCCGAGCGTGGCGAGAGCGGGCACGCGTCACCGTCAGCCGGTCCCGCGCCCGAGACTGCCGGCAAGGCGCGCTGACCCATGACGTCGAGACTCGCCGCCCTGCTGCCCGACCTCTCGCCCTGGCGCACCTCCCGGGACTTCCGGCTCCTGTGGGTGCAGGGCCTGATCACCTACCTGGGCAGCGTGATGGCGCTGATCGCGCTGCCGCTCCAGATCAAGGACCTGACCGGATCACCCCTGGCCGTCGGTGCGATGGGCGCCGTGGAACTCGTACCGCTGGTGGTGTTCGGACTGTACGGCGGCGCCCTCGCCGACGCGGTGGACCGGCGCAAGGTCATCATCCTGACCGAGACGGGCCTTGGACTGCTCGCGGTCGTCCTACTGGTCAACGCGATGCTGCCGCACCCCATGTTGTGGCCGCTGTACGTGGTGGCGGCAGGCGTGGCCGCACTCGCCGGACTTCAACGGCCCGCCATGGACTCGCTGCTGGCCCGGATCGTCCCGCACGACCAACTCGCGGCGGCGGCCGCGCTGAACGCCCTGCGCTGGCAGATCGGGGCCATCGGCGGACCGGCGGCGGCGGGGCTGGTCGTGGCGTACGCGGGCAACGTTCCCGCCTACGCCACCACCGTGGTCGGCTTCGCCGTGTCGGTCCTGATGTGCCGTCGCCTCTCGGCCGTGCCACCCGTCGAGCACGCGGCCAGGCCGTCATTGCGTGGCATCGCCGAAGGGGCCCGGTACGCCTGGTCCAGGCCTGTGCTGCTCGGCACGTACGCCATCGACCTGGCGGCGATGTTCCTCGCCTTCCCGAACACGATTTTCCCCTTCCTCGCGGACGAGCTCGACGCCGACTGGTCACTCGGCCTGATGTACGCGGCGGGCTCCGTCGGCTCCCTCCTCGTCAGCCTGACCAGCGGCTGGGTGTCCCGGACACGCCGCCACGGCCTGCTGGTGGTCTTCGGCGCGGCGGGCTGGGGACTGGCCATGGCGGCGGCCGGCTGGACATCGAACATCTGGCTGGTGCTCGTGTGCCTCGGCCTGGCCGGAGCGGGGGACATGCTGAGCGGGCTGGGCCGCTCGACCATCTGGAACCAGACCATCCCCGACAGGCTCCGCGGCCGGCTCGCCGGCATCGAGGTCCTCTCCTACAGCGTCGGCCCCCAGCTCGGACAGGTCCGCGCCGGAGCGATGGCGGGCTGGATCGGCGCCCGCCCGGCGATCTGGACCGGCGGCCTCGCCTGCGTCGCCACGGTAGGAGCACTCGCCACCGTCCTGCCCAAGCTCCTGAGTTACGACGCCCGGACGGACGAGGACGCCCTCCGCCGCGCCGACCTGCCCGTGGTGTAGGGCGAGTTCAGCGCCGGGTGAGATGCGGTTGCTGAAAAGGTCGACGCCGAGGACCGGGTGCCAGACGGTGACGAGCGCGCGAAACTCGCCCCGGTGACCGACGTCAGGCGCCGGAACCGGGCCACGAGGTTGGTGTTCTTCGGTAGGTGTTCTTCGAACGGGCCGGCGCTGCGGCAGCGTTGCCCAGGGGGCGAGGAGGCCGCGTGGTGATCCGCCCACGCACCTCGGGGTCCACCATGCGCCGGAGCGTACGAACGTAACCCGAGACCGTGGGCGGGAAAGCGCGAAACCCGCACCTGCCGGACGATCTACGGCCCGGACGGCCGTCTCGCCGAGCAGCCCCGACGTCAGGCCGTCCGGATCCGGTCCCGCACCTCCGGCCGCACCTCGAACCCGGCCGCCTTGTACGTGGCGACGCCGCCGACATTGGAACTCGACGTGCACACACGCACGCTCGACGAGCCCATCTCCCGCAGCGCGGCCGCCCCGGCCACGGTGATCGCCCGGCCGTAACCGCGACCACGGTGGTCTTCGTGGACGCCCATCGGCTCGACCAGCCCCGGCTTCCCCGGGCCGGCCGACCACACCGTCACCACCGCCGCCACGCTGCCCTGGTCGTCATAGGTGCCCAGGCAGCGGGCGTCGGCCCAGAACGGTCCCGCCGACATCGCGTGCCAGTACTCGCGCGTGGGCCGCGAGGTGTTGAACGCCGACCGCAGGACGTCGGCGAAGTCCTGTGCCTGCTCCGGGCCGATCGACTTGATCCGCACGCCGGGGTCCTCCACCGGCTCGGTGAGATCACGGAAGAGCGGTGTCCACGGCTCGTCGACGCCCCAGCCCTCCTCACTCAGCAGGTCGTGGAGCAGCAGGCCCAGCGGGGCCTCGACGGACACCGTTCCCTCCGGGAGCACGCCGCGCCCAGGCAGCGAGAAGTCCTGCACGAGCCGCCGCGCCAAGCCCTCGTCCTGGAAAGCGTCCGGAGCGACCGTCATCCGCACCAGCGTCGGTGAGTCGAGCATCCCGACCGCGAGAATCCGCCCGTCCCGACTCCAGGTCCGGACCGCCGAGGCCGTCTCGGCCGTTCCGAACCGGTAGTTCCAGCCGATGTCGCCGGAATGCAACTGCATCGGCGCTTCGTCGTACTGCCACTCCCGCAGCGCGGCCATGGCCTCGCGTACCCCGTCGACAGTCGGCGTGCCCAGCACAATCGTCATAGCCGGGATCAGACACCCCCTCCTGAAGGCCCGCAACCGATTAACCGGACTGGACGCTGGAAACGGTGGGCGCTTGAAGGTGTGCACCGCGAAGCCGCAGTGCCCCAGGAGCACCCGGCCCGTGTGGACGATCTGGCAAGTTTTCTGGATGATTCGGTATGGATCATCCCATAGCGGACCAGTAGCTTTCGTGAGTGTCCCCCGCCCCGCACCATACGAAGAGGCTCACCATGCACGACCGCCTGACCACCCCCTTCCACTCCCATGCCACGGCCGCAGAAGTCATTGACGGTGTCGATCTCACCGGACGACGTGCCGTCGTCACGGGCGGAGCTTCCGGCATCGGACTTGAGACCGTCCGGGCCCTGGCCACCGCGGGCGCCGAGGTGACCATCGCCACTCGCAACCCGAAGTCGGCCGAGCAGGTCGTCCGGGACCTTGCAACAGGCCCTGGCTCCGGACGGGTTCACCTCACCGCACTGGACCTGGCCGACCTCTCGTCGGTCGGCGAGTTCACGCGCAGCTGGCAGGGGCCCCTCGACATCCTCGTCGCCAACGCCGGCATCATGGCCGTCCCGGAGCGCCTACTCACCGCGCAGGGCTGGGAGTTGCAGCTCGCGACCAATTACCTGGGCCATTTCGCGCTGGCCGACGCCTTGCACGGCGCGATGCGCGCGGCGGGATCGGCCCGCATCGTGATCGTCAGCTCCGGTGCACACCCGTCCGCCGTATTCGACTTCGACGACCCGCAGTTCGAGCGACGCCCGTACGACCGCTGGACTGCCTACGGCCAGTCCAAGACCGCGGACGTACTCTTCGCGGTGGGTGCCGAGCGGTGGGCTGCCGACGGCATTACCGCCAATGCGCTCAACCCCGGCTGGATCAGCACGAATCTCCAGCGGCACATCGACGACGACACCATGCGGGCGATGGGTGCCATCGACGACGAAGGCAACATCATTCCGCAGCCGTACTACAAGGAGCCTGCCCAGGGCGCCGCGACGTCCGTACTGCTGGCCGGGTCTCCGCTCCTCGCCGGTGTGACCGGCCGCTACTTCGAGGACAACCAGGAGGCACGCCCGGTCGAGGGCGCGGACGAAGCACTTGGCGGTGTCGCCCCGCACGCCCTCGACCCCCAGGCGGCGGCCCGCCTCTGGGACTACGCGACCGAAGCGATTGCCGAGGCGTCGCGATGAACCCTTGACCGCCTGCACGAGACTGTCCAGGGAGACGCCATGACATCTGACGGGACTGGCCGTCATCGCCCTTTGCTCTGCCACCGGCCCCAAGGTGTCGGGCGGGCCACTCGCGGCGTCTAACCTATGTGGAATGACGTCGGTCCGCTTTTCCGCTCCCCTTATCGGCAGGCAGGACGAGGTCCGGCAGGTCAACGAGCTGACCCGTGCCGCGCGCTCGGGCCAGGGTGGTGTGCTGGTGCTGCGTGGTGAGGCGGGCATCGGCAAGAGCGCCCTGCTGGACCACGCCCGGCGGACCGCCTCAGGGTTCCGGACTGTGCGGGCGTCCGGGTCGCAGTACGAGACGGAACTGCCGTTCGCCGCCCTGCACCAGCTGTGCGTGCCGATGCTGGGGCATCTCGACGCACTGGCCGCCGCGCACCGCGACAGCCTCCAGGCCGCTTTCGGATCGGGTACGGGCACCCCCGACGTGTTCCGTGTCGGTCTGGCGGCCCTGGAGCTGTTGGCCTCCGAGGCCCGTGAGCGCCCGTTGCTGTGCGTGGTCGACGACGCGCAATGGCTGGACACGGCCTCCTTGAAGGCACTGACCTTCCTCGCCCGGCGCATCACCTCCGAACCGGTGGCCATGATGTTCGCCGTCCGGCTGCCCTGCGACGTGGGACAACTCGACGAGCTGCCCGGCCTGTTCGTCGATGGTCTGAGCGACGCCGACGCACGGAAGCTGCTTGCCGCGCGCAGCCATATGACGCTGGACGAGCAGGTACGCCAGCGGATCATCGCCGAGGCGCGCGGAAACCCGTTGGCGCTGCTCGAACTGCCCAGGGCCGGCGGGTTCGCCCCACCGGACACCACGTCGCTGCCGACCCGCCTGGAGCGCGGCTTCCAGGCCAGGCTCACCGATCTCCCCGACGCGGCAAGGCTGTTGCTGACCGTCGCGAGCGCCGATCCGACCGGCGATCCCGGCCTGCTCTGGCCCGCCGCGCGTCGGCTCGACCTGGATGTGGCCACGACCAGTTCGGCCGCGACCGCCACCGGACTGATCGAGTTCTCCACCCGCGTCCGGTTCTGCCATCCGCTGGCCCGGTCGGCCGTCTACCGCGCGGCGGAAGTCGCCCAGCGCCGCGCGGCGCACCGTGTGCTGGCCGATGTCACCGACCCGGTCACCGATCCCGACCGGCGGGCCTGGCATCGCGCACTGGCTGTCGCCGGCCCCGATGACAACCTCGCCGCCGAGCTGGAGCGCTCCGCGTCACGCGCCCGTTCGCGCGGCGGTGTGGTGGCTGCGGCTGCCTTCCTCGAACGGGCCGCCGCGGTGTCGTTGGACGCCGCCGTACGGATCGACCGGACGCTGGCGGCAGTGCGGGCCACCCTCGATTCCGGTGACACCGACACCGCGGCTGACCTTGTCACGACAGTGGAGAGCGCGGCGCCGGACGAGCTCCAGCAGGCCGAAGTGGACCTGCTGCGGGGCCAGATCGCGTTCGCGCGGCACAACGACGGCGACGGGCCCATGTTCATGCTGCGCGCGGCGCGGCGGCTCGCGGACCTGGATCCGGTACGGGCACGCGAGTGTGTCCTGGAAGCCCTCGAAATGGCCCTGGTGGTGGGCCGGCCCGGCGGTGTGACGGACAAGGTCCTGGCGGCGGCGCGGTGGGCCGCGCCCGCACAGCGCCCGCCGGACGTACTCGACGCGTTGGTCCGGCTGGAGGAGGACGGACACCGGGCCGCCGTTCCCCTGATACGGAAGGTCCTCCACGGCGACGACGGCAGTGACGGCCCGCTGTGGACGCGCCGGCCCGCCCTCGCCGTCCTGCTCGCGGGCGAACTCTGGGACGACCACGCCCACGGAGCGATCGTCGACTGGCTGATGAAGACCGGCAGGGAGTCGGGTTCGCCCTTCGTGCTGCGACTCGGACTCGCCCAGGCGACGTCCTACGCCGCTCTGACCGGAGATCTGGGGCAAGCGGCGGCGGCGGTCGCCGAGGAGGAGGCGATAGCCGACGCGGTCGGCGGACCTCCGATCGTGTATCACCGCCTGCAACTCGCGGCGATGCGCGGCCGCCGGCAAGAGGCGTTGGAGCTGTTCGGCACGGCTACGGCGGCGGCGACAGCGCAGGGTTCGGGGCAACTGATCGCCAACGTGCACTGGGCGGCGGCCCTCCTGCACAACGGCTTGGCCGACTACCCGGCCGCACTGACCGCGGCGCGACAAGCCGTGGGCCACGACGACCTCTTCATCGCCGGCGTCTGCCTGCCCGAGCTGGTGGAGGCGGCCGTACGGTGCGGCGAGCACGAGGCCGCCGCCACAGCACTGGAATCGCTGACCGAACGCACCGAAGCCGGCGGAACCGCCTCGGGTCTGGGCATCGCGGCGTACGCACGGGGATTGGTGACCGGCGTCGAGGACCACTTCCGGGAAGCCGTAGAGCACCTGGAGAAGAGCCCGTTGCTGCCGTACCGGGCGAGAGCGCACCTCCTGTACGGGGAGTGGCTACGACGCGAGGGCCGCAGACGCGACTGCCGACAGCATCTGCGCACCGCGCACGAACTGCTCTCCGAAGCGGGTCTCGAAGCGTTCGCCCGGCGTGCCGCCGACGAACTGCGTGCCACCGGCGAGAAGGTCCGCAACCGGTCGGGCGGCGCCTACGATCAACTCACCTCCCAGGAGGCGTACATCGCGAGGCTGGTCGCCACCGGCGCGACGTCCAACGAGGTCGCGGCGCGGCTGTTCCTCAGCCCGCGCACCATAGACGCCCACCTGCGCAACATCTTCCGCAAGCTCGGCATCAACTCCCGCAGGCAGCTGAGGGATCAGCCCGACCTCGGCGCCTGACGGACAGCACGCCCCCGGTACCACCCGCGACCGGGATCACCGCGACAACAGGGCGTACGTAGTTCTCGCCGACGCGACGGCGCCATGCCTGTCGGCACGATGGACGTCAGCGGTGCGGGGCGGAGCAGAGGCGGCGCGGCTCGATGAGCGGACGACGCGGTCTCGGGACGTCCGCATGCCCGTACCGCGAGGCTCGTTGCTCGTCCACGGAACAGAATGCGTAAAAAATGAGACCGTTCGTCGGCATGTCAGCTGCGCGCAGGATGCGTTTCCTCCGCCTCCATCGGCGCAATCCGCAACGCATGCTCGTGGTTCCGCTGGACCACTCCCTCTCGGACGGTCCCTTTGCCGCCGGTGGTACCGGACTCAACCGTCTGGTCGGCCAGTTGGCGACCAACGGTGCCGATGCCGTGGTACTCCACAAGGGAAGCGTCCGCTTCGTGGACCCCGCCTGGTTCACCCAGACGTCCCTGATCGTCCACTTGAGTGCCAGCACCGCGCACGCTCCGGACCCCGACGCGAAGTCCCTGGTGGGAAACGTCGAAGAGGCCCTGCGGCTGGGCGCCGACGCGGTGAGCGTGCACGTCAACATCGGCTCGCGCGAAGAGGTCCGTCAGATCGCCGACATGGCCCGCGTCGCGGAGGACTGCGACCGCTGGAACGTACCGCTGCTCGCGATGATGTATCCGCGCGGGCCGCACATCGCCGATGTCAGGTCACCGGCGCTCGTCTCCCACGCGGTGTCCGTCGCCGTCGAGTTGGGCGCCGACCTGGTCAAGACGTACTCCGTCGATTCGGAGGCGGAGATGCTGCGGCTGGCCGACAGTTGCCCAGTGCCGCTCCTGGTGGCAGGCGGCCCGCGAGTCACGGACGACGCCGCACTGCTGGATTTCGTGGACGCGGCGTTGCGTCGCGGCGCGGCGGGCATCGCGATGGGGCGCAACATCTTCGAATCCGCGAGGCCGGGCGAAACGACGCGGAGGATCGCGCGTCTGGTGCATGGAGATGTGCTTCCGCCCGCTCCGGCCGAGCTGTTGGCGACCAGGTAGCGAACCGAACGACGATCGCGCACCGAGCGCCCTTTGTCGAAGATCAGGACAGGAGTAAGGACAGGTATGAGGCTCACGTGGCTGGACATTCGCGGCACGACCGCCAAGGAGGCCGTGCTTGAGGAAGCGGTGCACCAGCGGCTGGACGGGGTCGTGACGGACACGCTGGAGGATCTGCGGCAGTTGCCCCCCACGGTGAAGAAGATCCTTTTCCCGCAGGGCAAGGAACTGCCCGGCGACCTTGAGGGCGCAGACGTGGTGATCGTCGACCCGCGAGAGCACGGTGATCCGGCGGAACTCGCTGACGTCTGGCCGGGGGTGGAGCTCGGCCGGTTCGTGGAGATCACCGATGCCGAGACCCTGGAGGATGCCTGCCGGTCGGCGCGCAGCGAGCGATGGAGCCTGCTCTACTTCCGCGATCCCACCAAGATTCCCCTGGAGATCGTCATCGCGGCCGCTGCCGGCGCCAAGGGCAGCATGATCACCGTTGCTCAGGACGCGGAAGAGGCACGGATCGTCTTCGGAGTTCTGGAACACGGGTCCGACGGCGTGATGATGGCGCCGGTCACCGTGGGCGACGCCACCGCACTGAAGCAGGCGGCTGTCGTGGACACCCCGGCCCTCGATCTGACCGAGCTGACGGTCACGGCGACTGAGCATGTGGGCATGGGGGAGCGGGCCTGTGTCGACACCTGCAGTCACTTCCGTGAGGACGAGGGGATCCTGGTCGGTTCACACTCCAAGGGAATGATTCTCTGCGTGAGTGAGACCCACCCTCTTCCCTATATGCCCACCCGCCCGTTCCGGGTGAACGCGGGGGCCATTCACTCCTACACGCTCTCCCGCGAGGGACGCACCCACTACCTGAGCGAGCTGAAGTCCGGCAGCAAGGTGATGGCCGTGGACGTCAAGGGTCAGACCAGGGTCGTCACCGTAGGACGGGTCAAGATCGAGAGCCGTCCCCTCATATCGATCGACGCCGTGGCGGAGGACGGCCGCGCCGTCAACCTGATCCTTCAGGACGACTGGCACGTGCGGGTGCTCGGCCCGGGCGGTGCGGTGTTGAACAGCACCGAACTCAAACCCGGGGACCGGCTGTTGGGGTATCTGCCCACCGAGGACCGGCATGTCGGCTACCCCATCAACGAATTCTGCCTGGAGAGGTGAACCCACCCCGGACGACGTTTCGTTCGGACGGTGCGCCCACGCGAACCATCACTCGGACCTCCGGCCCTCTCCCCATGCCTGACAGGACTCTCCGTACCTCCATGAACCCCGAACTCGTCGACGGTTATCTGCAACGAATAGGCGCCAAAAGGCCGGAACGGGCCGACGCCGCAGCGCTGAAGTACCTCCAAGAACGCCATGTGCTGTCCATCCCTTTCGAGAACATCTCCTTTCACCTGAATGAACCGGTGCCGCATTCGCTGGAGGCGGTGGAGAAGATCATTCGTGAACGGCGTGGAGGCTGCTGCGAGTTGCACTCCGCCTTCGCGCTCCTCCTCAGAGCCTTGGGTTTCCAGGTCACGTTCCTGGCGGGACGTGTCTACCGGGGAAAGAAGCCGAGTGGTCACACGGGACACTTCGCGCTCCTGGTGGAGATCGAGGAAGGTCTCAGGGACCCCGGGGGAGCGGACACCGGAGTGTGGTTGGTCGACGTCGCGCAAGGCGGCAACAGCAGATGGCCGTTGCGCTTCGACGCGCGCTCACCGCAGGACGATCCGCATGGCACGTACCTTCTGTCCGACGCCCCTGAAGGCGACGTCGACGTCTCGCTCAACGGCGTGCCGCTGTACCGGCTGGAGACCAGGCCCAGGGAGCTCGAATTCTTCTTTCCGGTGCTGTGGTGGTACCGAACAGCCCCTGATTCTCCCTTTGTGAACCGAATACTGTGCGTCCAGCCACGGGAGGACGGCAGGGTCGCACTCACCGCCACAGGCCGCGTTCTCATCCGCGAGCAGAACGGCGGAGAGACCATCAGACAGAAGATCACCGGCGAAGAAGAACTACGAGAAGTCCTGCGGACCTGGTTCGGCATCGACGTCGACCATTTCCCGAAACTGCCCGGCGCCACCGCCCGTACGTCGTAGAGGCGCAGCACGGTGCTGTGCGACGACAGGGCAACGGAACACCACAGGCTCACCACCGCGACGGGGGAGCCTCATCACTGGAGACGCGACATGACGTCAGTCACGGAATTCATCGAGTACAGCGGAAAGCCCGGACCAGGCCCAGCGGCTCCGGCTGACGACATGGAACGGCTGATCCGGCTCGGAATGGGCTTCTGGGTCTCGAAGGCGCTCTTCTCCGCCCTGGAACTCGGTCTGTTCGCCGAGCTGGCGGCCGGCCCCGCGACCGCTGACGAATTGGTCGGCCGCCTCAAGATGCACGGACGCGGCTCACGGGACTTCTTCGACGTCCTGGTGGCACTGGGGCTTCTGGAACGGGAGAACGGTGTCTACAGCAACGCCGAGGTCAGTGCCCGCCACCTCGACCCCGCCCGGCCCCAGGGCTACCTGGGCGCCCTCTTCGAATTCGCCAACGACCAGTGGTACCCGGCCTGGGCGACCCTGAGCGAAGCGCTGCGGACCGGCGAACCGCAGCGGAACGGGACAGGCACGGAGACCGATCCGTTCGACACGATCTACGCCGACCCCGAGCGGCTGCGCAAGTTCCAGCAGATGCAGTCCAGTGTGTCGCTCGGCGCCAGCCTGGCGCTTGCCGAGCGGTTCGACTGGTCGGCGTACGGGACGGTCGCGGACATCGGCTGTTCCGAAGGCGCCTTCCTCACACGGGTGTTGGCCCGTCACCCACACCTGTCCGGGGTCGGCTTCGACCTGCCGAAGGTGGGCCCGCACTTCGCCGCGGCCGTCGCGGGCACCGGCCTGGGCGACCGGATCGCCTTCGTCGAGGGCGACTTCTTCACCGACTCGCTGCCGCAGGCCGACGTCATCTCGTTCGGTCACATACTCCACGACTGGGACCTCGAAACCCGGCGGATGCTGCTGCGCAAGGCGTACGAGGCACTCCCGCCGGGAGGCGTGGTGATCGTACGCGAGGCCCTGATCGACGACGACCGCCGCAGCAACGCCTTGCCGTTGCTGGTCAGTCTGCACATGCTGGTGGAGACCCCGAACGGCTCGGACTACACCGGCGCCGAGGGGTGCGCCTGGCTGGCCGAGGCGGGCTTCCGGGACACGCGTGTCGAGCCCCTGGCCGGGTCGGCGTCCATGGTGGTGGGCACCAAATGATCCGCTGACGCGTCGTCACCTGCTGCACCCCGGAGTCCGGCACCGCCGAGCGGTGCCGGACTCCGGCACGCCGTGCACGGAGCATCGACCCCGTTGTGCGAAGCGGCATTTCGTGCCCTCTCCCACAGGCCCCTACGGTCGGATTCATGGAGTGGAACTTTGCGACAGCCGACCAACTCGCGGCCGCCTTGCGTGCCGGTGATGTGACCTCGGCGGAACTGACCGACGAAACGATCGCCCGTATCGAACGGGACGACGATGCGCTCAACTCGATCTGTGTGCCGGACTTCGACCGCGCACGGGCCGCCGCGCGCGATGCCGACCGGGCGCGTGCCCGCGGTGAGGACCGGCCCCTGCTGGGCATCCCGGTGACGGTCAAGGAGTCGTACGACATCGCGGGGCTGCCCACGACCTGGGGTATGCCACAACACCGGAACTTCGTGCCGGCCGAGGACGCGGTGCAGGTGTCGCGGCTCAAGACCGCGGGCGCTGTGGTGCTCGGCAAGACCAATGTGCCCGTGGGGCTCCAGGACGTGCAGACCTTCAACGAGATCTACGGCACCACCAACAACCCGTGGGACCACCGTCGTACGTCCGGCGGCTCATCGGGCGGCTCCGCGGCGGCCCTGGCGTCCGGATTCGGCGCGCTGTCCATCGGCTCCGACCTCGCTGGTTCGTTGCGTACCCCGGCGCACTTCTGCGGCATTTACGCGCACAAGCCGACACTCGGGCTGGCGGCGAGCCGCGGCATGATCCCGCCGCCGGGGCCTGCCCTGCCCGTCGAGCACGACCTCGCCGTCGTCGGCCCGATGGCGCGCACCGCTCGCGACCTCACGCTCCTGCTCGACGTCATGGCCGGACCGGACCCTCTGACACTCGGTGTGTCGTACCACCTGACGCTGCCGCCCGCGCGCCACGAACGGCTCCGCGACTTCCGGGTCCTGGTCCTCGACGAGCATCCGCTCATGCCGACCGGATCCGCCGTGCGGGCGGGCGTGGGCCGGGTGGCAGACGCGCTTGCCGACGGCGGTGCCCGCGTCGAGCGACACAGTCCGCTGCTGCCCGATCTGACCGAAGCCGCGCTGCTCTACACGAAGTTCCTGTTCTCGGGCTCCGTCGCACGTTTCCCCGTCGAAGCGTACGAGCAGTTGCAGGCCCGCGCCGCCGAACTGAACCCAGAGGACCAGAGCCTCGACGCGACGCGGCTGCGCGGCATGGTGTTCAGCCATCGCGACTGGATCGAGACGAACAGCCTTCGCGAGCTCCACCGCCACGGCTGGCGGCAGTTCTTCGCCGAGTTCGACGCCGTGGTGTGTCCCATCACGCCCACTCCCGCGTTCCCGCACGACCACGACCCCGATCTGATGAGACGTCGGATCGACGTCGACGGCGTCGAGTATCCGTACTTCGACCAGCTCGTCTGGGCCGGTCTGGCCACGATGCCCGGACTGCCGGCCACCGCCGTACCAACGGGACGGTCGCCCGAGGGTCTGCCGGTGGGAGTACAGCTCATCGGCCCGATGTTCGAGGACCGCACCCCGCTGCGGCTGGCCGAATTGCTTGAGCAGAGGATCGGCGGCTTCCAGGCGCCGAAGCTGGGCGACGGACGGTTGTCACTGCTCGACGAGCAGCCCTTTGCGGAGCTTGGCGAGGGTGTCGTTGAGGATGCGTGAGATGTGCATCTGGGAGTAGCCGAGCTGTTGGCCGATCTGGGCCTGGGTCATGTCCTGGCCGAAGCGCATGCTCAGGATCTGCTTCTGGCGCTCGTCCAGACCGGTCATCATGGGGGCGAGTGAGATGAGGTTCTCCACGAGTTCCATGTCCTGGTCCCTCTCGCCGACGAGGTCGGCGAGGGTGCCCGCACGGTGCGTGTCGTTCTTGTCGGACGGCAGGTCCAGGGAGTCGGAGCTGTAGCCGTTGGCGGCGACGAGGCCCTCGATGATCTCGTCCTCGGGCCTGCCCAGGCGAGCTGCGAGTTCCGTCACCGTGGGTTCGCGCCCCAGCCGGCTCTCCAGGACGTCGCGCGCTTGCGCCAGTTCGATGCGTAGTTCCTGGAGCCGGCGCGGGACGTGCACGCTCCAGGTGGTGTCGCGGAAGAAGCGCTTGATCTCGCCCACGATGTAGGGGATCGCGAAGCTCGTGAATTCGGTCTCGCGGCTCAGGTCGAACCGGTCGATCGCCTTGATCAGCCCGATCATCCCGGACTGGATGACGTCTTCCTGCTCCCAGGGGCGGTTGAACCGCCGTGCCGCGAAGTGGACCAGGGACATGTTCATCTCGATGAGCGTGTTGCGGGCGTAGGCGTATTCAGGGGTGCCCTCTTCCAGAACCCGCAGCCGCTCGAAGAACAGCTTCGACAAGGTCCGTGCGTCGGCGGGGGAGACCGCGCCGGTGTCCGTGATCCTCGGCAGCCCTGCCATTCGCTCCGTGGGCCTTTCGCCGGTGGACGGAGTGTTCGTCGCGGTGGCGGCGACCGGGGTCGGCATGGATGGCTCCCTTCGGCGGCAGACAGAGTCGAACCGCGGGTTCCCGGCATTGAACCACCAACACATGCTGCATGGAAACTATTTAGCCTTGCGTTCTGGCGCGCATGTTCAGGGATCCGAGCGGGACGCGGTACAGCCGACCGCCGGTGCGGCTGAGTTCCTCAGGAGCTGGTACGGGGCCCAGGCCGTCGCTGGTTGGCGTGGTGGACGGCCCGGTCGTTGAGGGCGCTGCCCCAGGCACGCAGTCGCCGGGCCATCGGGCCTCGCGGAAGGCCGGCTTCGTGGCCCTGACGTAGCGGTCCTTGCCCGTCGGCGGAAGGCAGCAGCCGCGCGGTGAGCCCGGTGAGGCGGGTGGTGAGGCCGGGTGCGACACCGTGGGCGAGTTGGGCGGCCTTGGCGGCGGGGGTGAGGACGAGACGGGCGCGGCGCCGGGCGACCGAGTCCACGATCTTGCGGGCCGCGCGATCGGCGTCCATGGACAGCAGCGGTGTTCCGGACAAGGCACTGAACCAGCCGAACTCCGCCGCGGTGTCGCCGCCGAACTCGGCCTGCCGGTGCGAACCGGTCCGCATGAGCCCCGGGTGAACCACCGTCACGCTCACCCCTGCGGCCGCCGTCTCGGCATGCAGGCCCTCCGCCAGGGCGCCGACAGCGGCTTTCGCGCAGGAGTACGGCAGCAGGTGAGGTACCCCGAGGAGACCACCCACCGAGCCGATGAGGGCGAGCCTGCCATGGCTTTCGCGCAGGTAGGGCAGCGCTTCCAGGGCCGTGTGCAGCGTGCCCTCGAACATCGTGCCCATGGCGGCCTCGAACTCCTCGGCCGCGATCGCCTCGACCGGGGCGACCTGAATGACCCCCGCGTTGGCGATCACGATGTCGAGGCCGTCGCGGGCGTGGGTGGCACGCATGAGTTCGCGGACGGTGGAGCGTTCCCGGACGTCGCAGACGGCCACATGGATGGTGGCGCCGGTCTCCTCCCGGAGCCGGACGGCGGCGCGTTCGAGTTCGTCGGCGTCGCGGGCGGTGAGGGTCACGGTGCACCCTCGCCCGGCGAGCTGCCGGGCGAGCAGCAGGCCCAGGCCGCGCGAGCCGCCGGTGACGACGGCCGACAGCCCGGTCAGACGGTGGGAAGCACGCGGGTCACGGGTGGTGGGGGCCATGTGGCACCTCTCTCCTCGGGGTAATACCTTCCCGAGTTCCACCCTGCCGTCCCGTCATGCGTACCGCGCGGTGACCGTCGGCGATGTTGTCCTCCGCTGCGTCCACCACCCGCCCCCCGTCGCGCCTGCCCCGGACCGACGAGCTGCGGCGGTCATGGCTGAGGGACCGTCGCAGTACGACGGTCCCTCAGCCATGACCAGCGCGAACAGAACTCTCGGGACAAGGCCCGAGGCCCTGCTCCCGTCAGGCGCTCCCCTCAGGCGGCCTGCAGATCACTGCTCTGGGAGGGCGCCGTATCGGTGCGGGAAGGGAAGACGGTGGTGTGCCGACTGAGCAGGGCGTCGGCGGTGCTCAGAGCTTGCGGGATGTTCCTGGTGCCCGTCATGACGCACAGGGTGTACGTGGCGTCGTCCACCGCCCGGGCGGTGGCCTCGGTGGGGTGACGGTCGTCTTCGATGCGGGCATCGGCGTAGCGGGCCAGGGCCACTCGGAGGTCCTGAGGGTGGGGAGTCAGCACGGCACGTTCCTCACGTTCACTAAGACCGGCGTGCGGCGGCGGGGCGGTGAACCAGCCCGTCGCTCGCTGCTGCTCGGTCGTGGTCGCTTCGCGCGTCATTGCGTGATGTGGTGTTCCGGCGCTTACCCGATGCAACCCGGGCTACACCCGGGTGTGTTCGGCATCACTTACCCGGCGAACGACGTCCCGTCACCAGAGGTCTCTCCCCGCCGTTCAGGATGGCCGGCACCGGCAGCGGCACCGGCCGTCCTGCGTGATCGCGAGGACCACGGTTGGTCAGCGCTTTCGGCTGGCCTTCTTTCCCGCCTGAGTCGCTGCCTTGCGCTCAGTGGATGCACCGGCGGTGCTGAGTGCGCCGCCGGCGGTCTCCAGGTGGGCGCGCACGAACCACTGGAACAGTTCGAGCTGTCGCAGCTGACCGATGAGCATGTCTTGCGTCACCGGGTCAGGTTCGTCGGTGGCCTCCGCCGTACTGCGGTGCTCTGCGATGACGCCGGTGTACACGAGGTCGAGCGCTCCGAGGTGCTCGATGGCGCCGGCCCGGCCCACCGCGTAGTCGTCCCAGGTCCGCTCCTTCACGAGGGCACCCGGGGTCCCGTGGGGTGATCCGCCCAGGGTGGAGATGCGCTCCGCCGTCTCGTCGACCATGGCGCGGACTGCTTCGACCTGCGGGTCGAGCATTTCGTGTACCGCGATGAAGTGCGGACCGACCACGTTCCAGTGGATGTGCTTGAGCGTGAGGGCCAGGTCGTTCAGGGCGTGCAAACGCAGGTGAAGCAGTTGGATGACGTCGCCGCCCTCCTTGATCGACATTCCTGGAACGGTGTACTTCGGTGCTGAAGCGGCCATGGTGGTTCGTCATCCATTCTCGTTGGTGCTTGGTAGGAATTTCGCGGGAATCTTCAGGCACGCGCTAGGGAAGGGGCGTTCCGCCAGTCGCGTTCAGGATCTCCGCTGTGATGTAGCCGGCCTGGGGCGACGCGAGGAAGACATAGGCCGGTGCCATTTCCGCCGGCTGGGCCGGGCGGCCCAGCGGCGCCTGCTTGCCGAAGGAGGTGGTGTCCGGCATGGTCGCGGGGATGAGAGGGGTCCAGACCGGGCCGGGGGCCACCGCGTTGACCCGGATTCCGTCCTCGGCGACCATCTGTGCCAGCCCCTGGGTGAAGGTGACGATGGCGCCCTTGGTCATCGCGTAGTCCAACAGATGCGGGCTGGGCTTGTACGCCTGAACCGACGACGAGTTGATGATGCAGCCACCTCGCGGGATGTGAGGCAGCGCCATCTTCGAGAGCCAGAACATCCCGTACAGGTTGGTGCGCATGACGCGGTCGAACTGTTCGGTGGAGATGGCGCCGATGCCGTCGGGCTGGGACATCTGGTACGCGGCATTGTTCACGAGGATGTCGATCCGGCCGAACTCGCCGACCGCCCGTTCGATGAGTGCCCGGCAGGCACTCTCCTCACGGATGTCACACTCCACCGCCACCGCCTTGCGCCCGGCTTCCTCGACCAGGCGGGTGGTCTCGCGGGCCTCGTCGACCTCCTCCGGCAGGTGGGTGATCAGGACGTCGGCGCCCTCCCGGGCGTACGCCAGAGCCACGGCGCGGCCGATGCCCGAGTCACCGCCCGTGACCACCGCCTTGAGATCCTTCAGCGTCCCGTGCCCCTTGTAGGACTCTTCGCCATGGTCCGGCGGCGGATCCATGGGGCCGCTCCACCCCGGGTGCCGCTGATCCTGCTGGGGAAACTCCGGCTGCGGATGCTTGTCCACCGGATCGTCTCGGCCCTGCCCGTTCTCCGCCATGGCGCCTCTCCTCGGTCTTGGACGTCGGTCCTGGACAGTCATGGGTTCCCGGAAACGGGCGGATAAACCAGGAATTGCGATCCCGCGGTATTCCGCCCCGGCACGTGGCCCGGGTGTGCGGGTGGGGATCAGAAGTTCGCTACGAGACGCACGACCGGCGCGCGCATGAGTGCCATCTCGCCGGGTACACAGGGCGGCACACGAACGGGCACGGCGCCAGTGCGGTGAGACCGCGGCCACCGTGGACCCGTCACAGGACAAGCGCCGGATCCCTGTACGGCATCGACGGCATCGGAGGCATGCATGATCACCGTAGGTGTCGAGGAAGAATATCTGCTGATCGATCCGGAGACCTGTCTGCCCGTGCCGCTGGGGCAGCAGGTACGGAAAGCAGCGGGCCTGAGCACGGCCGCCGACGCCGACGAGGTGCAGGCGGAGTTGCTGCAGGCCCAGGTCGAGATCGCCACACCCGTGTGCATGGAGCTCGAAGAGGTCGGCGGGCACCTCCTGCGACTGCGGCACGCGGTGGGCACGGCGGCCGAGGAGCTGGGCTGTCGGCTCGCGGCGTGCGGAGCGTCCCCGCTGAGGGAAGCCGACCCGGTGCCTGTGACACCGGAACCGCGGTATCGCGGAATCGCCTCCCAGGCACCCCGGCTGGTGGCCGAGCAACTGATCAACGGCATGCACGTGCACGCGGCGGTGCCCGACCGGGCAACCGGGGTACAGGTACTCAACCGGTTGCGGCCCTGGCTTCCCACGCTGGTGGCGATGTCGGCCAACTCGCCGTTCTGGGACGGCGAGGACACCGGCTTCGCCAGCTGGCGCACGGTCCTCTTCGGCCGCTGGCCGGTCAGCGGCCCGCCTCCTCATTTCACCGACGAGGACGAGCACGAGCGGCGCATCACCAAGCTGGTCAGCTCCGGTGCCATCAGCGACAGGGGACAGGTCTACTGGCACGCGCGGCTCTCGGACCGCTACCCCACGGTCGAGGTGCGGTGTCCCGACGTCCAACTGCGGGCGGACGACGCGGTCATGTTCGCCGGGATCGTGCGCGCCTTGGTCGCCACCGCGATCGAGGAGACGAAGGCGGACCAGCCGATCCCCGAGTACCCGACGGAATTGCAGCACGCGGCGACCTGGCACGCGGCACGCCACGGGATGAGCGCCTCCCTCATCGATCCCGAAGGCAAACGCCGGGATGCCGCCGACGTCGTGCACCATCTCCTGGACCACGCCGGCCCCGCGCTGGACACGGCCGGCGATCAGCGGGAGGTCGAATCGCTCGTCCACCGGCTCCTCGACCAGGGAACCCCGGCGGACCAGCAACGACGTGCCTACGTCCAGGACGGTCTCCCTGGCGTCCTGGCGCTGATCACCCGCTCGACAACCGCCGTGTGACGCACCGCGCGTCCAGCGCGAAGTGCTGCTCCCGTGTCGGCCACAGGCCCCCTCCGGCCTCGTCGTGGGCGCCTCGCGGCCGCGCATCCGGGGCGGGAGGGCGTACGGGTGGCTTTTCGCCGGGCCGCGCACCCGGCTGGGTGTGTTGCGGGGCGAGCGTCCCGACTGCTGCGAGTGTGGGTGGCAGGGGATGCGCCGCGACGGGCTGGGCACCAGGAACGACCACGAGTGAATCCCAGTCGGCTGGAGGATCCATGGCTGTGCGGCACCGATTGATCGAACGACCGCCCGGGGATGTCTGGGCGGTGCTTGCCGACGGCACGCGCTACGGCGAGTGGGTGGTCGGTACGTCCGACACTCGACCGGACACGGGCGTGTGGCCCCAGGTCGGTTCCACCATCGCGTACACCGTGCGGCTGGGCCGGTGGTCGTTGTCAGGCAACACGACCGTCCGGCGGTGCGAAGCGCCCGGCGTGCTGGAGCTGGAAGCCGACAGCGGATGGCTCGGCACCGCGCGGATCGCCCTCGACATACGGCCCTGGGGCGAGCACACCTTGGTCATCCTCGACGAACACCCGCTGCGCGGACCGGGCGGGTTCCTGCACAACGCCGCGGTCGACGCGCTGATCCAGGCGCGTCACCGCAGCATGCTCGGCCGACTGGCCGATGTGGTCGAGCACAGTCCACGGCGTCGATCCGCGGCGATCTGATTCCGACGCTCGCGAAAGTCCTCAAGCCGGGGCGGAATACCTCCGCAAGCACCGAGCCGAGTTCGAACGACCACGAGACCACCTGACGACGGAGGCACGATGAGGGCACTGACCTGGCAGGGCAAGGGCGATGTACGGGTGGAGAAGGTTCCGGACCCCGTCATCCAGGACCCGACAGACGTGATCATCAAGGTGACGACCACCGGTCTGTGCGGCTCCGATCTGCATCTGTACGAAGTCTTCGGCCCGTTCCTCGACGCCGGCGACATCCTGGGACACGAACCCATGGGGATCGTCCAGGAAGTCGGCGCGGAGGTCACGGCGGTGCGGGTGGGCGACCGTGTGGTGGTGCCCTTCAACGTCTCGTGCGGCACGTGTTTCATGTGTAAGCAGGGGCTGCAGTCCCAGTGCGAGACGACACAGGTCCACGAGCACGGGACCGGTGCCTCCCTCTTCGGATACACCAAGCTCTACGGGCAGGTCCCCGGCGGTCAGGCCGAGTACCTGCGCGTCCCCTTCGGGAACACGCTGCCCATCGCCGTACCTCCGGGCCCGTCGGACGACCGTTTCGTCTACCTGTCCGACGTCCTGCCGACCGCCTGGCAGGCGGTGGAGTACGCGGCGGTGCCGCCGGGCGGCACGGTCGCCGTCCTGGGTCTGGGGCCGATCGGAGACATGAGTACCCGCATCGCCCTGCACCGCGGCGCGGAGAAGGTCATTGGCATCGACCTGGTACCGGAGCGGCTTCGGCGGGCGCAGGCCCGCGGTGTCCACACGCTCGACCTCAACGAGCACGGCGACAAGATCACCGATGTTGTACGGGACCTCACCGGCGGGCGCGGACCCGACTCCGTCATCGACGCCGTCGGGATGGAGGCGCACGGCGCTCCGATCGCCAAGGGCATGCAGCAGTTGACCTCGCTGCTGCCCGATGCGTTCGCCGCCAAGCTGATGCAGCGCGCCGGCGTGGACCGCCTCTCCGCCCTGTACCTGGCCATCGACCTGGTCCGCCGCGGGGGCACCATCTCCCTCTCCGGCGTCTACGGGGGAGCGGCCGACCCGCTGCCCCTGCTGACCATGTTCGACAAGCAGATCCAGCTCCGTATGGGCCAGGCCAACGTATGGCGGTGGGTGGACGACATCCTTCCCCTGCTCACGGACGCGGATCCCCTGGGCGTGGATGACTTCGCGACGCACAGGTTGCCACTGAGCCAGGCCCCGGAGGCGTACAAGATGTTCCAGCAGAAGCAGGACGGGGCGGTGAAGGTGCTTTTCACCCCGTAGCACTTGTGGTCGGCGGCCCTGGACAGGCTGCTCGGCAAGCTGCTGACGCGCCTGTACCTCGACGTGCGCAACTTCGGAGCAGGAAGCCGAAGTCCAACGGCTTGTGGCGCTCGGTGCGAAGAGGGTCGACTGGTACCAATACCCGCCTCAGGCGGACTTCGTCGTCCTCGCGGATCCGGACGGCAATGTCTTCCGCGTCGTCGACCTCAGTCACGCACCGAGCAGCTGACACGCACCAGAGGGCTTGTGGGTGATTCTGCCGATCGCACCACCCCGGTCCGCTTGAGACGTCGGCCAGGACCCGGTCGGCGCTCGAATGCGTAAACTCCCCGCATGAGTTGGGGGAGAGCGGCGATGGTTCTGGGACTTGTGCTGCTGCTGAGTGGCTGCGGGGCCAAGTACACCCCGCTCTTCGTCGGTGGTGATGTCTCCAAACCGGTGATCGGATGGCGGGACTGCCCTCGTGCCAAGCACGACGGAGTCGCCGAGGTAGGTCTCTACGAGTGGGCGAACGAGAGCACCGCGGATGACCCTGGTGAGCTGCTTTGGCACATTAAAGCCACTCAGGACAACCTCTTGAAGCGCATCTCCATCGGTGAAACGCCAGAAGGTTTCACCACGCTTCTCCCTATGACTACCCGGCTCCGCCCCGGGGTCACGTATGCCCTCGAAACCAATATGACGTCTGACGAACTGGTATCTGGCTTCGTTACCTTTCGGCCTGAGCAACTTGCCGCGGGGCGTGTGGTCTTCGAAAGCGGAGAGGAAGATTCGCTGAAGCATTACCGGAGTCGTGACAACGAAGATTTCGGATGCTTCGCGGGGTGAGCCTGTCGTCGGCCCCGAGGCCGCCAGAACCAGCGCCTTGCCCCATCTCGTTGAACGCGACATATGCGCTCTGATCGTGAGGCGACGGTGTGAGGCGGATCTTCGAGGGCACTCGGCTTCTCAGACAATGTCGGCCTATTGCATGATTGCTCAAAGGGGACGCGATGAGGCGAGTTGCGGTACGACGACACACGGCGACGATGCTGGCGGGCGGCTTACTGCTGACGGGCGCTCTGGCCGGATGCGGGGATGACGGCGGGAAGCCGGCGAAGAAGGCTGACGGTGCGACAGCGGCCTCCAAGCCCTCGCCCGCAGCCTCCGAGCAAGGCACTCAGGCGGTGCGTGCCGCCTATCAGAAGACCGCCGATGCGAAGACCGCCAAAATGACCATCGACACCCAGGTCCAGGGAGCGGACCAGCAGGCGACCGCACACGGCTCCGGCGTCATCGACCTGTCGAACGGCAGCAGCGATCTGACCCTGACCGCCGAGAACCAGAAGCTCCAGCAGCGCACCCTGAACGGGGTCATCTACCAGCAGCCACCGACCCAGCAGCGCAGCCAACTGCCGCAGGGCAAGTCATGGATAAAGATCGACCTGGAGAAGCTGGCGCGGCAGTCCGGCGGGAGTTCGCAGTACAGCGACCCCGCCCAGTCGTTCTCCTATGTCAAGGGCATCAACGACAAGGACGTCACCAAAGCGGGGAACGAGACGATCGACGGGGCGAAGACCACCCACTACAAGGTCTCGGTCGACGTCGCTCAGTTGGCAAAGGGACAGAGCGCCGCTGACGTGCAGAAACTGAAGCAGCAGCTCGGCGACTCGCTGCCGCTCGACATCTGGCTGGACGACGAGGGCCGGATGCGTCAGGAGAAGGTCTCGGTGACCGCCACGCCCTCGGGCAGTCAGAGTTCGAGCCCGGCGACGAACGCATCGACGAAGGTCGTCACCACGGTGAAATTCAGCGACTTCGGCACCGACGTGAAGGTGACCGCCCCGGCGGCCAAGGACACCGTGGACATCACGGCCAAGGCCGCACAGCAGAAGGGGACATCGGCCTGAGCCCATAATTCTGTGGCTCCGTGCTCCGGGTTCGGGCATACGGCGCGGGTTCAGCTCGCTTCGGATGCTCGACACCCCGAGCGCTTTCTGGCCGGTCTCCCGACCGTCGACGTGCCTGCAATCTCGGGCCCGGGCGTACTCCTCCACCAGGACGCTGTGCGTATGACTCGGCATATCAGGAGCCAACAGGTATTCGCGATATGCGCGTATGCCAGGTGTGATCACGAGCAGGTGCTTCATGTCCATGCAATTGCCGTACACCCGATAGTGGCGTTTCTGTTTCCCCTCGGCCCACCGGGCACACTAGCGACAGAGGTGATCACATTGGTAGCCGAAAAAGGCTCGCTGAAACTGTGCCAGGTGGTGCTCGACAGCACCGACCCCCGAGGACTCGCGGAGTTCTACCGCTCGCTGCTCGGCCTGACCTACGGGCCCGGGGACGAGCCACCCGAGGCGGGAGCGCCCGACGAACGGGGACAGGACTGGCTGGTCTTGCGCACCGAGGACGGCACACCGCAACTGGCCTTCCAATACGTCGACCAACTGACGCGACCGACGTGGCCCGAAGGCCCGGTGCCGCAGCAACTGCACCTCGATTTGAGCGTGTTGTCGATCGAGGACCTCAAGGCACAGCACCAGCGTGTGCTGGACCTGGGTGGACGCCTGCTCTCCGACAACAAGCAGGGACCCGACGAGCCCTTCCGCGTCTACGCGGACCCCGCAGGGCACCCCTTCTGCGTCTTCGTCGCCTGAGCCCTGCTTGAGCCTTCGGGACGGGAAGGGTGGTGGGAGAGCGCGTCTATCATGGCCAGGGTTATGGGCAGCGGAAGGAGCAGGCCATCATGCGGCGGTTGGGGGATCTCGAAGCGGAGATCATGGACCGCTTGTGGGCGTGGAACCGGCTTGCGACGGTGCGTGAGATTTGTGACGACATCAACAAGCTGCGCCCCATCGCGTATACGACCGTCATGACCGTTACCAACATCCTGCACAGCAAGGGATGGTTGCGGCGGTCCAAAGAAGGACGCGCCTGGCTGTACATGCCGGTCCGCAGTCGTGAGGCCTATGCGGCGGCGCTGATGGAGGACGGCCTGGGCGTGAGCAAGGACCGTCCGGCTGCGCTGCTGCAATTCGTTGAGGCTATGTCTCCCGACGAGGTGGCCGCTCTGCGTGAGGCGCTGAGCAGTATGGGCACGCAGGCTGACGCGTGAGCGCGACACTCGTGCTGTTCGCCTACGCGACGGCTATCGGGTTCATCGGTCCTGGGATCGTGAAGAGAAGCCGGTGGCCCCAGCGGGCCCCCCTGCTGGGAGCCGTGGTGTGGCAGGCGATGACCTTGTCCTTCTCCCTCGCGGTCATGCTGGCGGGCTACGGCCTGGCGATGCCGTCGCAGCACCTGCACATCGTCATGGTCGACCTCCTGCGCACCTGCGGTGTGCACGGTGATTCGATATCTGCCGGATCGGACCGGTTCGCCGTTGCGTGGCCGGCCGTGGTGCTGATCGCGCTCCTTGCCGGCGCTGGAGGTCGGTTGACGGCCTCCAGCAGGGCGCGGGCGCGGCATCGCAGGGCGCTCGACCTGGTCGGACGGTGCGTGCCGGAACTCGGAGTCACTGTCCTGCCCTATGCCGTTCCCGCCGCGTACTGCCTGCCGGGCCGGCGGCCGCGGATCGTCATCTCCGACGCGGCACTCGCCTGCCTGCGGCCGGCGCAGCTCGGCGCCGTTCTGGAGCACGAGAGGGCGCACATCGCAGGACGTCACCATCTGGTGCTGGCGGTCGCAGACGCCTTCCGCCTCGTCTTCCGGGGGCTCTCACTGGCCCGCAACGCATCCCAGCAGACGGCGCTGCTCCTGGAGATGGCTGCGGACGATCGTGCCCTGCATACGTATCCGCGCCATGTGCTGGCGAGCGCCGTCGTGGAACTGGCGGCGGCAAGGACGCCCGTCGGGTCGCTGGCCGCCTCCGGCCCGACCGCTGTGATCCGTATGCGTCGGATCCTGAGCCCGCAAGCGGCACCACATCCGCTCCTGCGGGCAGGTCTTGTCTCCGCGGCGGCAGCCGCCCCGCTGGTACCGCTGGTGCTGTCCTGTACAGGAATCGGCTGACTGGCTGCCCAACCCGTTCTGATGGGAGCTGATCCCTCGCCGGTGTGCGGCTGTTGCGAGACCAACTACTAAGCTACTAAGTTGTTACGGGCGATCTCGTGTTGACGCCCTTGTCGGCCATGTCCTGGTCCGCGTCGGCCAGTTGTCTTGAGGAGTCACCGCGAAATGGGAACGCATCGTCGGCCGAAGCCGATCAGCCGGACGCGGATTGCCTCCGTCGGCCTTGCCGCCGGTGCGGTGAGTCTCCTGTCGACCCAGGGGCAGGCCGCACCGAAACCATCGGCTGACGAAGTACGCAAGCAGGTGGAGAAACTCTACGAAGAGGCCGAGGCCCCGACGGAGGAGTACAACAGCGTGCGCGCGCAGCAGAAGACGCTCCAGGGCAAGGCAGACAGCGCGCGGGACAAGCTGGCCCGTAAGCAGGAGGAGATCAACGAGCTCCGGGCGGAGATCGGTCCCTTGGCGGCAGCCCAGTACCGAAGCGGCGGCCTCGACCCTTCCGTACAGCTTTTCCTGTCCGGCGATCCGGAGACGTACCTGGAGCGGGCCGAGGTACTCGGCCGGACCGGCGACCGGCAGGCGGGATCCATGCGTGCGATGCAGAAGATGCAGAGGGAACTGGCCCAAGAACGCGCGACGGTCACCGATCGCCTGGAGGAGTTGCAGATCCTGCGCAGCCAGGCTGCTGCCAAGAAGAAGGAAGTGCGGGACAAGCTCAGTCGGGCCCGTCAGCTTCTCAACAGCCTGACAACCCAGGAACGGTCCCGGATACGGGCGGCCGAGGCCCGTGAGGACGCTGCCTCCGGCACCAGCGACAGCGCGGCGACCTACAACGGCCCGGCCAGCGGCAGGGCGAAGGCGGCATTGGAGTTCGCGTACGCGCAGCTGGGCAAGCCCTACGAGTGGGGATCGACCGGTCCCAACTCCTTTGACTGCTCCGGCCTGACGGGTGCCTCCTGGCGGTCCGTGGGCGTCTCACTGCCGCGTACCGTGCAGCAGCAGTACTCGGTCGGCAGGAAGGTGTCGCGGGCTGATCTCCAGCCCGGCGACATCATCTACTGGTACAACAGCAGCCAGCACAACGGCCTGTACGTCGGAAACGGCAAAGCGATCCACGCTCCACGGACCGGCAAGAACATCGAGATCACGAGTCTGGACTCGATGCCGTTCTATGCGGCGTCACGGCCCTGACCTTTGCCCGAGACGGGGGTCGGTATCCCGCGCCCGGTGTGCGTTGGCGGGAACGACAACGGTCTTCAATGCAGCCTTTGGATCTTCGCCCGATCTGCGCTTCACTTTCGGACGTGGGCCCGTCTCGGACCCCGGGGAGGACCACGGTCATGGCCAAGAAGCACGATCACGACCAGGAGCACGACGACGGGCACGGAGGCCACGCTCACGGGGTGTCCGCCGACGCGGACCGCCGATGGCTGACGCTCGCGCTGGTGCTGATCGCGGTGTTCATGTCGGCCGAGGTGGTCATCGGGGTACTGGCCAATTCGCTGGCGTTGATCTCCGACGCGGCTCACATGCTCACCGATGTCGCCTCGATCGTGCTTGCGCTGGTCGCGATGCGGCTCGCCGCCCGCCCCGCCAAGGGCTCCTACACCTTCGGCCTGAAGCGCGTGGAAATTCTGTCCGCCCAGGCCAACGGATTGACGTTGTTGCTGTTGTCGGTATGGCTGGCCTACGAGGCGATCCACCGGCTGATCGCCCCACCCAGCGTGACCGGTGGTCTCGTCCTGGCCACGGCGCTGGTAGGAGTGGCGGTCAATCTGGTCGCGACCTGGGCGATTTCACGAGCCAATCGGACCTCTCTGAATGTCGAAGGCGCCTACCAGCACATCCTGACCGACCTGTTCGGATTCATCGCCACTGCCATTGCCGGCGCCGTGGTGCTGTTCACCGGTTTCGGCCGTGCGGATGCCATCGCCTCGTTGCTGGTGGTCGCGCTGATGCTCAAGGCCGGCTACGGCCTGGTGCGCGATTCGGGGCGGATCTTCCTGGAAGCCGCCCCGGCAGGCATCGACCCGGACGTCCTCGGTGATCTGCTCGTTGCGCAGAAGGGTGTGGCCGAGGTTCACGATCTGCACATCTGGACGATCACATCCGGACAGAGTGCTTTGTCCGCCCA
This sequence comes from Streptomyces sp. NBC_00370, assembly GCF_036084755.1. Taxonomy (NCBI): domain Bacteria; kingdom Bacillati; phylum Actinomycetota; class Actinomycetes; order Kitasatosporales; family Streptomycetaceae; genus Streptomyces; species Streptomyces sp. NBC_00370. The sequence goes on from NZ_CP107968.1 coordinate 8,299,922, forward strand.
TGTGCTGGTGGAAGCGTCCGAGGATTGCCACGCAGTACGCCGGGACCTCGAACAGCTGCTGGCGACCGGCCCAGGCATCACCCACACCACGTTGCAGGTCGATCACGTCGGCAGCGAGTTCCAGGGGCTTCTGCGCATCAGCGGCCGGGAAGAGACCGAGACGGACACGCACTGCGACGATGCCCATGGGCCTGTCCACCGGCCCGCCTTGCATGAGCACTGATCCGCCGGACACATAGTGTGGCCGGTTCTCCCTCACTCGTTCGGAGGGCTCACGGACACCGCAGCCGTGTGCGCAAGGTAGCGTAACTGTCACTGTGCGGAGTCGATCGTGGTGGGTGAGCAAGGAGCGGGACAGCTTCGTCGTCGCCTTGATGGTGGCGGCGCTGGCCGCGCTGCTGCTCGGCGCATGCGACAGCGGCGGTCATCACCGCCTGGTCGGCATGACAATCGACCAACAGGCAGTGACCGCCCTTGTGGCGGCGCCTGCTACACCGCAACAGCGCGAGCCCGGCGCGCAGTTCACCTCAGAAACGACTGTCGGCTGTCAGGGCGGGGATCGCGATCACTGCGTGCCCGTCAGCGAGCAGCACGTCGCGACGCAGGGGCAGGGGCAGGGAAAGCGTCACCCGCATGAACTACCCGCGGCGTTGATCGATGCCTCCGCCGCGACGGCCCCGAGCGCGACGTGCTCCGCGGTACGCCGTCGCGGGCCCCCGGGTGTGCCGGCACGAGACGTCCTGAACCGGCTGTGCGTGTCCCGCAGATGAAGAGGCCAGGTACAGGCGAACGGCAGCGCAGCGCCGCCGTCGCCAGTGCCTGACAGCACCCCTCTTCGCCTCGGGGACGATGCCGTACGCCTCGTCACGGACGACCGCAGCGCCGCCATCGTGCCCCCACGCACGAAAGAAACCCGCTCATGACTGAACTGTCCCTGCCCAAAAAGCCGAAGACACCTCCGGGCAGTGTGCTGGAAGCTGTCGGCAACACCCCCGTGCTGTGGGTGGACGAGCCCCTCGCGACCGCGCCCGGCGGCTTCTGGGCCAAACTGGAAGGGTTCAACCCGGGAGGCATCAAGGATCGCGCCGCGCTCCACATGGTCGCCAAGGCCCGCGAACGCGGTGATCTGCGCCCTGGCGCCCCGATCGTGGAATCCACCTCCGGCACCCTTGGACTCGGCCTGGCACTCGCCGGGGTCCTGCACGGCCACCCCGTACACCTGGTCACCGACCCCGGCATGGAACCGATCATGGAGCGGATGCTTACCGCCCACGGTGCCACGCTCTACATCGTCGACCACCCTCACCCCGAAGGCGGATGGCAAGAAGCACGCCGCCAGAAGGTCACCGAAATCCTTGCCGCCCTGCCAGGCGCGTGGTCGCCGGACCAGTACCACAACCCCGACAACGTAGCCGCGTACGAGGGCCTTGCCGGCGAGCTCACCGACCAGCTGGAGCACATCGACATCCTGGTGTGCGCGGTCGGCACCGGCGGACACTCCGCAGGCATCACCCGCGGAGTGCGCCAACGTATCCCCGGCGTACGGCTGGTGGGCGTCGACACCATCGGCTCGACCATCTTCGGCCAGCCCGCCCGCACCCGGCTCATGCGCGGACTCGGCTCCTCGATCTACCCCCGTAACGTCGACTACACGGCATTCAGCGAAGTCCACTGGGTCGCGCCGGCCGAAGCTGTCTGGTCAGCACGCCGACTGGCCGCCCGCCAGTTCGCCACCGGCGGTTGGAGCGTCGGCGCCGTCGCCCTGGTCGCTGGCTGGCTGGCCCGCACCCAACCCGAGGGCACCCGCATCGCCGCAGTCTTCCCCGACGGGCCGCACCGCTACTTCGACACCGTCTTCAACGACGACTACTGCCGCACCCACAACCTCCTCGACGCACCGGCGCCCACCGCACCGGACACCATCAACGCCTCCAGCACGCGCGAGGTGACGCGGTGGACACGCTGCGCCACCGTCACCGACCCCACGACCACGATCACCCCCGGAGCCCAGCAGTGAAGACGACGTGGCGCCACATGCGCTCCTTCGACCCCACCGTGCAGCTACTGCTGATCAACCAGCTCACCATCAACCTCGGCTTCTACATGCTCATGCCCTACCTGGCCGCCCACCTCTCGGGCACCCTGGCCCTGGCCGCCTGGGCGGTCGGCCTCATCCTGGGCATGCGCAACCTCTCCCAGCAGGGCATGTTCCTCGTCGGCGGAGCGCTTGCCGACCGGCTCGGCTATCGGCCCCTGATCATCGCCGGATGCGCCCTGCGCACGATCGGCTTCGCCGCACTCGCGTTCGCCGATACGCTGCCGACGCTCCTGGCCGCCTCGGCCGCCACCGGGCTGGCCGGAGCGCTGTTCAATCCGGCCGTACGCGCCTACCTCGCCGCGGAGTCGGGCGAGCGCCGTGTCGAGGCGTTCGCCCTGTTCAACGTCTTCTACCAGGCCGGCATCCTGTTGGGACCACTGATCGGGCTCGCACTGACGGCGGTCGCCTTCCCGATCACCTGCCTGGTGGCAGCGGTCCTGTTCGCCGCCCTGACCCTGCTGCAGACGCGCAGGCTGCCGGCGCGGACCGGCAGCGCCGAGGCGCAGGGAACAACGCTGCGCGAGCAGGCAGCCGTCGTCATGCGCAACCGGCCGTTCTGGCTGTTCGCCGCCGCCATGACCGGCTCGTACGTCCTCTCCTTCCAGATCTACCTGGCACTGCCGCTGGAGACCAAACGCCTGGTCGGCGACGGCACACCAGGTACGGCGGCCACAAGCGCCCTGTTCGTCGTCTCGGGACTGGTCGCGCTCGCCGGGCAGATGCGCATCACCGCCTGGTGCAAACGCAACCTCACACCCCAGAACTGTCTGGTGACCGGGCTCGGACTGATGGCCGTGGCCTTCCTTCCCCCGATGCTCACCTCCGGCCGGAACCTCACCGCTGCCGGATGGCACACCGCGGTCGTCATGCTGCCGCTGCTGGCCTGCGCCGCCCTGCTCGCCGCCGCGACCGCCGTGCTGTACCCCTTCGAGATGGACACCATCGTCGCCCTGTCCGGCGGACGCTGGGTAGCCACCCACTACGGCCTCTACAACACCGTCTGCGGCATCGGCATCACCATGGGAAACCTCGCCACCGGAGCCGTTCTCGACGCCGCCCGCAACGCAGGACTCGCCGCCCTTCCCTGGGCCGTTCTGGCCCTGGTCGGTGCCGGCTGCGCAGCCGCAGTGGCAGCCCTGGCCCGCAGCGGAAACCTCACCACCGCCGCGCCCGCACCTGCCGGAGTGTGACGTGAACGTGCTGGTGCGCGGCGACCGAACCGCGCACCAGCACGGTGCGCTACTACGCCCTCCTACGGCTGCGGCGTGCGAACCACACCACCGCTCCGGCCACGACGACCAGTACGACCGCGATCTCGGCACGATCGCCTCGGCTCATGGCGCCGCCGGCTTCAACTAGCGGTGACTGGTTCAATCTCAGTGGCGCTGGGACCACTGAGAACTGGCACGACTGCTGTCAGGCGGAGGCGGTGTTCAGGGTCTGCAGTTCGGCGTCGGACAGCCGCAGGTCCGCCAGAGCGACGAGGGCCGGCACCTGCTCCACGACTCGTGCGGAGGCGATCGGTGCAATGACGGTCGGCTGTTGTGCCAGCCAGGCGAGGGCGACGGTGGCCATGTGGGCGTCGTGCGCCGCGGCGACCTTTTCCAGCGCGGCGAGGACGGTGGTGCCGCGGTCGCTGTCGGCGTAGCCGCCGGCCAGGCCGGGTAGGTCGCGGACGCTGTCCACCGTACGGCCGGGTCGGTATTTCCCGGTCAGGAAGCCGGAGGCGAGGGCGAAGTAGGGAACGCACGCCAGCCCCTCGCGCTCGGCGATGTCGCGGCGTTCGCCTTCGTAGGTGTCGCGGGAGACGAGGTTGTACTGGGGCTGGAGTACCTGGAAGCTCGCCAGGCCCTCACGCTGGGCGAACTGCAGCATGGCGTCGAGACGTGCCGGGGTGACGTTGGAGGCCCCGAGTGCCCGTACCGTTCCTGCGCGTACCAGGTCGTCGAGCGTGGTGACGATGTCTTCGACGGGTACGGATTCGTCGTCGAAGTGGACGTAGTAGAGGTCGATGTGGTCGGTGCCCAGACGGCGCAGCGAGTCGTCGAGGGCGGCTTTGATGTTGGCGGGCTTGAGGCCTTTGCGCTCGGGATGGTCGCCGACCTTCGTGGCGATTACGATGTCGGCGCGGTTGCCGCGCGCGGTGAGCCATTCGCCGATCAGGCTTTCGGACTGACCGGCCTGGCTTCCGGGAAACTGGTACATGTACGCGTCGGCGGTGTCGATGAAGTTCCCGCCCGCAGCCGTGTAGGCATCGAGTACGGCGAACGACTGCTCCCGGTCGGCGGTCCAGCCGAACACGTTCCCGCCCAAACACAACGGCGCAACGGACAGCCCCGACCCGCCCAAGCTCGTGTGATCAAACATGGCCTCATTGGACATCTGTTACCCATTCTTTCGATCGACGGACTTCTATCGGTGACGCGGACGGAAAGGGTTCCGCTCCCGCTTCCGGCCTCATCTGCCCCTGGCACCAACGGCCGGCTGCGGAGGCGCTTTCAGCCCCTCGTCACCAGCTCAAGGATTTCGCGGGCGTGCTCGATGGAGCCGTCTACGGTGTCCACGTCGTACATGGAGTCGACCATGAAGTGGTCGATGCCTGTGCGTTCGTGGATTTCCTTGACGGTGTCGGCGACCTGGGCGGTGCTCGTGCCGGCGTCGATGTTCACCCGCAGAACCGTGTCGATCGCTCGGGGGTCCCGGCCGTTCTGCTGGGCCAGTTCGTCCAGCTGAGCGCGCTGTGTGACCAGGCCGTCGATGTCGACGTAACTGGGGACGACGACCAACGGCAGCCAGCCGTCGCCGCGTCGGGCGACGCGGCGCAGCGCGCGCTCGGACATGGCGCCGAGGTAGAAGGGCGGCCGGGGCTGTTGCGCCGGCTTCAGCGGTGAGTGGTGTTCGGGTACGGACAGTTGCGCGCCCTCGTACTGGGCCGGGTCGGTGGTCCAGATGGCGTCGAGGGCATCGAGCAGTTCTTCCATGCGGGCGCCTCGGCGGGTGAAGTCCGGTCCGGCTGCCTGGTATTCCTCGGGGGACCAGCCGATCCCGAAGCCGGGCAGCAGGCGTCCGCCGCTGATCAGGTCGATCGTCGTGAGGGAGCGGGCGAGCTGGACGGGCGGGTAGAGCGGGGCGACCAAGACGTGGGAGCCGAGCAGTACTCGGCTGGTCGCGGAGGCGGCGACGCCGAGCAGGACGAAGGGGTCGGCGGAGGCGTTGAGTTCCTGCGGGATGGTGGTGCCCTGCCCGCCGTAACCCACGACGGGGTGGACCGCCGCCAGGTTCCGGTCGCCCACCCACAGGCTGGCGCCCCCGGCCTCCTCGATCGCCGAGGCGAATGTGGCGGTGTGGGCGACGCCGTACGCCTGGTTGTTGAACTGGGGTAGGGCGAAACCAATCTTCATGACGTCCTTCACACTGTGCGTTGCCGGGCGAGGCACTTCGGCTCCGACCGGCATGATCTCCATCGGGCGGGCTTCACCGTACAAGCGGAACGCCATACCCACGGCCTGCTGCAACCAACGCTGTTGACCAGACTGTGTTCAAGATCTGTCCACTCTTGAGCAGCCGCGACACTCCGGCGTCCGGCGAAAGCGGTCCCGATGTCACCGGCATCCAGATCCCCCGTGTGGCGGGGCTGACCCCTGAGAGCGCGTCTACGTAATTTACGCCGACGCAAAGGTGCCCTCCGGCGCGGGACGGTGTCTATATGAAACGACGCACAGCGCTGAAGGCCCTCGGATTCGGCATCGGCGGCTCGGTCGTCCTCGCCGGTGGTGGTTTCGGTGTCTACTACGCTGCCGCGAAGCAGGACACGGTCGGCAAGGTCGCCTTCGACAAGGCCCTGTTGATACCGCAGTTGGCGGAGTCGAAGGTTAACGCTTCGGGTGCCCGGGTCTTCGCGCTCGGCATCCAGTCGGGCCGGACCCGGTTCAAGGCCGGTTCGGAGACGAGCACATGGGGCGTGAACGGTACGTACCTCGGTCCGACGATCCGCGCGCGGCGCGGCGAGCGGGTCGAGTTCGCCGTGAGCAACGATCTGGATCAGGACACTTCGCTGCACTGGCACGGGATGCACCTGCCCGCGGCCATGGACGGCGGACCGCACCAGGTCGTCCCGGCCGGCGGGACCTGGCAACCGCAGTGGACCATCGACCAGCCCGCCGCGACGCTCTGGTACCACCCGCACGTACACGGCTCGACCGCCGACCACATGTACCGGGGCCTCGCCGGGCTGTTCATCGTCGACGACGAAGGCACCAAGGCGTCCAAGCTGCCGTCCGAGTACGGCGTGGACGACATCCCGATGATCGTTCAGGACCGTGCGTTCGACGGGGACAACGAGTTCGAGAAGCGGGTGCCGCTGGGCGGCTCGCTGGGCGTGGTGGGTGACGAGGTACTCGTCAACGGCACGATCGGTCCGTACGTCGACGTCACAACCAACCTCGTACGGCTGCGGTTGCTCAACGGCTCCAACGCCCGGCTGTACAACTTCGGGTTCTCCGACGACCGGACGTTCTCGCTCGTCGCCACCGACGGCGGCCTGCTCGCCAGAGCGTGGAACACGGAGCGCCTGTACCTCTCGCCGGGCGAACGCGCCGAGATCGTGGTCGCCTTCAAACCGGGGGAGCGAGTCGAGCTGCGCTCCTACCCGTCCGAGTACGGCGGCACTCTGGGGCGGATCGATGGCTTCGACGACCGTCTCGACATCTGCCAATTCCGGGCCGCGGCCACGCTGTCCGACGGCGCCGAAATCCCTGCCGCGCTCGGCGTCGCGCCGGACCTGGGCGGCGAAAAGGTCGCGCGGGAACGCTCCTTCGTACTCGCCTCGGACCAGATCAACGGCCGGTCGATGGCGATGGACCGCATCGACTTCGGTGTCCGCGAGGGCACCGTCGAGGTGTGGGACGTGGTCAACGACAACGGTTTCCTGCACAACTTCCACATCCACGATGTGCAGTTCCAGGTGCTGACGGTCGACGGCGGGAAGCCGGAACCACACGTGCGCGGCTGGAAGGACACCGTCCTGCTGGCACAGGGAAAGCACTACCGGCTGGCGATGCGCTTCAGTGGCTCGACCGACCCGAACGTGCCGTACATGTACCACTGCCACCTGTTGCAGCACGAGGACAACGGAATGATGGGCCAGTTCGTCGTCCTCGGCGAAGGCGAGAAGATCGGCGTCGTGCCGCAGCTGCATCATCACTCCTGAACTCTGCACCACAACAGGAAACGCCGGTGCCCCGCCGGGACCGCGATGTCGAGCGGTTCGTGCGCGGGCGTGCTTTCAGCGAACCGCCCCCGCTCGGGTGATCCCGGGCGGGGGCGGACGTCGTTCAGAGGTTCGCTGAGTGAGCCGGCTTTCACCTGCCGGACATGGGTCCAGTCGACATATCTTTCGCCTGGATTTCCAGCAAAGCATCGAACTGTGTGGTGAGCCCGTTCGGCCGACGGCCCGCCGGCGCGCCGGCCGTCTCACCCCGGCCGGCCCCGGCCCCCCGTGGACCGGTGTTCCGTCGGCCGATCGGGTGTTCGTCCCCGCTTCCGCCGTTTCCTCGGGCCGTGGCGGGCATCTATCCGCTGGTGCGGACAGGCATCGCCCCATTCCGAACCGATGACAGTTCGTACCGCACCAGTGACCCCCCACACGCAAGGAGCGCGTTCATGTCTCGACTGACAAAGGCTGCGGCCACCATCGCGGGCACCTGCCTCATCGTCCTCGGCGGTGTCGGCACGGCTGCCGCCGATCCCAACCCGCCCGTCGTCGGCGCCGCGGAAAACTCCCCGGGCGTCCTCTCGGGCGACGTCATCCAGATTCCGGTCGGCATTCCGGTCAACGCCTGCGGAGACAGCATCGACCTCATCGGTCTGCTCAACCCGGCCGCCGGCAACACCTGCGTCAACCACTGACGCATTCGGTGGCAACGCGCCGTCGCGACAGGTGAGAGCGGCTCTCCGGACTGTTCAGTCCGGAGAGCCGCGCCCACCGCTCGCCATTCCCGTGCCCGAACAGGATCGGCGGGCTTCACCGGAGCTGCCGCGCGGCGGAATTGCCGGGTGGCGTCCGGCAATTTGCCGACGGATTTCCTGGTGCTCGCGCCCGCGGGGGCCGAGGATCGTCGGCGGTGAAGGACGGCGAACGGGAGTCGGTACGCGCCCGCTGCGGACGGCCGTCGTGCCGCGGGGCGGAACTCGTCGGGGCAGCGCGCGCTCCGTACGGTCCTCAGCGGGCCGTCCCGGCGGCGCGGCGCCCGCCGGCGTTTCCGCACGGCCCCCGGCTCTGGGCACGACGAGGCGCCGTCGCTCGACAAGAGGAGGAATGGGATGTTCGCAGTGGAGACGGCGACGACCGACGGTATGCATGAGGTCGTCCGGATCCGGGAGACGGACGGCGACGAGGGATCCGGCAGGGCCGAGGGCGTCCAGCTCAGTGAAGCGGAGCGGGCGGAGATACACACCGCCGTACGCGCGAACCTGGATCTGCGCGGGCACGAATCCGGCCCCGCGCTGACCGAGGTGACGCTCTCCGAGACGGGGGCAAGAGTCATCGTCTGTCATATCGGACGGCGCTGACCTGCGCATTCGTCGGCTTCCCGATGCCCCCCTGACCATCAGGAATGCCACGGTACCGGTTCAGGAATGGGCTCAGGGAACGTAGCAGGCGTCGAAAGAACAACCCCCCCACTTTCCAGGAGTCCACCATGCAGCGCACCCCGGTCACCCTCATCGAGCGCCTCGCCGTGCTCCTCGTCCTCATGGCCGTCGTGGCGCTCGGTGGAATGGCCTCGTACGGGCCCGACGGCAGCGCCGGCGGACATGCCCAGCTGCGGGCGGACGACAAGGTGCCCACCGACCACCCCATCACGGGCGTGGTGTCGGACTGACCGGTTCAGGTGGGCGACGACGGCGCTCCACCGGCACCCCTAATCGTGCGAACACCGTCTCGGCGGCGGCGCGGTGCGCACCGGCGGTGTCGTCGTCGCCGAGCGCACCGGCCGCCGTGGCCATGCCCGCCAGGGCGTACGCCTCCTCCGTGCGGAAGCTGACGGAGGTGGCCGCCCGGTAGGCCTCGCTGTGCTGGCGCATCGCCTCCTCGTGCCGGCCACGGCTGTGGAACAGGCGTCCCAGGATGTTCCGCGCCTTGGCCTGGCGCAGCGGCGACCTGCTCTGTTCCACCTGTTCCTGGGCCTGCCGGGTCAAGCGGTCCGCCCACACGGGGTCCCCCGAGCAGTAGCCGATCTCGGCCGACAGGGCCATGGCCAGGGCCATCAGGCCGGGTTCGTTGCTGTCCTCGCACAGGCCGCGCGCCTGTGCCAGGCACTCCTCCGCCCCGACGAGGTCGCGCAGGCCGATCCGGGCGAGAGCCAGGTCCGTCTGGATCGACAGGGCGCTCTCGTGCCGGCCCAGCCCGTCGAGCAGCGAGACGGCACGCTGCCCCGCCTCGGCCGCTTCCCGGTAGCGGCCCCACTGCTCGTAGAGCGTGCTGAGCGCGGTCAGTGTGTCCGCCTGGGCACGGGGGCTGTCGAGGTGCTGTTCCAGGGCTGCCGCTTGCCGCAGATGGCCGAGCGCCTCGGGGAACCGCCCCAGGAGGCTCTTGCACAGGCCCAGCGTGCCCTGGGCGTGCGCCTCGGTGTGCCGGTCGCCGACCTCCATGGCGAGATCAAGACCCGATGTGGCCGCCTCGATGCCTTCGGCGAACCGGCCCAGTTTCCAGCACGCGACGCCGAGGTTGGCCAGGCTCACACTGAGCAGCTGGGTGTCCTCCAGCTTCCGCGCGCACTGCACGGCGATCCGGGTGAATTCCTCGAACTCGTCGAGCGCTCCGAGTGAGTTGAGGTAGAAGGCGAGGTTCCGGCTCAGGCCCACGGCATGCCGGTACTGCCCGACGGAGGCGGCGTAGTGGACCACGTTGGCCAGGGCGGTGTGTTCCCTGGCGAACCACGTCTTCGCACCGTCCGCCCGCACCAGCGCTCCCAGCTGTACCGGCGGAAGATCGAGTCCGGTGGGCCGATGGCTGCGGCCCGGGTACAGGATGTCGCAGGCAGCCTCGGTGGCGGCCAGGTAGTAGTCCAGCAGGCGCTTCGACGTGGCGTCCCGCTCCTCGGCGGCCACGTCCTCGCACAGACTGCGGGCGTAGCTGCGCACCAGGTCGTGGTAGGTGTACCGGCCGGCCTCCGGCTGTTGCAGAAGGTGCGCGTCGAGCAGGTGCTCCAGCTGGTCCTCGGTCTCCTGCTCGCCCTGAGCCAGCACGGCCCCCGCCGAGTGGGCGTCGAAATCCGGACCGGGGTGCAGTGACAGCGTGCGGAAGGTCCGGCGGCACTCCTCGGGCAGCACCTGGTAGGACAGCCGCAGGGTGGGAGCCACCCCGCGGCGTCCGGAGTTGAGCTCGCTGAGCTTGCGGTTCTCGTCGCGGAGCCGTTCGACCAGATAACTCAGCGCCCAGGTGCGCCGGTTGCTGAGCCGCGCCGTCGCGATGCGCAGCGCCAGCGGCATGTGATCGCACAGCTGGGTCAGTTCCCGGCTGGCCGCCGGCTCGGCCCCGACCCGCTCCGGGCCGAGCAGCCGGGCGACGAACTGCATGCTCTCCTCGGGTTCGAGCACGTCGATGGAGATCCACTCCGCGCCGTCGAGTTCGACCAGGCGGGCGCGGCTGGTGACCAGCACCAGGCAGCCCGGAGTGGTGGGCAGCAGCCGGCTCACCAGCGCGGTGTCGTTGCCAACGTTGTCGAGGAGTAGAAGGACGCGGCGCCGGGCCAGGACCGCGCGCCATAGGAGTTCCTTGTCGACCACATGGTCGGGGATACGATCCTGCGCGACGCCGAAGGAGCGCAACAGGACCTCCAGCGCGGCGCTGAGCGTGACCGGCCGCTCGTCCCGCGAGAAGCCCCGGAGGTTCAGATACAACTGGCCGCCGGGGTACTCGTCGGCGAGTTGGTGGGCCGCGTGCACCGCGAGCGAGGTCTTGCCGGTGCCGCCCATCCCGTCGATGGCGATGACACGGGAGCGCAGGGCGTCCTGACGTGCCGTCTCAAGCAACTGGCGCAGTTCCTTGCCCCTGCCGACGAAGTCGACGAGGTCGAACGGGAGCGTACGGGGCACGGCGGTCACCGCGGGCCCGGATTCCGCCAACGCGCTTGGCGCCGCCTGCGCGTTGCTGCGGGCGGGGGCTTCCACCGGGTCGGAGTCCGTACGCTCGACCAGGATCTCCTCGTACAGCTTGGCCACATGCGGGTCCGGATCCACGCCGAGCTCCGCGGCCAGCGCCCTGCGCAGCCGCTCGTACTCGGTGAGCGCCTCGGCCCGTCTGCCGGAGCGGAACAGCGCCTGCATCAGCAGGCCGCACAGCCTCTCCCGGAGCGGATGCCGGCCGGTGTACTCCCGGAGCTCGCCGATGAGTTCGGCGGGCCGCCCGGAGGTCAGCCGCAAGTCGAAGTACCGTTCCACGACCGAGAGATGATGCTCCTCCATGGCCCGTGCGACGGACTCGATGACGCCGTCGCCGATCCCGGAGAGCACCGGGCCCCGGCGCAGCGCGATGGCGGCGCCGAGCAGGTCCGCGGCTTCCTCGTTGCTGCCGCGCCGGGCGAGCGCTTCGCCTTCGCGGACCTTCGCGGTGAACTCGGCCGCGTCCAGCGGCGTGTCCCTGGCGATCGCGTACCCGGGGCCGTCGGTGATCAGCACACGGGTGCCGTCGGGGATGCGGCGGCGCAGTTCGCTGATGGCCTTGCGGACCTGGTGCGAAGCGGTTGCCGGGGGCTCTTCCGGCCAGGCGGCGTCCACCAGCCGGTCCACCGTCAGCAGCCGACCCGGCTCCAGCAGGAGCACGGCGAGGATGCGCCGGGGGATGGGGCCGCCGAGATCCAGCCGACGCTCGCCGACCCAGCCCTCCAGCGGGCCGAGGATACGGAAGCACAGTGCCGGCGCGGACTCCGAGCCTGTGAGTGCGCCTTCGGGCGTGCCGCCACGTGTGCTCACGAGCACTCTCCCTCCAGCGCACGAGTACGAGGCCCGCTTGCTCCGCCCGAAGCATAGACGTGGTTACTGGTCAGCGGTACACCGCTCATCGGTACACCGACGGGAGCGGAACAGGAATGAGCCGTTCAAGAATGCGGCGACTCCCCATCCGAGAGAGCGCCGCTTCGCCGCGGTGTGCTCCGTGCCCCGAGGGTGAACGACATGAAGGAAAATCTGCTGTTGGGCCTGCGGCTCCGGAGCGGCATGACACAGGAGGAGCTCTCCGATTCCTCCGGTATCAGCGTCAGAACCATCCGCAACTTCGAACGCGGGGTGATCCGGCGTCCGCGCCGGAGCTCGGTGGACATGCTGTTGGACGTGCTGGACCCGAGGCTGAAGGAGAAGCTGCGGTCGGCCGCCGTGGAGGAACTGGGCACGCCGGTCGGCATGGCCGCAGAGTGGCTGAAAGTGCTCGGCGACGAGCCGGCGACCTGGCGGGGCGGCCGGCCGCCGCGCTCGTCCCTCGTCGGGCGGGACACCCAGGTGGCACTCCTGGGCCGGCTGCTCCTTGAGCGGCAGGTCGTCGTGGTCACCGGTGCGGGCGGTGCGGGCAAGTCCCGGGTGGCGCTCGCCGCCGCCGAGGAGGTCGGCGGACGGCTCGGCGAGGGAGTGGCCGTCGTCGACCTGGGACGGATTCCCCAGGAGCGGTGCACGGGCGTCGACGCGGCGCTGGAGCGGGCCGAGGAGGCCGTCGCCGAGGTGCTCGGGGTGCGCCTCGTCACCGGGAGCCGGCAGCGACTGGTGCTGGTCCTCGACAATGCCGAGCACCTGCGAAGGACGACCGCGCGGCTGGTCGACCGGCTGCTGGCGCGCTTTCCGGAGGCACATGTGCTGGTGACGGCCCGTCGGCCGCCCGAGCTGGCCGGCACGACCCTGCACGAAGTGGCGCCGCTCGCCCCGGCCGCGGCGGTGGAGCTGCTGGTGAGCCGGGCCGGCGGCGAATGCCCGGACCTGGACCTGTCCGGGCAGGGGGAGCGGCTCGGGGCCCTGGTCTCCCTGCTGGACGGCCTGCCGCGTCTCATCGAGTTCGCCGCGCGCAGGCTACGGATCGTTCCGCTGGACCTGTTGCTGGCGGGCGGCCGGACGCTTCGGCTGCTCGGCTCGGACGACCCGCGCGTCCTGCCGCACCAGCGCAGCCCCGAGGCCAGCCTCCGGTGGAGTCTCGACCTGCTGGGGGAGCGGCACGAGCGGCTGCTCGTCCAGCTGGCGCGCGACGCTGACGCACGCCCCGGGGCGGGCGGAGTCGAGGCGGCCCCGGGGGGAATCACCGAACTGGAGGACTTCGGGTTGCTGGCGGACCTCGCCGAGACCTCGCTGCTGCAGGTGGACCGGGGCAGCCGCTACCGGTACCGGATGCTCCGTCATGTACGGGCGCTGCTCGACGACTCGGTAGCCGTCGCCACCCCCTGACCCTCCGTCTCCCCGTTCGGGCCGCGGCCTTCTCTATCGGGATCGAGGCCATCTCTGTCCGCATCAGGACGCTCCCGGTCCATCTCCTTCCACTCGGGCCGCAGGACCGGCAGCATGGTCGCGGCGAACGCCAGGATGCCCCCGCCGAGCAGCACCGGCACCAGCCCGACCACGCCGACCAGCACGCCCGCGAGGGCCGCGCCGGCCGGGATGCCCGCCCACGCGAGTGAGTCGCCCGTGGCCACCACCCGGCCGAGCAGCTGGCGGGGGATCCGTTCGAAGATGACCGCGCTCGTGATCGGGTTGAGGAACCCGGCGCCGAATCCGCCGATCGCCACCACAGGGGCCGCCACCCACAGGGGCGCCCCTGTGGCCAGCACGATGAACCGCGGCGCGCCCGCGATCACGAAGCACACGACGAACACCAGTCGGCGCGGCAGGCGTTGGGCGACCGCGGTCGCGACGAGGCTGCCGCAGACGGCGGACGCGCCCATGACCGTGCTCAGCACGCCGATCGCCGCGGGACCGCCGTGGCCCGAGCGGGCCCAGACCGGGACGAGCACACTGGTCCAGCCCGCGCTGAGCAGGTTGGTGACCCCGATGACGACGAGCATGGAGAGTACGAGCGGCTCGCCGCGCAGCCACCGGAACCCCTCGGCCATGCTCCGCCAGTAGCCCGCCCGCTCAGGCCCTCGTGCCTCCTGCCCGGCGGCGTCCCGGACGCGCCGGCGCGGCGCCAGCACCGCGATGAGCAACGAACCCAGGGCGAACGCGCAGGCGGTGACGACGATGCCGGTCATCGGGCCGGTCACCGCGATCAGCGCCCCGCCCAGCCCCGGCCCGACCGTCATCGCGCCGTTCTCGATGACGCCGCCCACCCCGGTCGCCCGCTCCATCGCCAGCCCGGACCGCTCGGCCGCCTCGGGGATCATCACATCCTTGGCGAGGTCCCCGGGGCCGCGCGCCGCGCCGATCACCGCGACCAGGGCCAGCAGCAGGCCGAAGTGCAGCATCCCGGCCGCGTGCAGGGCGGCAAGGCTCCCCGCCGACAGCGCGCTGACCACGTCCGTGCTCAGCGAGAGCCCACGGGGGCCGATCCTGTCGACGACCGGTCCGGACAGCGCCTTGACTGCCACGTACGGCGCCAGCTCGCAGAACGAGACCAGACCGGTCAGCGCGGCGCTCCCGGTGGTCACCAGCACGAACCACGGGAGGGCGACGGCCGAGATCCGGGTCCCGGTGTTGGCCACGGCCATCGCCGCCCACACGCCGACGATCGGCCGCCAGCTGTGGACGGCCGGCGCCTGCGCCGGCCGCGCGCTCACACTGCCCGCGGCCGGCACAGTTCACTTCCGTTCGTCAGGCGCTCGACGGGGTTGCCGAGTGCGACGGTGAGGGTACGCGGGCCACGGAACGGCTCACGGCTGTGCGCGGTACGCAGGTTGTCCACCACCAGCACGTCGCCCTCACGCCAGGGCTCCCGCACGGTGTGTGCCGCGTAGACCTCGTTGATCAGGTCGACCGTCGCCCGGTCCAGTGGCCCGCCGTCCCCGAAGCGGGTGTTGTACGGCAGGCCGTCCTCCCCGAACTCCTCCACCAGGAAGGAGCGCACACCGGGGTCCATCGTCCACTCGTTGAGGAACGCCAGCTGGTTGAACCACACGGGTACACCGCTGACGGGATGGCGCAGCACCGCGGCCGAGCGCCGTGTCGTCGTCAGGCCGTCCGCACCCTGCCATCGCCAGTCGATGCCATGAGCCGCGCAGTGCCGCTCCACGGCCGCGCGGTCGTCCGTCCCGAAGGTGTCCCGCCAGTCCATGCCGACCAGGCCGTTGTGGTTGCGGGTCAGCTCCCAGCCGACGGCCTCGGCTCGTGAGCGCAGCCGCGCGGGCAGCGCACGGAGCACGGCGGCGCCGTCGGCGAGGGCGGTGGCGCCTCCCTCGTGGGGCGCCTCAAGACAGCAGTGGACGAGCCGGCTCGGGAAGGACGGCGCGTAGCTCAGCTCGTGGTGCATGCACATCGGCTGCTCGGAGGGCCACTCGTTCGGTGACAGCAGGCCGGCACCCAGCGTCCGGCGTGGCGCGAAGGGCTCGTGATCGCCCGTCAGCTCGTCGATCAGGGCGCCGCTGACGGCGGCGGCCTCGTCGGCGTCGCGCACGGCCAGGCCGCGCACGAGCACGCAGCCGTGCCGCAGGACGGCCGCGTCCAGGGCGCCGCGGTGAAGCGCGGCCCAGGCGGCGGGGGAGCGGGAACCGGGCCGGGCGGTGACGATCGGCGGGCGCCCCGGTTCGACGGTGAGGTCGAGTTCCGGGGCGGCGCCCTTGACGGGGGCGGCGCTCGGGTGGGCGGGCAACGGCATGGGATACCTCCGGGGTGGTGGTGGCCGCGGCGGTGCGGCCCGGCCTCAGAGGGCCGGCCAGGCCGCCGGGCGGGGGAGTCGCGCTCGGTCGCGCTTGCCGGTACGCGTACGCGGCAGCGCGTCGATCAGGACGACGAGATCGGGGACTGCCGCGGCGGGCAGCCGGGACGCCAGGTGGCGGCGGAGGTCCGACGGGGTCGCTGAGCCCGCGACCGCCGCGTAGCCGACAAGGCGCCGCTCGCCAGGGCCGAACGCGTGCGCGGCCACCGCGGCCTCGCGGACGTCGGGACACTTCTCCAGCACGGCCTCGACCTCCTCCAGCTCGACCCGGTTGCCGCGCACCTTGACCTGGTTGTCCCTGCGGCCGGCGAAGGCCAGTTCACCCGCGGGCAGCAGCTGGCCGAGATCCCCCGTCCGGTAGAGCGTGCCGCCGGGCAGCCACGGGTCGGGAAGGTAGGCGAGGGTCGTCTCCCGGGGCCTGCGGTGGTAGCCCCCGGCGAGGAAGTCGCTGCGCAGATGGATCTCGCCCGTCACGCCGACCGGGCAGGGGCGCAGGTGCCGGTCGAGTACGAGGACTTCCCGCCCGGCGATGGGGCGCCCGATCGGGACCGTGGCCGGGAACTCCTCGCCGGGCGCGAGGGGCCGGTGGGTGGCGAGGATGCACTCGGTGGGCCCGTAGAGGTTGTGCAGCCGGGGCGGGTCCGGCCAGCAGCGGTGCCACTGTTCGACCAGGTCGGGCGGGAGCGCCTCGCCGGCGAGCAGGACATGCTGAAGGGCCGTGGCAGCGGCCGTGGTGGGGGCAGGGTGTGGTGGCCCGGCGGGCCCTTCGTCCTTCTCGTCGGCGAGGGCCTCCAGCATCAGCCGGAGGAAGGCCGGCACCGTCTGGAGCTGGGTGACGCGCTCACGGCGCAGCCACCGCAGCACGGCGGGTGGATCGCGCCGTGCGCCCTCGGGAGGCACGCACAGGGTGGCTCCGGTGGACAGCGCGGCGAACACCTCGGTGTACGCCGCGTCGTAGGTGAAGGGTGCCCACTGGGCGATGCGGCTGCCCGGCCCGATCGCGAAGGTGTCCTGCTGCCAGGCGGCGAACTGGCTGAACGAGGCGTGCGGAAGGGCGATGCCCTTCGGGACGCCGGTCGAGCCGGACGTGTGCACCAGGCACAGGGGAGTGTCGGGACGGACGGCGATGTCGTCGGGAGGGACAACAGTGGTGTCGCCCAGGGGGACACCGGTGCCGGGCGTGACCGGTGGGTCCGGGGCGGCGGACACGACCGGCAGCTCGGCCAACGGGCCTGCCGGGCCGCCCGGTTCGCGGTCGTCGCCGCCCGGCTCCGGGGCGGTCAGCAGACACACCGGGCGCGCGTCGGCCGTGATCGCCGCGACGCGGTCGGCCGGGTCGGCCGGGTTGAGGCACACGAAGGCCGCGCCCGTGCGGGCGACCGCGATCAGCGCCGCGGCCTGGACGGGCCCGGCGGGCAGCCGGAGGGCGACGAACCGGCCGGGGCCCGCACCGGCTCCGCGCAACCGGTGGGCGATCCGGTCGCTCCACTCCGCGAGTTGCCGGTAGGTGGTGTCGCGTTCCTCGTGCCGGACGGCGACCGCGTCGGGACTGCGCTCGGCGTGACGGCGCACGAGTTGATGGATACCGACCGTCCGTGGGCCGTCGGCCGGGCGCCGGGACGCGACCGGGCGCGTGCTCGGCACCCCTGGCGGGTCGATGCCGTCGAGGAGGGCGTGCGGGTCGGCGGCGACCGTGCGCAGAACGGTCGTGAGGTGTGCGGCGAACCGGTCGGCGGGTGCGAAGGACAGCCAGGCGGACGGCCAGGACAGGACGGTGCGCGGCCCGTCGGCACTGAGATCGGGCAGGCGGAGTCGGGCGTCCGGTGGAGCCGTTACGAGGGTGGCGGTGACGCCGGGCAGGTCGAGCCGGGGCGGCGCGGGATCCTCGCGGTGGCCGAACAGGGCGTGGCACAGGGCCTCGGGCGGCGCTCCCAGGACGCCGGTCAACGCGGCCACGGGGACGGCCCGATGGGCCCGAGCCGCGGCCAGCGCGTCCTCGACGCGCCTCACCAGCCGGTCGAAGGACGAGTCCTCGGCCGTGCCGAGGTGGATGGCCAGCGGCAGGGTGTGGGGGAGGTGGACAGGATGATCGGGCCTGCCCGGCGGGCAGTTGGGGTCGGCCGGCGCCCCGACCAGCAGGTCGTCGCTCGGCAGGTACCGGCCGAGGACGGCGGCGAAGGCGGCGATCAGGACGGCCTCGGGCGTCGTGCCCAGCGCGTCTGCCGCCCGGGCCGGCGCGTCGCCTGCGGCGAGGTACGCGGTGCCCGGCGGGCCGGCGCCTTCTGCGTCCGACCGCGGCGGTGCCACCGGCAGGCCCGCGTTGTCGGGCAGGCCCGCTCCGACCCGGGTCCAGTGGGCCAGGTCGGCGGGCGGCGCCTCGGTGAGGTGCGTGGGCCCGGCCCTTCCGCCGTCGGAGCGCGGGGTTGCCCTCGGGGCCCCTGCCACCAGGCGCGCGTAGCGTGCGCCGAGTGCGGCCAGGGCGTTCGGAAGGCTCCAGGCGGCGAACCCACCGGCGTGGGCGGGAAGTGCCAACTGCCATGACGAGTCGCCGAGTCGGAGCAGATGGGCGGATCCGCCGGGGCCCTGCGCGGCCACGAGATCGGCGGCGACGCGCTGCTGCCGGCCCGCGTCGAGCCGCGAGAGGTCCAGGGTCCGCAGTGACGGGCTGAGGCGGCAGGACGGGGGTCCTTCGGTGAGGGCCGCCTCCAGCGCGCCGACATCCAGCGCGCCGTCCAGACGGGCCGTGACGACCGGCATGTCGCCCGGCCTTTCCCCCGGCGCTTTCCCTGCGGGTGTGGCGCTCACCGGCCGTGCTCCGCGCCGCGGGCCGCGAGCACGTGCCCGGCCGTGCGGCTCGGGTCCGCGGACCCCGCACCTGTGACCGCGGCGGCGAGCCCCGCGACCGTCGGCGCCGACAGGAACACCCGCAGCGGGATCTCCACCCCGTGGCGGGTACGGAGGCGGTCCAGGAGGCGGGCGGTGGCCAGGGAGTCGCCGCCGAGGACGACGAAGTCGTCGTCGCGGCCGATCGTGGCGAGGCCCAGCAATTCGGCCCAGATCGCGGCGATGTCCCGCTCGACGTCGTTCTGCGGTTCGCTCCCGCGCGAGGTCTCGGCGGCACTCGTCGGCCGCGGCAGCCGGCGCCGGTCCGCCTTGCCGTTGAGGGTCCTGGGGATCTCCGCCATCCGTACGAACACCGTGGGCACGGCGGCGGGCGCCAGGTACTGCTGGGCATGGGCCCGCAGCCCCGCCTCCTGCGCGCTGCCGACGTGATAGGCGGCCAGCACGGTTCCCGGCCCGTTCGACACGGCGGCGACGGCGACGTCCCGTACCCCCTCGTGGAGCCGCAGCACGCCCTCGACCTCGTTGAGTTCGACGCGGACGCCGTTGACCTTCACCAGGCTGTCGCGCCGCCCCAGGACCTCCAGTTCGCCGTCCGGCCGTATCCGGCCGAGATCGCCTGTCCTGAAGCGGCGGCCACCGGGGTCGAAGCCGCCCTGTGCCCCTCCGAGATAGCCGGGCAGCGGGAAGGGAACCTCGATCTCGATCTCCCCGATGTCGCCCTTCGGCCCCTGCGAGCCGGGTTCAGGCCGGCCGAGGACGCGGAAGGACACGCCGGGGAGTGGCCGCCCTACCGGGACAGGCCTGGCGCTCGCGTCGTCCTCGGTGGTGCGGCGGAAGAACTTGGTCATGGTGGTCTCGGACGGACCGTAGAGGTTCACCAGTGCGGCCCGGTCGCCGAACAGCCCGCGCCACCACGCCACATCGGAGGCGTGCAGCGGCTCGCCCGCCAGCAGGGCCGCCCGCAGCCCGGACCCGGACAGGCGGTCCGGGTCGACCCGTGCGGAGCCGAGCGTGCGGAACACCGTAGGGACGCAGTGCAGGATCTCGACGCGGGCGCTCTCCAGCCAGCGGGCCAGGCCGTCGCCGACCGGGAGCGGCGAGGTGGGAGCGGCGCACACGACGCCGCCCGCGCACAGCGGCACGAAGGCGTCCCGCAGGAAGGCGTCGAAGCCGGGCGAGGTGAGCTGGGACACCCGGGTGCCGGTGGTGGCACCGAACTCGGCGATCTCCCAGGCGACGAAGTGGTGTACGGCGCGCAGGCTGCCGCGGATGCCCTTGGGGCGGCCGGTCGTACCGGAGGTGAAGTACACGTAACCGCGGTCGGCGACGCCGGAGTCGATCCAGTCGTCGGCCGCCCACCGACCTGACGCCACCTCGTCCGGACGGAGGATCTGGAGCGCGTCCGCGGCCGCCGCCGCACGGAGCCGGGCCGCGGACTCCTCGTCGGCCACGGCGGCGCCGGGGCGGAGGGTGTCGAGTATCGCGTCGAGGACGCCCGTGGGGGTGTCGGCCGAAATCGGGGCGAACGTCCGCCCGGTCGCCATGCATCCGAGCATGGTGGCGATCACCTCGGCTGGGTCGGCGGACATCAGGAGCACCGGCGGCGCTTCGGGGCCCTGCCCGCCCAGCCGTGCCTGGTAGCCGGCGACCCGTCCGGCCAGCTCGGCATAGCTGATCTCGCGGTCAGCGGTGGCGATCGCGCACGCGGGGCCGAGCCGGGCGAGCTGGCGTGCCCACGTGCTCAGGATGGTCGACTCGGTCGTCATAGCACTCCGTCCCTGATCTGTCGGGCCACAAGGGCCATGGGGTCGATGCTGGGCAGGACCGCCGACCGTCCGGCCGCCTCGATCGCCCTTGTCACCAGGTGCAGTTCCGTACAGCCCGCGATGAACGAGGAGACCCCGTACCGGGGCAGCACCCGCTCGACGAAGCGGACGGCGCTGCCCGCGTCGGCGTCGCGTTTGAGCTGGTAGAGGCGCCGGTGCAGCCGGGCCTGGTCGGCCTCGTCGGGCAGCACCACCCGCCCGCTCAGCTCGGCCCAGCGCTCGTGCCCGGTGAACACCCCGCTGCTGCGGCTGCCGTCGGTACACAGCAGGAGGTGCCGCTCCGGGCGCAGCGCCAGCTCGTCGAAGACGAGATCAACCAGGGACACACAGCGGGACTTCATCGGCGGCGGCAGCAGCCGCACGGCGTGATGCGCGGTGACGCAGGCGACGACCACCCGGTAGGCGCCGGCCGCGAGCAGCTGGCCGACGGAGCGCTCCAGCGAGTCCGCGACCGCGCGCAGCCGACCGGCGCTGATGGCCGCGGTGCGGTCGTCCACGGCCGGATCGGACCACAGCAGGATGCGCGGGGCGCGCTGTTCGACCGCGGGCGGGTCCAACCGGTAGATGGTGCTGAGCAGTTCGGCCGAGGCCAGCGGGCCCATCCCGCCGACCACACCGATCAGCGGGAGTCCGGCCCCTGCCTCGGGGTCGTGCGGCTCGTTCCGTGGCAGCAGGCGCGGTCCTGCGTCCGCGTGATGCGTCATCCCAGGCACGGCAGTTCGAACTCCTCCACGAAGAGGGCGAATGTGGCGGCGACCATCAGGTAGTCGGTGTCCAGGTGCGGGTGGACCTGGTGGGCGCCCGCCCGTTGGCGCTCGACGAGGGAGGCGATCGTGCCCGGGTCGAAGTAGCCCTGGCGGCGGACCGTCGCAGGGGACAGCAGCTCGGCGAACCATTCGGAGCCGAGCAGGTCGGTACTGGTGTGCCCGCGGAAACCGAACTTCTGCCGGCGCAGCACCTCGGGGGGCACAAGACCGGCGGAGGCGCGGTGCAGCACCGCCTTCTCCTGCCCGTCGCGCACCATCAGCGACGGCGGGATCCGGGTGGCGTACTCCACGACGTCCCGGGCGAGGAAGGGGAAGCGCATCTCGACGGCGTTGGCCAGGGCCATGCGGTCGCCGTGGTCGCCCAGCAGATGGTCCGAGAGGCGGAGCCGGAAGTCCAGGTACGAGCGCTGGTGCAGCGGGTGGCGGCCGGTCAGCCGGGCGGGGTCGACGAGGCGCTCGGTGGTCACGGCGAAGGTGTCGAGGCCGGCCGCCAGGTCGGGGCTGTAGACCGGCCGGCGGCGCTCCAGTGCGGCGGCCTGATCCTGCTCGTAGCGCAGATCCAGGCCGAACATGCGCCGGTTGGCCTCCCCCTCCAACTGCTCTTCCAGCAGGTCGCGCGGCGCGGCGGGGCCGGCGGGCGTGCCGCCGGGGCCGCCCGCGTCGAAGCGGTAGCCGGGGTAGCCGCCGAACAGCTCGTCGGCGCCCTCGCCGCTGAGGACGGCGCGGGTCCCGCTCGCGCGGGCCCGCCGCGACAGCAGGTAGGAACACACGTTGTAGGACTCGCGGACGGGGCACTCGGCGTGCCTGACCATCGAGCGCAGGACGTCCACAGCGGCCTGGTCGTCGAGGTGCACCTCGTGGTGGCGGGTGCCCAGCTTCCCCGCGACCAGGCGCTGGTGCTCCGCCTCGTCGAACGAGCCGCCGGGGAACGAGACGGAATAGCTGGGCCATGCGTGCTCGGGGCGGGCCGCTGCCATCAGCCCGCCGATCAGACTGGAGTCAAGGCCCCCGCTGAGGTAGAAGCCGACCGGCACGTCGGAGTCCAGACGCGATTCCACCGACTCCTCTAGCAGTTGGCGTACGCGTCCGGCGTGGTGGTCGAGTTCGGCGTCGGCATCGGACCACGGGCGGTCGAGATCGGTCTCCAGCGGGTAGTCGAGTTCCCAGTACAACTCCTTGCGGAGTCCGCCGCGTTCGGCGGTGATCAGCTCGCCGGGGCGGACGGAAGAGACGCCCTCGAACATGGTCCGCGGGCTGACCAGACCGGGCAGCGACAGCACCTGGTCGAGGCCGCGCAGGTCCACCGCGCGCGGTACCCGCGGGTGCCGCAGCAGGCTCTTGACCTCCGAGGCGAACACCAACTCCTCGCCGACGTGGGCGTAGAACAGCGGGATGACCCCGCAGCGGTCGCGGCACAGCAGCAACCGCCGCTTGCGCCGGTCGTAGAGTGCGAACGCGAACTGCCCGTCCACGTGCTCGGTCAGGCCAGGTCCGTACTCCTCGTAGAGATGCACCAGCACCTCCGTGTCGGAGTGGGACCGGAAGCGGTGGCCCTTGCGTTGCAACCGGTCGCGCAGCTCGCGGTGGTTGAAGATCTCACCGTTGCACACCGAGACCACGGAGCCGTCCGTGTTGGTGTGCGGCTGACGGCCGCCCTCCAGGTCGATCAGCGCGAGCCGCCGGAAACCCAGGGCCACGGGCCCGTCCGCGAACGATCCGTCGGAGTCGGGGCCGCGGTGGGC
This sequence comes from Streptomyces sp. NBC_00370, assembly GCF_036084755.1. NCBI lineage: Bacteria > Bacillati > Actinomycetota > Actinomycetes > Kitasatosporales > Streptomycetaceae > Streptomyces > Streptomyces sp. NBC_00370. The sequence continues at coordinate 8,323,039 of NZ_CP107968.1, forward strand.
CAACTCGGCCGCCATCGCGGCGACGTTCTCGGGGCGCGGGGAGGCTCCGTCGAGCCCGAATACACCTGCTATTCCGCACATGTGAAAGGTCCTCGCCTTAATTGCCGTGTTCCGGCCGGCTGATTCATTCCGCATTCTTCACGTGTCGGTAATCATCTGCGGCAAGCCTAGGAGTGACCGGCTTGAAAGGTCAATGAAGAAAGGGCTGTTCGAAAGTGCAGTCTTTGCCCTGTACGGAAGTCGTGGGGCGATGTTGTTCCTGCGGCGGGGGGAAAACCCCTGCCCACGGCCTAGGCTCGTAGAGCGTAGACCACGTGCCGACGACCGCGAAAGTGGACACGAGATGCGAATTCTTGGCTACAGCGGAATGCACAACGGAACAGACTTCAAGAGGCGGGCATTTCCCGACGCGGACCCGCGAATTCAGCGGTTCGCGCAGGGCTACGAGTCGGCTGCCGCCCTGGTGGTGGACGGCGAGACCGTCGCGGCCGCGGCAGAGGAGCGATTCACCGGCGAAAAGACCACGGGGGCGTTTCCCGTCAACGCGATCCGGTACTGCCTGGCGGAAGCCGGCCTCAAACTGGACGACATCGACCGGCTGGCGCACGGCTTCGCCTACCGCCCGTCGGGCCTGCCCGGCGAGCCCGCACTCTCCGCGGCGCGCTACCGCGAGGTCTACTCCAAGGAGGCGCAGCTGCGCTGGGCCGAGGAGTTCCTCCCCGGCCGCTCCTGGGACGAGCGCTTCACCCCGGTCCCGCACCACCTGGCACACGCCGCGAGCACCTTCTACCCGAGCGGCTTCGACCGCTCGCTCGTCGTCGTCAGCGACGGCATGGGGGAGACCGAGAGCCTCAGCGTCTTCCTGGGCGCAGGCGACCGGCTCGAACCCGTCTCCACCATCCCCGCGATGCACTCCATCGGCATCCTGTACGCGCTGCTGACGCACCACCTCGGGTTCGTCCCCTTCATGGACGAGTACAAGGTGATGGGTCTCGCCCCCTTCGGCGACGCCAAGCGGTACTTCGACACCTTCGCCGAGCTGGTTCAGCTGCGCGACGACGGGAGCTACACCGTCCCGCTGCTGGCCCGGGACCGGACCGCCGAGGAGCAGGAGACCCACGACGGTGTGCTCCGGGAGCTGGCGAAACGGCTCGGCCCCGCCAGGAAGCCCGGCGCCGAGGTCAGCCGCGAGCACATCGACATCGCCGCCGCCCTGCAGGCGACCATCGAGAGCTCCCTGCTGCACGTGCTGCGCGCTGCCCGCGAGCAGACGGGGGAGCGCCGGCTGTGCCTGGCCGGAGGTGTCGCGCTCAACTGCTCGGCCAACGGACTCGTCTCGCGCAGCCGCCTCTTCGACGACATCTTCGTGCAGCCCGCCGCCAGTGACGACGGCAGCGCCCTGGGCGCCGCCCTCCAGGCGGACGCGACAGCCTCGGCGCGCGCCGGCCGGATGGCCATGCCCTTCTGGGGCCCCGGGTTCTCCGACGAGGAACTGGCCGCAGCCGCCGGCGCGCCCGAGGGGTGCACCGTCCGGCACATCGGCACCACGGGCAACGCCGAAAGCGCCGGCACCGCCGACATCACACTCGACGGCGACCGTGAACTCGCTGAACACGTAGCCGAGTTGCTGGAGGAGGGCCTGATCGTCGCCTGGTTCCAGGGCCGGATGGAATTCGGGCCGCGTGCCCTGGGCAACCGCAGCATCCTCGCCGACCCCCGTCAGGAAGGCATGCGGGACCGGATCAACGCGGTGGTCAAGGAGCGGGAGAGCTTCCGGCCCTTCGCCCCCGCCGTACGGGTGGAGGACGCCGCCGACTACTTCGACATCGCCCCCGGCTCCGAGCACCGCTACGCCCACATGCTGTTCGTCACCAGCACCCGCGCCGAGCACCGCGCCGGGCTCGGCGCCGTCACGCACGTGGACGGCACCGCCCGTGTGCAGACCGTACGGGCCGAGGACAACCGCCGCTTCTGGGAGCTGATCGGCGCGTTCGGCCGGCGCACCGGAACGTCCGTCGTCCTCAACACGTCCTTCAACCTCAAGGGCCAGCCGGTCATCGCCACCCCCGAGGAGGCACTGAGGACCTTCCTGCGCTCCAAGCTGGACGCCCTGGTCCTGGGCCGCACGGTCATCCGGAAGGAGGCGCGCCGCGATGCCCGGTGACCTTGCCCGCCGCACCCGGGTGAGCCTCCCGTACGACCGCCCCCGGCCCCCGGTGCCCCAGTACCTGCGGGAGACGACGAGCACCGACCCCACCACCGGGAGCCTGCTCGCGAAGGCCGCCGCGCAGAACGGCGCGTCCCCGGCCGCAGTCGCCGTCGCCGCGGTCGCCGCCGTCCTCGGCGAGCGGACCCGCACGTCCCGGATTCCGCTCGCCGTCGCCGCTCCCGAGACCGGGCCCGGCCTGCGCGCCGTGACCGTCGACGCCGCCGACCCGCTCGCCGCCGTCGTCGCGCTCGCCACCGTCGAAGCCGGCCTGGCAGCCGCCGCGCCGCCCGGACAGGACGCGGGCGTCGCCGTCCTCGTCCTTGCCGAGTCGGGCGGTGCCGGACCGTCCGACCTCGACCACGATCTCGCCGACCGCGACCTGGTGCTCACCTTCACCCCCGAAGGCCCGGCGCACTGCTCGTTCGACCGCGATCTCTACGAAGCGGCCGGCGTGGACGCGTTCTGCGCCGACGTGGGGCGGGCGCTCCAGCGGCTGCTGGACAGCCCGGACCTCCCCCTGGTCGACGACCCCGCCGCCCTCGGCGCCGGGGCCCCGCAGGAGGAGCAGCCCCACCCCGGTCCCGAAGCGGCCCAGGCACCCGCCCGCGCACTCACCCCGGCCGAACGCGCACTCGCCGAGGTCTGGGCCGAGGTCCTCGGCACCGACGCGCACCACATCGGCGCCGCCTCCGACTTCTTCGCCCTCGGCGGCCACTCCCTCCTCGCCGCGCGCGCAGCCATGCGCGCCGGTCGCCTGCTCGGCGTCGAGATCGCCGTCGAGGACGTCTTCCGCGCCCCCACTCTCGGCGAACTGGCCGTCTTCGTCGACCAGGGCGCCCGCGCGCCCCTGGCACCGCCCATCCCGCCCGCCCCGCAGGACGGGCCGCTGCCGCTGGCCCCCAGCCAGAGCGGCATCTGGTACGCGGAACAGGCCGCCCCCGGCACCTCCCGCTACCACGTGCCGATCGCGTGGGAGCTGACCGGCCAGGTCGATCCCGACGCGCTGCGCCGGGCCCTGGAAGAGGTGATCGAGCGTCACGAACCGCTGCGCACGGCCGTCCTCGACGCCGGCGGCAGCGACGGCCCCCGCCAAAGTGTCCTGCCGCCAGGGCCTGCCCCCCTGACCGTGCACGACCTGACCGGCACACCACCGGACACCCTCGAAGCGGCCGTGGACGCCGTCGTGACCCGCACGGCGGCCACGCCGTTCGACCTCGCCGCCGCACCGCTGCGCGCCGCGCTCGCCACTATCGCCCCCGACAGGCACGTCCTCGTCCTGGTGGTCCATCACCTCGTCTGCGACCAGTGGTCGCTGGCCCGCGTGGTCCGCGACCTCTGCGCCGCCTACCGCGCCCCCGGCGGACCCGGACCCACGCCCTCCCTCCGCTTCGCCGACTGGGTGCACTGGCAGGGCACCCGCCTGGCCGGCCGCATGCCCGAACTGACCGCGTACTGGGCCGAGCGGACCGCCACCGCACCCAGCCCCCCGATCCCCGGGGCCCGGCCTCGCACCGCGGCCACGGACCGGACCGCGGGCACGCTCCGCTTCGACCTGCCCGCCGGCCTCGTCGCCTCGCTGCACACACTCGCCCAGGAGTGCGGCACCACCCTGTTCACGACCCTCTACACCGGCTTCCTCGCCCTGTTGCACCGCTCAAGCGGCGAGCGCGACATAGCGGTCGGCACCTCGGTCGCAGGACGCGACCACCCCGCACTCGAAGACCTCGTCGGCTCCTTCGTCAACATGGTGCTGCTGCGCACCGAGGTCGACCCCGGACTCGGGTTCCGCGACTTGGCGCGGCAAGCCCGTACGACCGTCCTGGACGCCTACACACACCAGGACTACCCGCTCCAGGAAGCCCTGCGCGGACGCCGCGAGCGCGGCACCCCCGGGCCCTCCCCGCTGAGCTCGGTCGTCTTCGAACTGCTCAGCGTCGATCCGGTGGATCTCGACCTGCCCCAGGTCCGGGCGCGCGAAATCCCGGTGAGGGCCGGCGCGGCCAAGTACGACCTGCTGGTCACGCTCCAGTACGACGGCCCCGACCTGTACGGGATCGTCGAGTACGACACCGGCGTTCTGGACCACCCGGCCGCCGAGCGCCTCGCCGCCGACTACGCCGCGCTGCTGCGGGCGGTGGCGGACGACCCGGACCGGCGGATCGACACCCTTCCCGCCCCGGCGGCCGCCCCGCCGACCGTCCCCACGGAGCCGGTCTCGGCCGCGCCGACCACGGCCGAAGGCGAGGAGGCCGATGACCACGCGCACCTCACCCCGCTCCTGGCCGTACTGGAACGTGTCTGGGCAGAGGAACTGGGCCGCGACTCCGTCGGCGTGCACGACAACTTCTTCGACCTGGGCGGCTACTCCCTCTCCGCCACCCGGGTCCTCGCCCGGCTGCGCGACATGCTCGCGGTCAGGGTCCCCCTGCGCGTGATGATCGGTGAAGGCACCGTCGCCGCGCTGGCCGCCCACATCGAATCCCACGTCGAGAACGCGAGCAGCCTCGACCGCGCGGTCCGGGTCGCCCGCATCATGCAGGCCGGCGAAGGCTGCACCGGTGCCGGGCGAGCCGTACGAGACCAAGGACTCCCCTCATGACCCTCACCGGACTCGAACCCTCGAAGCCGCAGCCGGTACTGCGCCCGCTGGCAGGCGCGCAGCGCACCGTATGGCTCGCCCAGCAGGTCAACCGCGAACCGGCCCTCTACAACGTGCCTTTCGCCCTTCGGATCACGGGCCGGCTCTCGCTGCCCGGGCTGCGTCACGCACTTGGCGAGCTGACCCGGCTCCACGGCGAACTGCGCTCCACCGTCCACACCGTCGACGGCGAACCGTACCGTGCCCCCGTTCCCCAGGCGCGGATCCCGCTGACGCTGCGCGAGGTGCGCGACGAGGACGAGGCCCGCGCCGTGATGGCCGAGGAGTCGGCCCTCCCCTTCGAGCAGGCGGACGGGCCGCCGCTGCGGGTCCTGCTGCTGCGCCTGGCGGAGGACAACCACATCGTGCAGTTCACCGGCCACCACCTGGCGATGGACGGCTGGTCGGTCGGCGTACTGGTCGAAGACTTCGCCGAACGGTACGCGCGCTACCTGCGGGCCGGGGCCGACCAACTGCCGGACGGGACACCGGTGGACGCGCCCAGGACACCCGAGGCCCCGATGGACGCCGCCGGCGTGCGCGTGCCCTCCGCCGAGGACGAACAGGAGGATCTCGACTTCTGGGAGCAGGCCCTGCACCACGCACCGGAAGGCGTCGAGCTGTCTCTCGGCGGGCCCCGCCCGGCCGTGCGTTCGTTCCGCGGCGCCACAGCCGAGCACCGCGTCCCCCGCGAACTGGCCGACCGGATACGCGACTTCAGCCGCCGGCACCGGGTCAGTCCCGCGACGACCCTGCTGGCCGGGTTCGCCGTACTCCTGCACCGCTACACGGACCGCGACGACCTCGTGCTGGGCACCTCGCTGGCCGGACGGGACGACCCGGCGACCGAACGCCTGGTCTCCTGCCTGGTCCGTACCGTGCCCCTGCGCCTCGCCGTTGCTCCCACCGACGGCTTCGCCGCCGTACTCCACGGCGTCCGCGACGCCTTCGCCGACGCGATGGAGCACCAGGACGTCGCAATCGAGCGCCTCGCCGAGCGACTGCGGATCGAACACGACCCCAGCCGCTCCCCGTTCTTCCAACTCGTCTTCGGCTACGAACGGGACACCCCCGCGCCCACCGTTCCCGGCGCGGACCTGCGCCGCCTCCCGCTCAGCACGCCCACCGCCAAGTTCGACCTCACCTGGAACGTCGTCGACGACGGGGCGCAGCTGCGCGTCGAGGCCGAGCACAGCACCGATCTGTTCGACGCCGCTGCCGTCCGGCAGCTGTTCGAGCACTGGGTGCGATTGCTCGACGCGTGCACCGCTGCCCCCGAGACCCCGGTCGGCCGCGCCGAACTGCTCACGCCCGCCGAGCGGGCCCGCCTTGCCGACCGGACTCCGGCGATCACCGAACCGGCCACCGCCCCGCAGATGTTCGCGGGTCAGGTGGGTGCTCGGGGTGGGTCGGTTGCGGTGGTTGACGGTGGGGGTGGGTCGTTGTCGTATGCGGGTCTGGATGCGTGGGCGGAGGTGGTTGCGGGGCGGTTGCGGGGTCTTGGTGTGGGGCGTGGTGATCGTGTGGGGTTGTGTCTGGGTCGTGGTGTGGGGATGGTCGCGGCGGTGTTGGGGGTGTGGCGTTGTGGGGCCGCGTATGTGCCGGTTGATCCGGTGTATCCCCGGGATCGGGTGGCGTTCGTGTTGAAGGACGCCGGTGTGCGTGTGGTGTTGGGGGAGCCGGGTGTCTTCTCAGAGCTGCCGGTGGGGGAGTGGGAGGTGGTGGAGCTGCGGGAGCCGCCGCAGCTGGGTGAGGTGGAGCGTGACGGTTCTACGGCAGGGCCGGTGGTGGAGGGTCCCGGGCCGGATGACCTGGCCTACGTGATCTACACCTCGGGCTCCACCGGCACACCCAAGGGCGTCGAGGTGAGCCACGGCAACCTCGCCGCACTCATCGAGGCCGGCCGCCGCACGGCCGACCCGGGCGGCGGCGACGTGTGGACCCTCTTCCACTCCTTCGCCTTCGACTTCTCCGTGTGGGAGATCTGGGGGGCTCTCGCCTTCGGCGGACGCCTGGTCGTCGTATCCGACGACACCGCCCGCGACCCCGGCGCCTTCGCCGACCTGCTGGTCAGGGAACAGGTCACCGTCCTCTCCCAGACCCCGTCGGCGTTCCGTCAACTGGACGCGGAAGACGCCGCACGGCCCCGCGACGGCCTCCGGCTACGGCTGGTGGTCTTCGGCGGGGAGGCACTCGACGCCGCCGCCGTGCGCGCCTGGCACCGCAGGCACCCGGCGGGCAGCCCGCTGCTGGTCAACATGTTCGGCACCACCGAGACCACCGTGCACGTGACGGCCGTGTCCCTGACCGAGGAGTCGCTGGCGCCGACCAGCAGCCCGATCGGCCACGCCATACCCGGCTGGAGCGTCCTCGTCCTCGACCGGTTCGGCAACCCGGTGCCGCCGGGCGTCACCGGTGAGCTCTGCGTCGGCGGGGCCGGCGTGGCACGCGGCTACCTCGGCCGCCCCGGCCTCACGGCGGACCGGTTCGTGCCCGACCCGTACGGCGGATCCGGGGCGCGCCTGTACCGGACGGGCGACCTCGGCCGATGGCTGCCGAACGGCATCCTCGAATACCTGGGCCGCGCCGACCAGCAGGTGAAGGTGCGCGGCTTCCGCATCGAACCGGGCGAGGTGGAGGCCCGGCTCGCCGAGCACGCACAGGTCGCCGCATGCGTGGTGGCAGCAGTGGGGAAGGGCGCGGAACGCCGCCTGGCCGGGTTCGTCGTGCCGTACCGCGACGCCCCCGACCCCAGCGCGGACGACCTGCGTGCCTGGCTCGCCGCACGGCTCCCGGCGTACATGGTGCCTTCGCTGTTCGTACCGCTGGAGTCACTGCCGACCACACCCAGCGGCAAGACCGACCGAGGCGCCCTGCCCGCCCTCGCGGGCAAGGTGCGGGCGGCGGCCGTCAGCGGCTACCGGCCGCCGCGCACCGACACGGAGCGCACGCTCGCCCGGATCTGGGCCGAGGTCCTGCACGCGGACCGGGTGGGCATCGACGACGACTTCTTCGACCTCGGCGGCGACTCCATCCGAGCCGTACGCATCAGCGGCACGGCACGTGAGAGCGGCGTGCCCGTGTCCATCCCGGACCTCTACGAATGCCGCACCGTCGGCGCGCTCGCCCGCCGTGCCGACGAGACGCTCGCTGCGCAGGACGGCGACGGCGACAGCGAGGGCGCCGTACGAGAGTGCTCCGCACCGTTCTCACTCCTCACCCCCGAGCAGCGCGCCGACGTCGGGGCCGACTTCGGCGACGACGTCGTGGACGCCTACCCCATGACGACCCTTCAGCTCGGCATGGTCTACCACATGGCCTCGGACCCCGAGCGCCTGCCGTACCACAACGCGGCCGGCTACCGCGTGCCGCTGCGTTTCGACGAAGAGAGCTTCCGGCGCGCCCTGCGGGCCGTCGTGGCACGGCACCCGGTGCTGCGCACCGCCCTCGACCCGACCGCCGCGCCCGAACCGCTGCAGATCGTCCACCGCGAGGCGGAGCCGGTCCTCGCCGTCACCGACCTGCGCGGGCTGCCGAAGACCGAGCAGGAGGAGCAGATCGACCGGGCGGTCGCGGCCGAGCGCCGGCAGCCCTTCGACCACCTGGAGCCGCCGCTGCTGCGCTTCGCCGTGCACGTCTGCGACGACAGCGCGTTCCACTGGACCGTCGTGGAGCACCACGCCATTCTCGACGGCTGGAGCCTGTGGTCGACGCTGTCCGAAATCCTCGCGCACTACCTCGGCCTGCTCGGGGGGCACGCACCCGCCGAGGAGCCGCCGCCCGCCTCGGTCTTCCGTGACTTCGTGGCGGCCGAGCGCAGGGCCGTCGATTCCGCCGACGCCGCACAGTTCTGGGCGGAGACACTCGCCGATTACGACCCGCTCACACTCCCCGCCCCGCCACGGCCCGCCGCCGGAACAGGACGCAGGGACACCCATGTCCCGGTGCGTCTGTCACATCAGGTCGAGGAGTTCGCCCGAGGTCTGGGCGTCCCGGAGAAGAGCGTCTACCTCGCCGCACACCTGCGGGTGCTGGCCGAACTGACCGGCCGCCAGGACGTGTGCTGCGGCATCACGCTCAACGGACGGCTGGAGGAGACCGGCGGCACGGACGTGCGCGGCCTGTTCCTCAACACCGTCCCGCTGCGCACCCGGGTGGGCGCCGAATCCGCCGCGGAGCTGGTCGAGCAGGTCTTCGAGGCCGAGCGCCGCATCCTGCCGCACCGCAGGACGCCGCTGGCGCGCATCCACCAGATCACCGGGCAGCACGAGCTGTTCGCGACGAACTTCGTCTACAACAACTTCCACGTGGCACGCGAGACCCTCGGCGCCGAGGATGCCGGGCTGCTCGCCGACCTCGGCGACCTGACGGCCGCCAGGCGCGACGAGCCGGCCGACGTGCCGCTGACCCTCACGATCTTCAAGAACCCCCTGGTGGGAGGCGTCCAGCTCTGCATGGACTACGACACCGAGTACCTCGCCGCCGAACAGGCCGACAGCGTCGCCGACCGGCACCTGCGCGAGCTCGCGACCCTCGTCGGCGCCGAGCAGCACACCGTCCGCCCGGACCTGGTCGCCGAGCTGTTCGCGGGCCAGGTGTCGGCGCGGGGCGGGTCGGTCGCGGTGGTTGACGGTGAGGGTACGTCGTTGTCGTACGCCGGTTTGGATGCGTGGGCGGAGGTGGTCGCTGGGCGATTGCGGCGTCTTGGTGTCGGGCGTGGTGACCGGGTGGCGTTGTGCCTGGGGCGTGGTGTGGGGATGGTCGCTGCGGTGTTGGGGGTATGGCGCTGCGGGGCTGCCTACGTGCCGGTCGATCCGGCCTATCCGCAGGACCGTGTGGCGTTCGTGTTGAAGGACGCCGGGGTGCGTGTGGTGGTGAGGGAGACCAGTGTCTTTCCGGAGCTGCCGATGGGGGAGTGGGAGGTGGTGGAGCTGCGGGAGCCGCCGGTGCCCGGTGAGGTGCAGGAGAGTGACGGTTCTGTGCAGCGGTCGGTGGCGGAGGCTCCCGGGCCGGATGACCTGGCCTACGTGATCTACACCTCGGGCTCCACCGGCACACCCAAGGGCGTGCAGGTCGAACACCGCTCGCTGGACAACCTGGTGGACGTCGTGCACCAGGTGATGGACCTGCGTCCCGAGGACCGGCTGTGGCAGTTCGCCTCCTTCGGCTTCGACGTCTCCGTCGGTGACATGGTGGCTGCCCTCACCACCGGCGCGACCCTGCTGGTCTCACCCGGCGGGGCGCACCGGGTCGGCGACGGCCTGCGCGAGTCGATGCAGGCCCTGAGCCCCACTGTGCTGTCCCTGCCGCCCAGCGTCCTCGCGGGACTCGACCCCGCCGAACTGCCCCAGGTGCGCCGGGTCGTCGTGGCGGGGGAGGCGCTGCCGCCGGCCCTCGCCGCCCGCTGGAGCCCGACGGCCGAGGTGGTCAACGCGTACGGCCCCACCGAGGACACCGTCTACGCCACGAGCCACCTCTGCGACCGCGCGGAGGAGGCGCCCATCGGCTGCGCAGTCCCGGGCACCACCGCGTACGTACTCGACGCGCGGGGCCTGCCCGTCCCCGACGGCGAACGCGGTGAACTCTGCGTCGGCGGAGCCGGGGTGGCGCGCGGATACCTGCGGCGTCCCGGGCTGACCGCGGACCGGTTCGTACCCGACCCGTTCGGCGAGCGGCCCGGGGCGCGGCTGTACCGCACCGGCGACCTGGCCAGGCGCCGTCCCGACGGCGTGCTCGAATACCTCGGTCGCGCCGACCAGCAGGTCAAGGTACACGGCCAGCGCATCGAGCCGGGCGAGGTGGAGGCCCGGCTGACCGAGCATCCCGGGGTCGGCGCCTGCGCGGTCGCGGCCGTCGGGGAAGGCGCCGAGCGGCGCCTGGTCGGGTTCGTGGTGCCGGAGCGGGACGCCCCCGTTCCTGACCCGGCGGAGTTGCGCGCCCGGCTGGGCTCACAGCTCCCGGCGTACATGGTGCCGACGGCGTTCGTACCGCTGGACGCCCTGCCGATGACCCCCAGCGGGAAGATCGACCGTGCGGCACTTCCGCGCCTCGCCGACGCGGGCCCGGCCGCCGCACCGGCTGTCGCGGACGCCGGCCACCGGCCGCCCCGGACCGACACGGAACGCACGCTCGCCCGGATCTGGGCCGAGGTCCTGAAAGTGGACCGGGTGGGCATCGAGGACGACTTCTTCGACCTCGGCGGCGACTCCATCCGAGCCGTTCAGATCGCCTTCCGCGCCCAGCGGGAGCTCGGTCTCGCGCTGAAACCGGTCGATGTGCAGATCCACCCCACCGTTGCCGAACTGGCCGGCATCGCCGGAACGCCGCAGCGGTCCTGAAACGACCCGTCCCGAACGACCGGTCCTGGAACGACCTGATCTGAACCGACCGGCCCTGACCAACGAGGAGACCGACATGTTCGACGACGCACTCGACCTGGACTACAAGGTCGTGCTCAACGACGAGGAGCAGTACTCGATCTGGCCCGCCGACCGCGAGAGCCCCGCCGGATGGCGGGAGGCCGGCAAGCAGGGCCCCAAGCCGGACTGCCTGGAATGGATCGAGCGCACCTGGACGGACATGCGCCCCCGCAGCCTGCGCGAGGCGATGGATCACTAGGACCTGTCGTTCGGATCTTGCCCCAGCTCGTGTCCGCAAAGTCCATGAACTGGTCCGGCCCCTGACCTGATCAGGAACCACCAGCCAGAGAGGTGACGGCCGAAGCCGCCGTCCGGATGTGTGGAGGACGACCCGTGCCACGCGACACCGCTTCACTCGTGTACCAACCGAACGACACCACCCCTCCGTCCGCCGCGCGGCCGGCTCCGCTGCCGGTGTCGTACGCCCAGCGCCGCCTCTGGTTCCTGTCCCAGGTGGAGGGCGTCGGCGCGACCTACAACCTGCCCTGGGCGACCCGGCTCACCGGCCGGGCCGACCCGTACGCGCTGGAGGCGGCGCTCCGCGACGTCCTCGCCCGCCACGAGGCGCTGCGCACCGTGTTCGAGGAACGTGCGGGCCTGCCGTACCAGCGCGTGCTGGACGAGGACGAGGCCGTAAAGCTCCTCGACTTCGCGGTGGTCGACACGGGCCGGGACACGGAAGCGGCCGTCGACCTGGCCGCAGGGCACGTGTTCGACCTGGCCACCGAACTGCCGCTGCGCGCCAGCCTGTTCCGCCGAGGCCCGCACGACCACGTGCTGCTCCTGGTCCTGCACCACATCGCCGCGGACGGCTGGTCGCTGGGACGGCTGGCCCACGACCTGGCGACCGCCTACGCCGCCCGCCTGGCCGGCGGGTCCCCCGGCTGGCACCCGCTGCCCCTCCAGTACGGCGACTACTCGCTCCGCCAGCGCTCCGTCCTCGGCGCCGAGGACGACCCGGACAGCGCCTTCAGCGTCCAACTCGCCCACTGGAAGGCGTCCCTGAGCGGTCTGCCCGAGGAGATCGCGCTGCCCACCGACCGGCCCAGGCCGGCCGTGCCGGGCCGCGGCTCCGGCGTGGTCCCCTTCCGCATCGGCGCGCTCGCGCACCGGCGGCTCGCCACGCTCGCCCGCACCTGCCGTACCAGTGTGTTCTCCGCACTCCAAGCGGGACTCGCCACACTGCTCTCGCAGTTGGGCGCGGGCACGGACATCCCGATCGGCTCCGTGGTCGCCGGCCGCACCGACGCCGACGTGGACGACCTGATCGGCTGTTTCGTCAACACCGTGGTGCTGCGCACAGACTGCTCGGGCGACCCGTCCTTCCGGGACCTGGTGAAGCGGACAGGGCGCGCGGACCTGGCCGCCTGGGCACACCAGGACGTGCCCTTCGAGAGCGTGGTGGAGGCCGTCAACCCGCCGCGCGTGGCCGGGCGCACCCCGCTCTTCCAGGTCAGCCTCTCCGCCCAGGACGCGGCTGCCGCCGAAGGACCGGACCACGTCTCCTGGGCCGGTCTGCACGCCGAGCCGCATCCGGTGGGGCTCCAGCAGGCCAAGTTCGACCTCAGCTTCGGCTTCGCCGAGAACCGCTCGGCCGACGGCGAGCCCGCCGGGATACACGGCGTGGTGGAGTACGCCGCCGACCTGTTCGACCACGAGACGGCCGCGCTGATCTCCCGGTGGCTGGTCCGCGTCGTGGAGCGACTCGCGGCCGACCCCGACCTGCCGATCGGCCGCGTGTCCCTGCTCTCGCCCGCCGAGCGGCGTGCCGAGCTGGCGCGCGGCGAGGACCCCGACAGCGCCTCGATCGCCGCCGCCTCCGCCACGAGCGTGCCCGCGCTGTTCGAGGCACGGGTCGCGGCCACTCCCTCGGCCGTGGCGGTCGTCGGCGACACCGGCGCTCTCACGTACACCGACCTCGACGACCGGGCCGGCCGGCTGGCCGGCGGCCTGGCCGCCCTCGGGGTGGGTCCCGGGGACGCCGTGGTCGTCGACATGGAGCGCTCCGTGGCCCTCGTGGTCGCGCTGCTCGGCATCCTCAAGGCCGGTGCGCACTACGTGCCGCTCCACCCCGACCACCCGGGCGAGCGCGTGGAGCTGATGGCCCGCGAGACCGGGGCGCGCATCGCGGTCGCGGACGCCGCCCGGTGCGGGGACGGCTCGCGCCTGCCGGCCCGGCTGCAGGTGCTGGCCGTCGCGCCGGACGGCGCGGGAGCAGAAACCGTGACGCCCAGTCACACCGACACCGGCGGCTCCACCCCGGCCACGGCTCCGGAGCATGGCAAGGCCGTGAGCCATCCCGACCTGGCCGCGTACGTGATGTACACCTCGGGCACCACCGGGCGCCCCAAGGGTGTGGCGGTCCGTCACCGCGACGTGGCCGCGCTCGCGGCGGACCCGTGCTGGCAGGGCGGGGCCCACCGGCGAGTGCTGCTGCACTCCCCGCACTCCTTCGACGCCTCGACCTACGAACTCTGGGTGCCCCTGCTCAACGGGGGCACCGTGGTGGTCCATCCGGCGGGCACCGTCGACGCGAGGAGTCTGCGGCGGTCCGTCACCGAGCGGGGAGTGACCGGCCTGTGGCTGACGTCGGCGCTCTTCGACCTGGTGACCGAGGACGGCCCGGACTGCCTGCGCGGGGTGCGGGACGTGTGGACCGGAGGCGACGTGGTGCCCCCGAACGCCGTGCGCCGGGCCCTGGCCGCGTGCCCCGGCCTGGTCGTCCACAACGGGTACGGCCCCACCGAGACCACGACCTTCGCCGCCCGGCACGAGATCCGCGAGCCGGACGAGGCGGCCGGCCCCGTTCCCCTCGGCCGCCCGATGGCGGGCAACCGCCTGTACGTCCTCGACAGCCGGCTCGAACCGGCCCCGCCCGGCGTGGTCGGCGAGCTGTACATCGCCGGATCCGGACTGGCGCTGGGTTACGTGGCCCAGCCCGCGCTGACCGCCGGACGCTTCGTGCCGTGCCCGTTCGGTCCGCCCGGTGAGCGCATGTACCGCACAGGGGACCTGGTGCGCCGGTCCCGGGACGGGCTCCTGGCCTTCGTCGGCCGGGCGGACGGGCAGGTGAAGATCCGAGGTTTCCGGATCGAGCCCGGCGAGGTCGAGGCGGCGCTCACCGCTCACCCCTCGGTCGCGCAGGCCGTCGTGACCGCGCCGCGCGACGCCACGGGCGGCGGGCGCAGCCTCGTCGCACACCTCGTGCTGAAACGGACCCCCAGCGGCCACGAGGTCACCGAACTGACCGACGCGGTGCGCGAGTTCGCCGCAGAGCGGCTGCCCGCCTACGCCGTCCCCTCGGCCCTGGTCGTCCTCGACGCCTTGCCGATCACCGCGAACGGCAAGGTCGACCGCCGCGCACTGCCGGCCCCCGAGGCCCCGACGGCCGGCGGACGCGAACCGGCCGACGAGCGGGAACACAGCCTGTGCCGCCTCTTCGCCGACATCCTGGGCCTGGAGAGCGTCGGCCCCGACGACGACTTCTTCCGCATCGGCGGCCACTCCCTCGCCGCCGTGCGCCTGGCCAACCGGATCCGCGAGGCACTCGGTGCCGACGTCGCGGTGAGCGACGTACTCCGCACCCCCACGGCGGCAGGTCTCGCCGCGCTGATCGCCGCGGGCGTGACCACGCGCCGGGCCCGGCTGCGCCCCGCGGACCGGCCTGGGCGGATCCCGCTGTCCCATGCCCAGCAGGGCCTTTGGTTCCTGTCGCAGTTGGAGGACCGTCCCGGCGCCTATACCGTGCCGGTCGTCCTCGGCCTGACCGGCGACCTGGACGCGGACGCGCTCACCGCAGCGCTGGCCGATCTCGTCCGGCGGCACGAGGCACTGCGCACCCTGCACCCGACCGCGGACGGCGTGCCCAGGCAACAGGTACTGGGAGCCGAGGAGATCGGCGACCTGCTGCCCGTCGCGTACGAGCACTGCGCAGCCGAGGACCTTCCCGCCCACCTCGACCGGGCCGCCACCCACACCTTCGACCTGGCCACCGAACTGCCGTTCCGCGCCCGCCTGATCAGGACCGGCCCGCAGAGCCACGTCCTGGTCCTGCTGCTCCATCACATCGCGGCCGACGGCTGGTCCATGGCGCCGCTGGGGCGGGACCTCTCCACCGCCTACGCGGCCCGGGTCCGCGGTCGGGCACCGGACGGGCAGCCGCTGCCCGTGCAGTACGCCGACTACACGCTGTGGCAGCGGGAAGTGCTGGGCGACCCCGGCGACCCGGACAGCCCGTTCGTACGGCAGGTGGACCACTGGCGGGAGGCACTGCGGGGCCTGCCGGAGGAGACGGTCCTGCCGGCCGACCGGCCACGGCCGTCCGTCCCCACCTACCGTGCCGGGCGTGTCGTCTTCGAACTGGACGCCGCGCTGCACGAACGCCTCGCCGACCTGGCGCGGCGCGGCGGCGTCACGCTGTTCGTCGTCCTGCGCACCGCGCTTGCCGCGCTGCTGCAGCGGCTGGGGGCCGGGGAGGACATTCCCATCGGCACGCCGGTGGCTGGCCGGCACGACGAGGCCCTCGACGACCTGGTCGGATGCTTCATCAACACGCTCGTGTTCCGCGCGGACCTGAGCGGCGACCCCACGTTCCGAACGCTGCTCGGACGGGGACGGGAGGCCGACCTCTCCGCCTACGCCCACCAGGACGTGCCGTTCGAGCGGGTGGTGGAGGCGGTCAACCCGGTGCGGGAAGCGGGCCGCAACCCGCTCTTCCAGGTCGGCATCCAGCTGGAGCAGACAGCCGACGCCGCCCTGGACCTGCCCGGACTGACGGTCCGTCCCGTCGAGGCCGGCGGCGACACCGCCAAGTACGACCTGAACGTCGGCATCGCCGAGAGCCAGGACCGGGGCGTCCCCTCCGGCCTGCGCGGAGTGATCGAGTACGCCGAAGACCTGTTCGACCGGGAATCGGCCGTGACGCTCGCGGAGCGGTTCGCCCGGCTGCTCGCACACGTGGCGGAGGATCAGGACGCTCCGCTCTCCCGGCTCGACGTGATGTCACCGGCGGAGCGGACGATGCTGGTGTCGGAGTGGAACGACACCGCCCTCGCGGTGCCGCCCGGGTCCGTGACGGGTGTCTTCGAGGACCAGGCAGCCAAGGAGCCCGCGGCGACGGCGCTGGTGTGTCACGGCCACCGGCTGACCTTCGGCGAGCTGAACGCACGGGCGAACCGCATGGCGCGGCTCCTCGCAGCCCGCGGGATCGGACCCGAGCACCGCGTGGCGCTGGTGCTCCCGCGCTCCGAGTTGATGGTGGTGGCCCTGCTGGCGGTGCTGAAGGCCGGCGGGGCGTACGTCCCCGTCGACCCGGAGTACCCCGCGGAGCGCATCGCCTACCTGTGCGAGAACTCGCAGGCGACGCTGGTGCTGACCGAGAGCGCGGTGGCCGACCGTGTCCCGGGAACGGACGCCCCGCAGCTCGTGCTGGACTCCGCGGACACCGTCGCGGAACTGACCACGCGGACGCCCGAGGACCTGACGGACGGCGACCGCCGTGCCCCCTTGCTCCCCGCGCACCCCGCGTACGTCATCTACACCTCCGGGTCGACCGGCAGGCCCAAGGGCGTCGTCGTCGAGCACGGCGCGCTCACCAACCTGCACTGGGCGATGCGCGAGCGGATCTGCCCGGCCATGGGACAGGCCCGCGAACGGCGCAGGCGCGTCGCCCACACCACCTCGTGGTCGTTCGACGTCTCCCTGGACGGGCTGTTCTGGATGCTCGCCGGCCACGAACTGCACCTGATCGACGCCGACACCCGCTTCAGCGCCGACCTGCTGGTGGCCTACCTGCACGAACAACGCATCTCGGTCCTCAGCCTCACCCCCACCTACCTCACCCAGCTCCTGCGCGCCGGCCTGCTCGCCGCCGACGGCGAGGTCGACCATCTGCTGATCGCAGGCGAGGAGCTGCCGCCCGCCCTGTGGAAGCGGCTGAGCGCACACCCGCAGGTCACGTCCATCAACCTGTACGGCCCCACGGAGTGCACCGTCTACGCACTCACCGCCCCCATCGGCGCTGCGGCCGAACCGGTCATCGGAACACCGATCGGCAACATCCGCGCCCACCTCCTCGACGCCGCGCTCAACCCCGTACCGCCCGGCACCGCGGGAGACCTCTGGCTGTCGGGGGAGGGACTGGCGAGGGGCTATCTCGGCAGGCCCGCACAGACCGCGGAGCGCTTCGTCCCCGACCCGTTCGGCGCGCCGGGCTCCCGGATGTACCGCACGGGCGACAGGGGCCGCCGCCGGGCCGACGGGCAGGTCCGCTACCTGGGGCGCAGCGACGCGCAGGTCAAGATACGCGGCCACCGCGTCGAACTCGGCGAGGTCGAGACGGCCCTGGCCCGCCATGCGGACGTCGCCCAGGCGGCGGCCGTGGCACGCACCGGTCCTGCCGGCGACAAACGGCTGCTCGGCTACGTCGTCCCCGCCGAGGCGGGCACCGCTCTCGACGGCGCCGCCGTCCTCGACCAGCTCGCGCAATCGCTCCCCGCGCACCTGCTGCCGAGCGCGGTCATGGTCCTCGACGCCCTGCCGCTGACCGGCAACGGCAAAGTGGACCGTGCCGCACTGCCGGAACCGGACTTCGCCGCCGCCACCGGCGGACGGGAACCGGCCGACGAGCGGGAACGGCAGGTGTGCGACCTGTTCGCGGACATCCTGAGCCTGCCGCGCGTCGGCGCCGACGACGACTTCTTCCGCCTCGGCGGCGACAGCATCCTGTCCATCCAACTCATCAGCCGCGCCCGCAAGCTCGGGCTCGCCCTGCGCCCCAAGGACGTGTACCGCCACAAGTCGCCTGCCGCCCTCGCCCGTTTGGCCGGCCTGCCGGACACCAGACACGCCACCGGCGCTGCCCGCCCGTCCGACGCACCGTCCGGGCGCGCCCCGCACACCCCGATCATCGCCTCCTACCTGGAGAACCTCCGCGGCGCCGAGCCGTTCTGCCAGTCGGTCCTGCTCCGCACCCCGCCCGCCGCCACGGAGGAGACACTGCGCACGGCGGTCCGCACCCTGGTCCACCACCACGACGCCCTGCGCCTGCGGCTCGTCCGGGACACGGACGCCGGTCAGGACCCGGCCGTCGACATCCTCCCCAAGGACTCCACCGACGCCCTCACCGATCTCGTCCGCATCGACTCCCGAGGGCTGAGGGGAGAAGCGCTGCGCGAGGCCCACGCCCGCGAGCACGACCGCGCGGCCGGGCGCCTGGACTCCACCGCCGGCCGGATGGCGACAGCCACCTGGTTCGACGCGGGACCCGGCAGCCCCGGCCAACTCCTCCTGGTCGTACACCACCTGGCCGTGGACGGCGTCTCCTGGCGCATCCTCGGCGCCGATTTGGAGCGGGCCTGGCAGGACGCCGCAGCCGGCCGCCCCCCTGCCACGGCCGCTGTCGGCACCTCCTACCGCGCGTGGGCGAAGGCTCTGCAGGCCGAGTCCCGGACCGCCGCACGGATCGCCGAACTGCCGTGGTGGGAGCGGGTCCTGACCGATCCAGGGCCCCCGCTCGGCCACCGGCCGGTCGACCCCGCGCGCGACACCTTCGGCACCGTCCGCCACCACGTCTCCGTACTGTCCGAGGACACCACCCGCGCCCTTCTCGGGCCCGCTCCCGCCGCCCTCGGCACCGCGGTCGACACGATCCTGCTGGCCGCCGTCGGTACCGCGGTCGCCGGCTGGCAGCACGCCACGGGGCGGCCAACCGGCCCGTTGGTGGTCGAGATCGAGGGCCACGGCCGCCAGGAGTTCCACGGCGGCCTCGACCTCTCACGCACCGTCGGCTGGTTCACGAGCTTCCACCCGCTGCGCCTGGTGCCCGACCGGGACCCGGACGCCGCACTCCGCCAGGCACACGCCGAGCACGAGGGCACCCCGGCGGACGGACTCGGCTTCGGCCTGCTGCGCCACCTCAACCCCGAGACGGCGCCGCGCCTGCGCCGCCTGCCCGCCGCGCAGATCGGCCTGAACTACCTCGGACGCTTCACCACCGCTGAGGCCCGGGACTGGACCCCGGCCCCCGACTCCGTGATCGACAGCGGCGTCGACCCGGCCATGCCCGTCCTGCACGGCCTCGAACTGTCCGCTCTCGCCGTCGAGAACGCGGGCACCGTCAGGCTGGAGACCACCTGGGCCTGGCCGTCCGGACTGTTCGACGAGTCCGACATCCACGCACTGTCCGCCCGGTGGGACCGCGCCGTCGAGGCACTCACCGCCGGCGCGTCCCGTACGTCCAGCACAGCCGCCGAATCCCGGCAAGACGCCCACGCACCACGAGACAGGGGGCCCGCATGACCACCGTCGATGCCGCTTTCCAAGAGATCACGCAGGCCCAACTGCTGCCGCGGATCATCCGCCTGGGTGACAACCTCTACGGCGCGTCCTTCTCCCTCATGAAGCTCGTGCCGGCCCGCCACATCCTCCTCAAGGCCGTCGAGCGCGGCCTCCTCGGTCCCGACACCGAGATCGTGGAGACCACGTCCGGCACCTTCGGCCTGGCCCTCGCCATGCAGGCGGCGCTCCTCGGCCGGCGCCTGACGCTCGTCAGCGACCCCGTGCTGGACGTCAACCTGCGCCGCCGCCTCCTCGACCTCGGCACCCGCGTCGAAGTGTGCGAGCAGCCCATGCCCGTCGGCGGCTACCAGGAGTCCCGGCTGCGCAGGCTCGCCGAGATCCAGGCCGAGAACCCCGACACCTTCTGCCCCGAGCAGTACACCAACCCGGACAACCCCGCCTCCTACGCGATCGTCGCCGACCACCTGGCGGCGACCGTCGGCCCGGTCGACTGCGTGATCGGCCCCGTCGGCTCCGGCGGATCGATGTGCGGCACCGTCGGCGCTCTGCGCTCGGCGCGCCCCGACGTGACAGCCGTCGGCGTCGACACCCACCGCAGCGTGCTGTTCGGGCACCAGGACGGCAGCCGCACCCTGCGCGGTCTCGGCAACAGCCTGATGCCCGCCAACCTGGACCACACCGTCTTCGACGAGGTGCACTGGTGCACACCCGCCGAGGCGTTCGCGGCCACCCGCAGGCTGCACCGGGAACACGCCCTCTTCCAGGGCCCGACCAGCGGCGCCGGCTACCTGGTCGGACGCTGGTGGGCCGCCCGCCACCCCGATGCCCGCTGCGTGGTGATGCTGCCGGACGAGGGATACCGCTACCAGGAGACGGTCTACGACGACAGCTGGCTGGCCGCGCAGGGCCACGACGTCCACGGCCTGCCCCAGGCGCCCGTCGAGGCCACCGACCCGACCCTGCCGACCGCCGCCTGGTCCCGCTACCCGTGGGGGCGCCGCAGCTACGAGGACGCCACGGGCCAGGCACGGCCGCAGCGCGCCGTCGCCGCGGGGGCCGCGCGATGAGCGCCTCACAGGGGCGGCTCACTGCGACCGTCGGCAGGCGCACCCAGCGCCTCGTCTACGCGCAGCCCACCAACCAGGAGATCAGCCGTGAGCTGCGGCTGACGAGCACCGTCGACCGCGCCCATCTGGTGATGCTCACGGACTGCAAACTCATCGACCCCGAGGACGCCGAGGCGCTGCTGGGACAGATCGAGCGGATGCGCGCCGACGGCTTCACCGCCCTGCACGGGGCGCCGACCCCGCGCGGGCTCTACCTCGCCTACGAGAACCAGCTGATCGACGCACTCGGCGCCGAAACCGGCGGGCGGCTGCACACCGGCCGCTCCCGCAACGACCTGAAGGCCACGGTGCAGGCCATGGCCCTGCGCACCACCCTCGCCGAGCTGGAGTCCGAACTGGTCCGCCTGCAGGCGGTGCTGCTGGCCCGCGCCCGCACCCACCGGGACGTGGTGATGCCCGTACACACGCACTACCAGGCCGCCCTTCCCATCACCTACGGCTACTACCTGACGGGCGTGGCACTGGCCCTCGGCCGCGACATCGCGGCGCTGCGCGACGCGGCGGCCGGTCTTGACCGCTGCCCGATGGGCGCGGCCGCCGCCGCCGGTTCCGAACTGCCCATCGACCCCGGGCGGGTGGCCCGACTGCTCGGGTTCGCCGGCCCTGCGCGGCACGCGCTCGACGCGGTCGCCAGCCGGGACACCGCGCTGCGCGCCCTGGCGGCGGCGGCAGGGGCCGCGCTGACCGTCTCCCGGCTCGGCACCGACCTCCAGCTGTGGAGCACGGCCGAGTTCGGCTTCATCACCTTCCCCGACCGGCTGGTCGGCGGCAGCTCGGCGATGCCGCAGAAGCGCAACGCCTTCCTGCTGGAACACGTCAAGGCCAAGGCCGGTACGGCGATCGGGGCGTGGACGGCGGCCGCGGCGATGACCAGGTCCACCCCGTTCACCAACTCCATCGAGGTCGGCACCGAGGCGATCGGCGCCGCCGCGCCAGGACTTCGCGCCGTCGCCGACGCCGTACAACTCGCGCAGAGCCTGGTCGTGGGGGCCCGTCCGGTGCCGGAGCGGATGCTCCGGCGAGCGGAGGAGGGCTTCGTCGGGGCGACGGCACTGGCGAATCTCCTGGTCGGGGCCGGCGTGCCGTTCCGGACCGCGCACGGGGAGATCGGCTCAGCGGTGCGCCGCGCGGTCGAGCGGGGCGAGACGCGGCTCGCACGGGAGGAGCTGCCCGCCGAACTCGCCGACACGGAGCTGTCCCTCCCTGCTCTGGCGATGCGCCAGAGGTCGGGTGGCCCTGGCGACTTCCCGCAGCTGTTCGACGACGCCCTCGCCGACTGCCGGGCCCACACGGCGCGCGCCGCCCGTCGCCGGGCGGAGCTCGCCGCCGCCGACCAGGCCTTGGACGAGGCCGTGACCGCCCTTCTCGCGGGCCGTCCGGCCCAGATCGCCGGAGGTGATGTCCGATGATCCGCGACGCGTTCACCGCACCCGGCCCGCCTTCGTACGAGCCCGGCGCTCCGCCGCCCGTCCTGGCTCCGGTGGACCTGGCCGCCGTCGGCCAGGCCTTGGACGAGACCGTGACCGCCTGCCTCGCCGGCCGTCCGGCCCGGACCGCCAGTGGTGACGTCCGATGACCGGCGACCCATTCACCGCACCCGCCCCTGGAGCGTCCCCGTACGAGCCCGGCGCCCCGCTGCCCGCCCTGGCCCTGGTGGAGAGCAACACCACCGGCTCCGGACGGGAGTTCTGCGCCGCCGCCCGGCGACTGGGGCTCCGTCCCGTCGTCCTCACCGCGCGCCCTGAGCGCTACCCCTATCTGGCCCTCGACGCCGTGGACCACCTCCTCGTCGACACCGGTGACCCGGCCGCCGTGCTGGAGGTCTCAGCGAAACTCGCCACCGACCCCGGGGGCCTGCGCGGCGTCACCTCCAGCTCCGAGTACTTCGTCGCTACGGCCGCCGCCACCGCCGCGGCGCTCGACCTGCCCGCCCCCGACGCCGAAGCGGTGGCCCGCTGCCGGCAGAAGGACATCCAGCGTGCCGCGCTCGCGGCCGCGGGGCTCGCCCCCCGCTTCCGTGCGGTCGCCGATACGGATGGCGCCCTCGAAGCCGCCCGCGACATCGGCTACCCCGTCGTCGCGAAGCCCACGACCGGGTCCGGTTCGGTCGGGGTGCGACTGTGCCACGATCCCGGCAGCCTGCTGCGGCACGCCCGTACCCTCCTCGCGGCCGAGACCGACGAACGCGGGCGGCCGGTGCCCCGCCGGCTCCTGGTCGAGCAGTACGTCGACGGGCCTGAGTACTCCGTCGAGACCTTCGACGGCACCCCGGTCGCTGTCATCGGCAAACACCTCGGCCCCGAGCCGCACTTCGTGGAGAGCGGCCACGACTTCCCCGCCGACGTACCCGACGAGACCGCGGGCGCTCTGTGCGAAGCGACGCTCGCCGCGCTCGAAGCCCTCGGCCTCGGCTGGGGCGCCGCCCACACCGAACTGCGCCTCGGCCCTGACGGGCCCGTCGTCATCGAGGTCAACCCGAGGCTCGCGGGCGGCATGATCCCCGCCCTGGTCCGCCTCGGCAGCGGCACCGACCTGGTGGCCTGCGCCGTCGCCCGTGCCGCTGGCGACGCGGCCGTGCTCCGCACGCGTCCACGCCGCCACGCGGCCATCCGTTTCGCCGTCGCCCGCGTGCCGGGAACGGTCACCTCGCTCGACGGGCTCGACGCCGCCCGGACCGTCCCGGGCGTGGAGCGCGCCGAGTTCACCACCGCTCCGGGCGACCAGATCACGATCACCCACTCCTTCCGCGACCGCGTCGGCTACGCCCTCGCCGCCGCGGACCTCACAGCCACCACCCCGTCGGCCGCCGGCATCCACACCGCCGCGGCGCGTGCCGAACGCGCCGCCGGCCTGCTGACCGTCACCACCGCACCGGAGAGGACGCCATGAGCGAGACCAGCACCGCCACCACCGCGCCGAGCAAGCGGCTCCCCGCGACCCGAATCGGCCGCTGGACCGTCCCCGGCGACACCACGGCCACCGGCCTCGGCCAGGTGCGCGTGCCCGTCCCCGACGAGCTGGCCTCCGCCGTCCGGCAGTTGGCCGCCACGGAGGGCACCGAGCCCGACGCCGTGCTCCTCGCCGCCCACCTCAAGGTGATCGGTTCCCTCGCCTCCGAGCGCGAGGTCGTCACCGCACTGCGCCTTCGGCCCGGCGGCCCGGCTCTGCGCTGCCAGGCGGCGCTCGTCGACGGGCCTTGGCGCGCGCTGCTGGCCGCTGCCCGCACCGCAGTCGACGCCGCGGCCAGTCCCGGCGCCGTGGCGTCGGCCGACGGGGCGGAACCCGGGGACGACCTCATCGAGACCCAGTTCGACCTGAGTGCTCTGCACGGCGCCCCGCCCGCCGCCGACGAGGCGCCGGAGCCCCACGTCGTCCTGCGGATCGCCTACGAGGCCGACGGCGACGGCGACGGGCTCGCCCTGCGCGTGACCTTCCGCCAGGACGCTTTCCGGCGCGACTTCGCGGAGCGCGTCGCCGGCTATCAGCTGACGGCCCTGCGCCTGCTGACCGACGACCCAGCAGCCGCGCACCACGAGCGGACCCTGCCGACGGCCGAGGAAGTGGCCCACCAGCGCGACGGGCTGGCCGGCCCCAGCCACCCCCTGACGGACCGCACGTTCGCCGAGCTGTTCGAGGAGCAGGTGGCCCGCACCCCAGCGGCCGTCGCCGCCGTCCACGGTGACCGCCGCTGGACCTACGGCGAACTCAACCGCCGGGCCAACCGGGTGGCCCACCGCCTGCTCGACTCCGGCCTCGCCCCGCAGGACGTCGTCGCCGTGGTGACGGACCGCACCCTGGAGTGGCTCGCCGCCATGTTCGGAGTCCTGAAGGCGGGAGGCGCCTACCTGCCGGTCCGCCCCGACTTCCCACCCGCACGGGTCGCGACCCAACTGGAGCGCAGCGACTGCCGGTTCGCCGTCGTGGAAGCCGCCGCTGAAGAGATGCTGCGCACCGCCGCGAAGGAGGCGAACCGTGAGTGCACCGTCCTGCTGACGGGCCCAGACCTGGAGGACGCGCCAGGCGGGGCCGACGCCGACCCGAACGTCCCCGTCGCCCCCGACCAGCTCGCCTACGTGTACTTCACCTCCGGCTCCACCGGCGCCCCCAAGGGCGCCATGTGCGAACACGCGGGGATGCTCAACCACCTCGCCATGAAGATCGAGGACATGGACATCCAGGCCGGCGACACCGTCACCCAGACGGCCTCCCAGTGCTTCGACATCTCCCTGTGGCAGCTGGCTGCGCCGCTCCTCGCGGGCGGCACCACCGAGATCATCGACACCGGAGTGCAGCTCGACGTCGCACGCTTCACCGACCGGATAGCCCAGGGAGGCGTCCAGGTCATCCAGATCGTGCCCTCCTACCTCGACGTGCTGCTCACCCACCTCGAACGCCATCCGCGCCCGCTCGGGGACCTGAAGACCGTCGCCGTCACCGGTGAAGCGCTGCGCCACGAGCTCGTCCGCCGCTGGTTCGCCCTCCACCCCGGCATCACCCTGGTGAACTGCTACGGAGCCACCGAGGTCTCCGACGACACCATGCACGGCATTCTGCACGCCCCGCCCGCCCGGGACTTCGTCACCGTCGGCAACAGCCGCCGCAACGTCGCGACCTACGTCGTCGACGAGCGGCTGCGCATGGTGCCTCTCGGCGCCCCCGGCGAGATCGTGTTCTCCGGCGTCGGCGTCGGACGCGGCTACATCAACGATCCCGAGCGCAGCGCGCACGCCTTCACCGCGGACCCCTACCGTCCTGGCTCCCGGCTCTACCGCACCGGCGACTTCGGCCGGTGGCTGCCGGAAGGGGAGATCGAGTACCTGGGCCGGCGCGACGAGCAGGTGAAGATCCGCGGCTACCGCATCGAGATCGGCGAGATCGAGAACCGGCTGACCCGCATGCCGTCCGTCGGCCAGGCCGCCGTCATCGTCGAGACACACCCCGACGGCGGTCGGAGCCTCACCGCCTTCTACGCGGACCCGGACGGCGTCCCGGCGGCAGACGCCGTCGAGGCCGCCGACCTGCGCGACTTCCTCGCCGCCGGCCTGCCCGACTACATGATCCCGTCGTACTTCCACCGGCTCGACGCCCTCCCGCTCAACGAGAACGGCAAGATCGACAAACTCCGGTTGGCGGGCCGCGCCGCCGAGCTGCGCCGTGACGCCGACGCCTACGAGCCGCTCGCCACGCCGACCGAACGGCGCCTGGCCGCCGTCTGGGCCGAAGCCCTGGGCATCCCCGTCAGCCGCATCGGCCGCAACGACGACTTCTTCCGGCACGGCGGGACCTCCCTGTCCGCGGTCCGCATGCTCGTCGGTCTGGACCGGGCGGTCTCGTTGCGCCGCCTGATGGCCAGTCCGGTCCTGCGTGACGTCGCCGCCGCCGTCGACGAGCACACGTCCGACACGCACACCGCGGCGGGCGCCACGGGGGCCGACGGATCCGAACTGCCGCTCCTGCAGCCGATGTCGGCGCCCGATCACACCCGGGCCACCCTGGTGTGCTTCCCCTACGCGGGCGGGAACGCCGTCAACTTCCAGCGCCTCGCCGCCGTCCTCGCCCCGGCGGGGATCGCCGTCATGGCCGCGGAACTCCCCGGCCACGACGTCGCCCATCCCGGCGAGACCCTCGCGGACCCCGAGGAGGCGGCCCGCAGGGCGCAGCGCGAACTGGCCGCCGTCGAGGGCGCCGTCCTGATCTGGGGCCAGTGCGCGGGCGCCGCTCCCGCCCTCGCGCTCGCCCGGGCCCTGGAGCGGGACGGCCGCCCCGCCGCGGGCCTCTTCCTCGCCGCCACCCTCCTGGAGGACCCCGAAACCCTCCGGAGCGAGGCCGCGGAGATCGGGGCCCTGACCGACCAGCAGATCGTCTCGCTCCTGCACGGCGACACCGCCTACGTCGAGCTGGACCTGCTCAAGGACGAGCGCGCCCGCCTCCTCGGCCGGGCCTACCGGCACGACGTCGCCACCGCCAACCGCTACCTGGCCGAGGTCCAGCACGACGCCGCGCCGAGGCTGAGTACCCCCGTCGTCGTCATTACCGCCGACGACGACCCAGCCACCCCCGCCGACCGGGCGCGCCACCACGACTGGGGGAAGCTCGCCACCACCGTCGGCTTGCACCCGCTCGAGCGCGGTGGCCACTACTTCCTGCGTACGGCCCCCGAGCAGACCGCCGAACCCGTCCTGGGCATCCTCACCACGATGCCGCAACCGGCCCCCGCCGCCCCCGGAACCGGACGGCGGTCGGCCTGACGATGCCCAGCACCCTTTTCCCCGAAGCCGCGGTCCTGCCGGGCCGCCGCCGGGCCGTCGGCGTGAGCACCTGTTACGGGACGTTCGGCGAACTCTTGCAAGGCGCGCTGCCCAGCAACAGCGGCGACGGCGACTTCCTCGTCACGCTCCCGATCGCCCGCTGGTCCGCCGCGCGGTTCACCTGGGACGCCCCGGCAGCGGGTGTACGAGTGCGGCCGGCGCACAAGCACAAGGCACAGCGGATGGCGGCCGCCGTACTGGAGACCTTCGGCGCCGCCCCCGGCGGTGAGCTCGTCATCGAAGGTGACCTGCCTGAGGGAAAGGGGTTCGCCAGCTCCTCGGCCGATCTGGTGGCCACTGCGCGCGCCGTCGCCAACGCCCTGTCCGTTACGCTGCCCGAACCCGTGCTGGAGCGGCTGCTGTCCGAGATCGAACCGACCGACGGCGTGCTCTACCCGGGCATCGTCGCCTTCGACCACCGCGCCGTCCGGCTGCGCTCCCGGCTCGGCAGCCTCCCCGAGGCCGTGATCATCGGGGTCGACGAGGGCGGCGAGATCGACACCGTCGCCTTCAACCGCCACCTGCCGGCGTTCACCCGCCGTCAGAAGCTGGTCTACGCGGGGCTGCTGGAACGGATGGCCGAGGCCGTGGCACGCCGCGACCTGTCCGCCGTCGGCGCGCTCGCCACCCGCAGTGCGCTGCTGAACCAGGACCGCTGCCCCAAGCGGCTGCTGGAGCCGGTGCTGCGGATAGCGCTGGAGGTCGGCGCCCTCGGTGTCACCGCGGCCCACAGCGGCACGATGCTGGGCATCGTGCTCGACCCTGCCGACCCCGGCTACCTCGGCCGGTTCGCCGCTGCCCTGGACGCCTGCTCCGAACTGGAACGCGAGGTGACCCTGCATCGCACGCTGAGCTTCGACCTCCGCTAGACCATGCCCAGTTCGTCCTCCGGCTCGACGAGTCGGGCCGGAGGACGAACGGCGAGCGTGGCCTCAGGAGGACAGCAGCCGACCCATCTCCGCGAGGACCGGCTCGGTGTGTTCCCGGAGGTAGAAGTGGTCGCCGGGGAAGACTCGACGAGCGAAGGAGCCGCTGGTGAACGACTCCCACCCGGCGATCAGTTCAGGGTCCGCCAACAGGTCGTCCTCGCCGCCGAACGCGGAGACCGGGCATGAGACCGTCAGCCCCGGCTCAGGCAACCACCGCTCCAGGAGCGTCAGGTCGGTACGGATCATGGGCAGCGCGAAGGCCATGAGCTCGGAGTTGCCCAGCACTTCCGGCGGCGTGCCGCCCAAGCCGGCCATCGCGTCGAGGAGTTCGCCGTCCGGGAGGGGATGGAGAAGACGCGGAGGGCGCACCCCCGGGGCACGGGAAGCGGACACGAACAGATGCGACACCCCTCCCGCACCGACGCCAACGCCCTTGGCACGGAGCTCTTCGAGCGCCGTGGCGACGGCGAAGGCGATGTGCGCACCCATGCTGTGTCCGAAGAGCGCGAACGGCTCTGTCTCCCGGACGAACAACTCCTCGGCCAGCGCGGTGACCAGCCGGTCCATGACCCCGAAGGGCTCCTCGGTCCAGCGGGTTCCACGACCCGGCAACTCGACCGGCACGATCTCGACGCCGTATGCCGCCGACTGCTCCATCCACGGCCGGTACACGCTGGCCGCGCCGCCCGCGTAGGGCAGGCAGTAGACACGCCGAAGTCCCGCCCCGGGCGGGCCATCCGTCCACGGGCGCCACGGATCGGCGCTTGCACGTACACGCATCATGCCTCGCATTTCAGTGCCGGGCCGCGCGCGAGCAAGTCGTTCTGATAGGCGAAGACCACCGCCTGCAGACGATCCCGAAGCCCGAGTTTCCGCAGCATTTGAGAGACGTGGTATTTCACGGTCGGCTCGACGATGTGGAGCTTTCTCGATATCTCGATGTTCGACATCCCCACCGCCAGATGCGCGAGGATCTCCTGCTCACGGTGGGTCAGGAGGCCGGGAACCAGCCCAGGCCCGGCCGCGCACCGCTGGCTGCGCATCCAGCCGAAGACCTCGCGCGCCACCTCCGGCGCGAGGAAGGCGTTACCACTGGCCAGCACACGGATGGCCCGGGCGAAGTCGTCCGGATGACTGTCACGCGCCAGCAGCCCGCTCACCCCGGCGCTCACCGCCTGGAGCGGATGCTGCCAGCCCTCCGGCACGACCATGACGACGCCAGGCGTGCCGAGCTCCGTACCGTCGGCATGGATCGCCCTCACCACGTCGAGGCCTTCCATGTCGGAGAACTCAAGTTCACATACGACGATGTCGGGGGACAGCTCCTTGGCCGCACGGATGGACTCGTCCCCGGTGGACGACTCGCCGACGACCCTGATGTCGGGCTCGGTCCGCAGAGCGATCTGTAGCCCGTAGCGCATCATCGACGAGGGAACTGCCAAGAGCACTCGAATACTCAACTCCTTGCCCTTCCTGTCGCGTCTCCCGTGCCGACGGCCCGGTTTGATCATCTCGATGGTCGCAGCGGGTGAAGGACGCGACCAGGCAGCACCCCGGCAACTTCCCACCCGACCGGCAAACACCGATCGGGGGCGGACAGTGGCACGCCCGCTCACGAGCAGCCAGTTCCACAGTCTCGTGTGCATGAGGGAACGCTGACCACGGACACGGGTCGCATGGTCCGCTGCTTGCCGCCGGCCGTGTGAGTCCCCGACAGGTGTGTGGTGAGCGGAGCCCGGCGGGGCGGCGCGTGCACGGTGCTCATGTCACCGCCCCTCGGATGCTCGTGTCCTTTGGCAGCGAACCCAGCCGTTTCGACTCCCCCTGACGTGCGTCCTTCAATGTGTGGGCCGTGCGAGGGAGACCGAAGTCCCCCTCGCACGACGGGTCGTGCTGTTAGATGCCGAAGGGTGCTGCGTAGCGGACGGTGCCGCTGGGTAGCGGGTGGCCCTCGTCCAGGGTGAGGGCCATCATGGCCTCGTCCGGGACGTCGATAGTCAGGCCAATGCCATGAGTCGAGGCGCGGGTGAAGCCGAAGCGCGGGTAGTACGTCGGGTGTCCGAGGACGGTGACGTGGTACTCGCCCATCTCCTTGGCAGCCCTGAGGGCGGCACGGATGACTGCCGAGCCGGCGCCACTCTTCTGGTACTCGGGCCGTACGGCGACGGGGGCCAGGCACAGGGCCGGGGTGTCGCCGATGTGGCAGCGAGTCAGCAGAGCGTGGCCGATGAGGGTGCCGCCCTCATCGGTG
The DNA here is from genome assembly GCF_036084755.1 of Streptomyces sp. NBC_00370. Taxonomy (NCBI): domain Bacteria; kingdom Bacillati; phylum Actinomycetota; class Actinomycetes; order Kitasatosporales; family Streptomycetaceae; genus Streptomyces; species Streptomyces sp. NBC_00370. The sequence continues at coordinate 8,353,218 of NZ_CP107968.1, forward strand.
GAGACATGGGAGAGGCCGTCGATCCAGGAGGTGTCGACGCGCAGAGCGTCGACGAGGTCGGCCTCCATGGAGGTCTCGAACGCAGCGAGGTTGATTGCGTGGATGGTGGGGATGTCAGCGCCGGTCTCGGCGCGGGTGATCCACTTGTTGTGGGTACGCATGACGGGATGAATCCGTTTCATGGTGAGATTCGTGCCGGGAATGCCTCGCGAGCTCACGCTCTCAGCGGGGCAGAGGTGACGGGGTCAGACCGTCGCCCGGGACGTGAGGGCGGTCCGGGCGCTGCGCATCGCAGTGGCCTTGAGCGCGGTCATCAGCCCCACCTCCCCTTCGTCCTCAACCTGGATCAACACGAACGCGTAAAAGGTATCACGTATACCGGCACTCGCCCTTCGAATTGAAGGCAGCCCCAGCCCGGCCTCTGTGGCCGTTCCCCGTCCGGCGGGTTTCGTCATCAGCCCTGTGTCCGACAACTCGTTGACATCGAATCCAGTCGCCGCAGGTCAGCGAGCCGCACCCGACTAACTTCGCCGTCAAAGGACAGCTCGCAGCCGGCTGGCTACGATGCCGGTCATGACCGCTGACGCTCCCGACCCGGGTATCCGCGTACAGATGACGATGATGCAGTGGCACTGCATCGATGGCTGCGCCGACAACGAGGTGAGCGCGGCGGTCGACGATTATCGCGACGACCTCATTGAGAGTGCAACGGCCATACGGGAGACCGGCTGGCACCAGGTTGCCGGCGGAGCACAGGGCGCGCCGGGGTGGGGCAACTGGCCACCCGACGACACGCTCATAACCGTGACGATGTCCCGTTCGCTGTGGTGTTTGGCCGTGCACATCGTCGACTATTGGGAAGCGGTCCACTTGCGACAGGACCCGGATGCCGACCAGGCGTCGTGGCTGCGGCTCCGGGAGATCATCCTGACGGCGCTCGACGGCGACCTGACGCCCCGTCAGATGCGCTAGCTAGTGCCGCGTCAGGCAGCGTTCGCTCTGCGACTACCTTGCGTAGACGTTCGTTGGCAGCGTGCTTGTTCCGCCAGCTGATGTAGCGCCGGATCATGCTGCCCTGCTCCTGTCGGCGGATGCGACGGTGGCGGGTCACGGTCCGGGCGATCTTGGTCGGCGTAGCCGGCGCAGAGTCACGGCGCTGATGAGTGCGATGGCCAGCAGGGCGCGCAGTAGAGGGTGATGCCGTGCCAGGCGCCTGAAGTGTAAGAACTCCTGACGAAATTATCCTTGAGGCGGTTGGATCGCTCAGGGACTGTTGATCCGGGGCTGGGGGTGGCTCAGACGAAGCCGGGGGTGTCGATGACGACCTGTGGGCGATGATCCAGCCGTTGCTGCCGGAGGTGGATCGTTGGGCGCGGCATGCCGGGCGGAAGCGGCATCCGGACCGGCTGGTGTTCCAGAGCGTCCTGTCCGTGCTGTATACCGGCATAGTTCGGGAACACCCGCCGCAGAAGCTCGGCTTCGGTTCTGTATGACGTGCTGACGCCGGCTGGCGGAGTGGGCCGAGGCCGGTGTGTGGCCCGAGCTTCACGAGAATCTCCTCGCCAGGCTTCGCAGCGCGAACATCGTGGACTTCTCCCGGGCAGCCGTCGACGGCTCTCACATTCGAGCGCTAAAGGGAGGCCAAGACGAGACGTAGCCTTGTTGACCGGGGCAGGACGGGATGCAAGCACCACTTGATCACTGATGCCACCGGCATCCGGCTCGCGTTCACCATGACCGGTGGCAATCGCAGCGACGTCACCCAGCTCATTCCATTGCTTGAGGCGGTGCTACCGGTACGGGGCAAGCTCGGTCGGCCCCGGCGCCGCCCGGAGGTCGTGCTCGTTAACCGCCGTACGACCACGATAAGTATCGACGCCTCGTCTGGAACTTCGGAGTGAAACCTTGACCGCCCGACGCCGCACCGAACACGGCTCCGGGATGCGCGCTCATCCGCTGGCGGCGACTGAACGTGCCCCGCCGTGTTCCAGCAGAGGGCGTTGTCGCAGGATTTTAAGGTCGCGATCCGGCTCCGGGAGGCACTCCATCACCATCATCACGCACGAGGACCCCATCGGCCGGGGCTCCGCCAACTACACGATTCATGCTGATCTTTCGGACCGGCAGGACGGCTGGCGCGAGCAGTTGTGGACCCGCCAGCTTACCGAAAACAGGTTCGAGGTGACCTGTTTGCCCTTCTTCACCTATGGAATCTGCTACCTCGACGTGGTGACCATCGACAGCAACCATCAGGTGGCTGCGGTGGTGCAGAAGTCCGGCCACCGCATCTTGCGCGTCGCCCTCGCAGCGGAACACCGGGACCGGGATCACCTTCACGAACTCCTGCACGGCAAACTCGTCGAAGCCCTTCTGCCACACGAGTGGCTTCAGGGCACCTACCTCTCAGCAGACCTGCCACCCGGCACTGACCCAGCGGCCCTCCTGGAGGTGTTGGAAGCACCCGCCCAAGCCGGCGCCCTCCACTGGGAGATCGACGCCTGACCGGACCCGAACCGTCATTCCGTTAGGGGTTCTTGGAGACCCATTCGAAAGCCAGTCGCGGCTGATGAGGCCGCGGTTCTCAGGCCGTCCGAGATGGCAGGCGACGGAGTTGGTGCTGAAGAGTGCGACCCTGGTCGCCGATCTGCCGGATCGTGGGCCCTCGCCATGATCCATGATCCAGGTAGGGATCCAGGTCGGGTTACGCTGCGCGGTTGTCCTGGTCGCGGACCTGCTTTGCGCCACCGTGGCCCGCTGGAGCGAGGTTGATCATCAGCTCTCCGAAGTGGCCTTGGCCGACCGCGTGGTGGAGCGCTTGAGTGCGCCACTGCAGCAAACAGGCATCGACTCCCACGACGTGTGGGCGATCTCTGTGGTCGAGCAGGCGGGGACGGGTGCGCCCGGATCAGGCGGACGGCGACTAGGTCAGCGCCCATGGTCGCGGCAGTTCTTCTATCAGCCGTCCGTGTGCACGCGGGTCGGGGCCTCGGGGAGCTCCGCCTGCGGGGTTTGGGAAAGTAGGGGCGCCTACTACGGATTCCGCGTGGCGTAACCGATCGCCGAGGCGACATCGTCCGCGATGTGGGTGGGCTGGTAGGAGTTTTGTGACCAGGGCAGGCCGTGCGCGACCCACACGTTTCGAAGTCCGAGCCTGTCGGCGCCGGCGATGTCGCCATGCGGTGAGTCGCCGATGACCCAGGCGCTGGGCAGGGGCATGCTGACGGCCGCTGCTGCCGCCTCGAAGATTCCCGGTTCTGGCTTCTTGCAGCCGATGGTCTCGGAGATCACCCAGCTCTGTACGAGTTGGTCGAGCCCGGCGTTACGGATCTTCGCTTCCTGCTGAAGAGAGGGGCCGTTGGTGACGATCACACAGGTCCAACTCTGTGCCCGTGCTTTGCTCAATGCCTCAAGGGAGGAGTGCGACAGAACGACATGGTCGGCACCACCGTTGGCGAGAAGGGCATGGATAGCGGCTGTTGACACCGTGTCGCCGTATCGGTGGGTCAGGGCTGCGGCGACTTCGTGCCGTGGGGTGTAACCGCTGGCTTCACATGTCATCACCCACGCAACGTCCGTCTCCGGCAGGCCGTGTTGGGCAAGGAAGTCGGCGACGGCGGTACGGAAAGCAGCATCACGGTCGACCAGGGTGTTGTCGAGATCCAGGAGCAGCAACGGCATGCCGGCAGTAGATCACGGAGGCTGCGTAGCCGACTCCAGAGCACGAAGGCAGTCACGGTGATGGGGGACGCCCCGTTCGGCGGCTCCGCCATGAACGCGGAGTGTTCTGGGGCTCCGTTACGGGGGCCTGTTCAACGGTCACCGGCGGGCGACGAGGTCTTCGTTCTTTCCGTGCTCAGGGTGCAGCCACGTGGTTCCGGGTGCGGCTGGGCGCCGCCGGCGGAGCGGACAGAGGCTGGCGAACGGGCGCCGAGAAGATCGACAACTCGCGGTTGACATCTGTGAGGCGCTGGCTACTCTCGATATTGCTAAGAATATTGGTAATCAGTGATCTGAGGTAAGATGGGTGCCGACCCGACCACAGAGCCGTACCGGTGGCGATGGCTGATCCTGGTGGTGATGCTCGTCGCGGAGGTCATGGATCTTCTGGACGCGTCGATCGTCAACGTCGCAGGCCCTTCGCTGGAGGAGTCCCTCGGAGCCAGTTCCGTCGGTCTGCAGTGGGTGATCGGCGGTTATGCCCTCACGCTGGGGGCCGGGCTGGTGCTGGGCGGCCGGCTCGGTGACCGCTACGGGCGGCGCCGTATGTTCCTGATCGGTCTTGCGGGCTTCACACTCAGCTCGTTGCTGTGCGCGCTGTCGCCGAACATCGAGTTGCTGATTGCCTTCCGGCTGCTTCAGGGCACCGCAGGCGCGATGCTGCTCCCGCAGGGTCTGGGCCTGTTGCGCGAGAACTTCTCCGGTCCCGAGCTCACCAAGGTCTTCGCGATCTTCGGCCCTGTGCTCGGCCTCGGCGGCATCATCGGCCCGGTCCTGGGCGGCTTCCTCAGCGAGGGCGACTTCTTCGGCCTCGGCTGGCGGTCGGTGTTCCTGGTCAACCTGCCTATCGGGCTTGCGGCCCTGGTCATCGCGACGAAGTTCGTGCCGAGGAAGCAGGGCGACCGCACCGTGCGGGTCGACATGATCGGCGCGAGCCTGGTGGTGGCCTCGTGTGCGCTCCTGGTGCTGCCGCTGAACCAGGGGCAGGAGGACGGCTGGCCGCTGTGGACCTGGCTGTGCATGGCTGCCTCGGTCATCGGTTTCGGCCTGTTCGCGCTGCACCAGCGCCGTAGTGCCGCAGCAGGGCGGGAGCCGTTGGTGACCACGGGCCTGCTCCGCAAGCCCGCCTTCACCGTGGGGCTCGGCGGGATCGCCCTGTTCTTCGGCGGGCTGATCGGCACGCAGCTCGTACTGACCCTGTTCCTGCAGATCGGCCAGCACTTCAGCGCCGGGGACGCGGGTCTTGGCAACCTGCCGCTCGCGGTGGGCACGGCGATCGGCGGTGCGGTCAGCGGCGCGGTCCTCGCTGACAAGATCGGCCGTATGGTCCTCCAGATCGGGCCGCTGATCCAGCTCGCCGGTGCGGCGCTGCTTTGGTTCGAGCTCAACGGTCTGAGCACTGATTCCTTCTCTATCTGGGACATCGCTCCGGGTGTGGTGGTGGCCGGTATCGGAGCGGGCATGGTGATCGCTGCCCTGTTCAGCTTCATCCTCGCCGCGGTCGACGACGAGGAGATTGGCTCGGCCTCCGGCGTGCTGTCCGCGGTGCAGGCCATCGGCGGCTCCATCGGCGTGGCGATCTTCGGCTCGGTGTTCTTCGCGCAGGCCAAGACCGGTGACTTCGCGACCGGCTTCCACCACGCGTTGATCGTCCAGGCGTGTCTGCTTGCGGCGTTCCTGGCCATCACCTTCCTGCTGCCCAAGAAGGGCCGGCCCGAGGAGGAGCAGCACGGCATCACCCCCACTGCCTCCGAGGACTCCGAGAGCAGTTCTGTCGGCTCCGGTGCGAAGCAGGACGTCACCAAGTGATCCCCGGACAGGGGCCGCTTGTGCATCGCGGGAGCGCACATCGCGGGCCCCACCCTGGCGTACTGGCTGCACCGCCAAGGCATCGCGGCCGCGGTGGCCGAGTCATGCCGTGGTCCGAAAGATGAAACGGGGGCGGACGCCGCGGGCTCACGCCACCCGCGAGGTCCGCCCGGTTCGTCGACCGGGCCGACCACGCGGAGGCTGTGTTCTTTGCCGGCCGTGCCGCCTTTTCCTGCCTCCTGTACGAGAAGCCCCGGCCCTGCACCGAGCACCTGTTCGGCTACGAGTTCACCGCGTTGTCGCAGAGCCGCGAGTACGGCGGTGTCACCTGCCGCGGTGGTCCCGAACGGGTCTTCGATCCCGTCGCCGCCGACGGTGCCCGCTCCCGCACCCGTGACCTCGCCTTCGGGCGCTCCGGCGGCGATGCCGACTGGGATACGGCCCGCGTCCTGGCGGCCATGGACGCCACGTCGGACTTCTACCTAGACCGCGTCAGCCAGGTCCGCATGCCTCGTCGGTCCCAGGGCCGTGTCGCCGTGCTCGGCGACGCGTGGTGCTGCTCGGCACCCCTGAGCGGGATGGGCGCCAGCCTTGCCCTCAGCGTCGCCGCGCCGCGCCGCGAACCCGGGCGGGTATTCGCGCCCTCCACCTGGTCCTGCGGGCCGTCGCCCGACCCCGCGTGGCCGAGGCACTGAAGCGCTTCCTCGTGCCGCCCGCCGACACCTTGGCCCAGCCCTCCTGCAGCCTGCAGATCTCACGCATTATTGGTGTCCAACGCCTTAGCGACCAGGAAGCAGCTTCCACGTCATGCCTGCCAACCAGCCCACCGATCCCCGTCCCGTGGCCCCGGCGGAAAGTTCCATCCGCGACCGGCTGCGCAATCTGACCCGTCGCCAGCAGCGGTTCGAGCGCTACTTGGGCCGGCAGCTGCGCGTCGATCCGGCCGGGCTGGCGGTAATGGACCAACTCGTCAGCGAAGGACCAGCGACGCCGAGCGAACTGGCACGCGCACTCAGCACGTCGACGGCGGCGATGACGCTGGTGATCGACCGCCTGGTGGACGGTGGGCACGTGAGCCGTCAGCCGCATCCCAAAGACCGGCGCAAGGTGCTCGTCACACCGGCGGAACACTGGGAGGAAGCCGCTTTCGAGCACGTCGAACCCCTCGTCGTGGGCATCGGAGAGATCACCGATTCCATGACAGCCCAGGAGCAGGCCACGGTGGTGGCGTTCCTGGAGCGGGCGGTAGCCGTCTACGACCGGGCGACCAAGGTGTAGGCGGCACACCCCGATCAGCCACGTCTATCAGTGATTCGCCAACGGTGACCACGCCGCCGGAAACACGGGCGGCATCCTGGCCAAAGCGCCGTTCGGCCTTGACCACCGATCGCGGCCTCGACCAGGTCGGCGGCGACCATCGGGCCGGCGCCGATGCAAAAGGCGAGCGAGTGTGGTGTGTCGGCCTTCCCGCTGCTCACCAGCCCGTTGAAGAGCAGTGCACAGCGCCCGGATCGCGGTGCTCGCGCTGAGAGGCGGCCTTTTTCGCAAGGGAAGTTGGGGGACCTCTCGGCGCAGCCCGCGAGACGGGCGGTTGCTGCTGGCGGTGCGGACTCTGGTCCAGTGCCGTTCAACGCTCTGATCCCAGTTGTCGAGCGCGAGGTATGGCTCGGGCTGAGCCTCTGGAAAACCTCAAGTCCCTTGCCATACGAAAAGCATGGCCGTCACGCTGATCCACATGGCAGCCATCTCGGGACTCAGCAGAAAGCACAACGTCGTGCCGGTCATCCGGAACGCGGACGTGGTCGCGACAGCCCTGCGTCAGGCGTTGGCCGAGGCATCGCCCGAGGAGCGTCCAGGGCTGGAACGCGCCGCCGCACTCGTGGAGTCCACCGCCGCAGCCACCGAAAGCCAGCTGCGCGCCCGCTGGGTCCGCTCTCAGCTGGGAGCCGTCGGCTTCACCGGCGACATCGCCTCGGTCGCGGCGGTGAAGGCGCTGCGCCAGGCGGAGCCGAAACTGAGCCTGCTGGCGGCGGTGCAACTGCAGAAGGAAGCGCTGGACCATCCGGAGTGATCCGGCACGTCACAGCGCATATTTCACGTAAGCCAACCGTCAGCTGGTTCGCCGGGTGTGGTCCCGGCCTCATGGCGGGGCCGGCGCTGGTACGGCTGTCGGCAGCGGTCAATGTCCGTTCCGGTGGCGCCGGTGCCTGACCACCACAGCCGGACCGGCTTGTGCGCCTCTCCGCTGGGCAGCCGCTCCAGGACCAGGCGAATGGCGCCGCCCTCGATGACGGTCAGCGGCCCGTGGCAGTCGAGCCCTGCGGCCCTGCGGCCCTGCGGCCCTGCGGGTCAGCCGCGGGGGCAGACGGGCCCACGCCCGTACGGTCGCCTTCTCGTACAGCCGGGTGTCCGTGATCGTCACGACCTGCTCGGTTCTCTGGGGCATGCGGTCGCCGAAGACGAACTCGCCGCCGGGTGCGTGGGAATGACAAGAGGCGGGCGGCGCAGCGCTTGCACAGCCCGCCGCCCGCCGCCCGGCGGTGGGGCGGGTGAGAGCGTACGACTGGCCGCTCTGGCCGCTAGCGCTGTGACCGGGAAGGTTCACCGTGTCGAGACGGTCGGCACGGCGCCTCGACGTGTTGTCGCACCACCGAGGCGCGGTCGGCAGGAAGGGTGGCTCTCCGCCTCGCGATGCGCCGGAGGGGATGGGGCTGGCGTTTAATCGGATGTGCTTGCGGGGCGGGGTTGTTAAGTTCACCGCGTGCCGAAGCTGAATCAGATCATCGCAGTCGAAAAGGGCGTCAAGTCCAAGGCCCTCCAAGAGCTCACCCAGGCTCACCAGGACGTGCAGAAGCCCGCCCTGCTGGCCGGCATCTCCCGGACCTACCAGCCCAAGGACGAGGAGGGCGAGCAGCTGCCGCCCGAGTCCACGCGGGTGCAGATCAAGGCCGAGGACGCTCTGCGGGCGACCGCCGGGACACTGACGCGGCTCTTCGACGTGACCGCGACGAAGGACTGGGCGAACCGGTCCGCGGTCGCGGACGTGGTGGTCGACGGTACGGTGCTGTTGCCCCAAGTGCCCGTCCCGTACCTGTTGTTCCTGGAGAAGCAGCTCACCGACCTGCACACCTTCGTGCGCAAGCTGCCGGTGCTCGACGCCTCCGAGTCGTGGAACCTGGACCCCTCGACGGACTCGTGGAAGACGGACCCGGTGCGGACCATCCGCACGAAGAAGGTTCCGCGCAACCACGTGAAGGCCGAGGCCACGGAGAAGCACCCGGCGCAGGTCGAGGTGTACTACGAGGACGTCCCGGTCGGTTACTGGACCACGGTGAAGTTCTCCGGCGCGCTGCCTGCCCGGCGGGTCAACGAGCTCCTCGACCGGGTCGAGAAGCTCCAGCAGTCCGTCAAGTTCGCCCGCGAGGAGGCGAACAGCACCGAGGTCACCGACCAGCGGGTCGGCGACGCGGTGTTCGGCTACCTCTTCCGGTAGCCCCCACATACGCCCTCCGTCGCGAGCGGAGGGTGCGCGATGAGCGCAAGCTGAAACTGATGTTGAAGCTGATGAAGGGGTGTCAGTTGGGGGTTCGAATCCCTCTCCCCGCACCACGTGCGGGGGTGGCCCAAGCCTGGCAGAGGCGGCCCCGTCAAACTCAGATTCTCGCTCCAGTCTCAGTATTCGCCGCCGAACACCGGATCGACCGAGCGTGGGCGAACATCGACGGATGGGGGTTCAAGTCCCCCCGGCGCCTCTCTCGTGGCGCTGTAGTTCAAAGGCAGAACACGTCGATCTCAATATGACCCGCGGTTCTTAAACGCCGCCGGTGTGCGCAAATGGGTGGCAAGCTGGAGCCCGGGAGCTGGACATGCTCCCGGGCTCCGTCACATTCCGGCCTGCGGCCTGCGGCTTGTGCGGTAGAGCGAGGCTGGACCGGGTTTGCCGCAACCAGCACCGTGTCCTCGACCAGGTCTCGTGTCCGGCGATTCGCACACGCTGCCACGCCTCTCCGGCGTCGGTGAGAGACCGCCCTGTACGGCGTCGCCTCGGCACACCCCGTCAAGACCTCCCGTCTCCCGCGCCGACCACTCGGCAGCGACTGCGGCTGCCCCCGGGCTGCCTGCTGCTCCCGGCCTTCTCGGCGTCGGCCCCCAGTCCCCGGGGCGGAGACCGGGCTCGGCATCATGGAGTCCGCCCCTGGCCGGTAGTGTCGCCGGGCAGTCGAACGAGAGGTCAACTGTCCCGTGAACCTGGGTATTGTCGGGCAGGCCGTCGGCCTGTTCGCCGTCACCAACATCGACGACATCCTGGTCCTGTCCGTGTTCTTTGCCCAGGGCGCCGGAGACCACGGCTCCGACCGCCGGATCGTCATCGGCCAGTACCTCGGCTTCGCCGCCATCCTCGCCGTCGCTGTCGCCGCGGCTTTCGGTGCCACCTTCCTTCCCGGGCCGGCCATCCCCTACCTCGGTCTGCTGCCCCTCGCTCTCGGCTTGAAGGCGGCCTGGCAAGCGTGGAAGCACCGTCACGACGAGGACGACGAACAGGGGCCCACCGGGGGCGGACCGAAGGCGGTGGAAGTCGCCGCGGTGACCTTCGCCAACGGCGGCGACAACATCGGCGTCTACGTCCCTGTCTTCGCCACGGCCGGCGTCGGCGGCATGAGCGTGTATGTGATCGTCTTCCTGATCCTGGTGGCCGTGTGGTGCTTCGCAGGCCGGTTCTTCGCCACCCGCCCCGTCATCGCCCAGGTACTCAGCCGGCGGGGCCACATCCTGCTGCCCCTGGTCCTGATCGGTATCGGCCTGCTCATCCTCATCGAGGGTGGCGCCTTCGGCCTCTAGACGACAGTAAAGTGCCGGGCCCCTCATGCAAGATCAAAGGCTCATTTACAGGCTTCCACGTAGTAGACGTGGGTCCAGTCGACATACCCGTACGCCCCCGAGCTTGCAACACCGGACAGGCTCCCGGCCGCACCCGCGAAGGAAGCGGATGAGCGCCGCCGCCGCGCCATCACTGCGCGCAGTCATAAGGACGCACCACGCGTCCTTATGGCAGCGAATCTTGTTCATTTGGCAGGGTGCCCACCTACGCGGACCCGACGGCAGTTGATCGACGGCATACGCTTCCGGGTCCGTGCGGCATTCCGTGGCGTGACATGCCCAAGGAGTACGGGCCGTGGGGCCGGGCCCGCCGCAGTTCGACCCGGAGGGCTACAAGGCTCGGCGCTTCGGCGTCAGGTCAGGCTGCGGCGTGCCACGGCGAGAAACTCCGCCTTGAACGGCTCCAGGCGCTCGGCCAGGCCCCCCTCGTCGCGCTCCTGCCAGACCGCTTGATTAAGGGCGCGGGCGTAGGCGGTCGTCGGTGAGTGAAGGCCAGGGGCACACAGCAACTCGATGCTCTTCTCGGCTATTCGAAGACCGTCCATCGCCGGCCTCGCCGTCACATACCAGTCATCACCGACCCCCCACCGATGCGGCCGCGCGTGCGCCACGCCCTCGGCTTCCAGCGCGCACCGAATGAACTCCAGCACGGTCCTGATCTGTTCGGCACGCCGCTCTTCCGCACTTACCGCAGCCCGCCTTCGTTCTTCAGCTCGGTCAGCTGTCCGCTGCGTCGTGCGCTGGGTCAGATACGTCAACGCACCACCTACAGCCACTCCGACCATCGAAATCACGGGGGCCCACACGTCTCCTGGCATGGCCGACTACTACCAGTACCTGCCCATCGACCGCTGCCGATCTTGCGAGACAGGCATGTCTGCCTAGATATCGAGCCACCCCAAGACCCACTTCCGATACACGCCCCAGGTCCGACAGCAGGTTGAGGACGAAGTTCCGCACTCTTCAGCGGAGTTCGGCCCCCGGCGTGTGTGCTGGGACAGGATCATTCATCGTGGGGCCGGGAAATCAGGATGCCTGGCGTCCAGCCGGTCCGATGCCTGGAACGCCGATCGACGCCGACGCCGGCTCCGGTGCCTTGGCGGGAGCGAGGCGGCGGGGCAGCGTGCGGAAGGTGAGCAGTCCGGCGGCAAGGAGCAACGCGGCCTGCACGTTGAGCGCGCTCAGGGTGCCCATGACTCCGGTCAGCAGACCGGCGGCGAGCATGCCGAGGGCCTGGAGGCCGTCGGAGAGGCCGAGGACGCAGGCCATCACGCGTCCTCGCAGGGGGAGCGGCGACGACTGCTGGACGAGCGAGAGCCATGCGGCTGCCAGCCACACGGCGGGGACGCCGGCGGCGGCGAACAGTACGGCGTACACCGCGAATCCCAGGGAGGTCAGGGACAGGTTCCAGGTCACCGCGCTGACGGCGGCGAAGGTCAGCACGCCGACGGTCAGCAGTCGCGGAGCCGCCAGTTTCCTGGTCAGCAGGCCCACTGTCACGGTCCCCAGGAAGCCGCCCACGGCCTGCACGCCTCGCAGCAGGCCCGCCTGGGCGTCTCCGCCGCCGAGCAGGTCGGTGACGAAGAGCAGGAAGAGGACGACGAACATCCCCTGGGCGACCGACAGCAGCGCCACGCAGATGAACGTGCCGCGCAGGGTCGGGACGTACCTGATCGTGCGGAGTGTCTCTCCCAGTCCTGCCCAGAACCCGGTGTTCTCCGCGGCCGTCGGTCGCGCTGTCGCCCTGCGTGGGATCGTCCATGCGAGTGCGGAGGCGATGAGGAACGACGCCGCGGCGAAGGCCAGAACCGTGTGAAGTCCCGCCCAGCTCAGGAGCAGTCCGCCCAGCGGGCTGCCGACGAGCCTGCCGAGCGAGGCGTTGAGACTGATCGCGGCGTTGGCGCCGACCAGTTGCTCCGGGTCGACGAAGGTGGACAGTGCCACGTTCTTCACCGATTCGAAGGCCACGGTGAGTATCGCCTCCGACCCGGCGACGAGGTAGATCATCCACAGGTCGCCCGCGTCCCGGACCCACAGAAGGGGGGTCAGCATCGCCGCCTGGCCCATACCGACAGCGACCAGGAAGCGGCGCTGTTCGAAGCGGTCGACGAGGGTGCCCGCCAGAGGAGCGACGACGAAGCTCGGCAGCAGGCCGAGCATCGCCACGACCGAGGTGACCAGGGGGGAGTGGGTCAGGGCCAGTACGTAGAGGGGGAGCGCCAATTGCAGGACCCACTTGCCGATCTCGGTCAGCAGGCCGGACACCCACAGGCGGGCGAAAGGGGCTTCGCGCAGAGGGTGGGATGCGCGCGCTCCCTTCACGGTCACCCGGTTTGCCCCGTCGAGTCGAGGCGCGGCAGGAATCGCAGTCCCACGTAACCCAGCTCCGCGTCCGGCGGCGGATCCTGCCGTACCGGCGCCAGGAAGGGCCGCAAGATCGAGACGATCTGCTCGGCCAGCTCCCCCATCTCCTCCGGAGTGGCCCGCAGGACCAGGCTGTCCAGTCGTGCGGCGGTGAGCCATCGGGGGTCGAGGGTTTCCCGGTGATCGAGGAAACGCTGGGTCAGCCGGGCCTCCTCCGCGAGGCCGCCGGCGATCAGCGCGTCCTGCTCGGCCATGACGACCGGGTCGACGCTGATCGCGCCGAAGTCCAGGCCGACCTGCGCCGCCCGCCAGGGGCGCTCGCGCTGGTCGGTCGCCTCGGCCGGCTCGACCAAGCCGTACTCGGCGAGATGGCGCAGGTGCCAGCTGACGTTGGAGGCCGTGGACCCGACCTCTGCCGCACACTCACTGGCCGTCCGTGGTCCGACCGCCATGAGGTACTGCAGCACGGCCAGCCGCAAGGGGTGCGCCAACGCGCGCAGCTGCCGCGAATCGCTGAGACGCCTGCGGGGAGGCGGACTTCCAGGCATGTGAAAGGATCCTTTCGAAAGAGTCGCTTCATTATGGTCGCGATCTGTTCATCAGTCCAGAGGGGACGAAACGCCCGCCTCTGTCGTGGTTCGGAGCCGACCCTCGCTTCTGTCGATCCATATGCCGCGCATGATGGAGCCCTGATGCAGACGTACCGGCCGGAAGCGGCGGTATCTGCGCGGGCACCTCACTGGTGGTCACTTATGACTAGAGGAACCGCGGCCCTCGCCGGCTGGCCAACTCGAACGGCTTTTCGATCATCTTCGCCGTCGGCGGATCCCGTCAGGGCCGGGAGATGACCCCTGACATCCGGTGGCCTGGCTTGCGGGCAGCGTGCAGTCCCGGCCGCCCCTGATGCCCGCCGCTGCGGTGACACTGCCGATACCTACGCCGATGAGGGTTGGTCCTACCTGGCCACCTCATAGACATCGCCGCCCGACGCGTGGCGGGTTGGATGCCAGGGCGTTGCGCGGCGTGGCGTCCGTGAACCTCTCTGCGCTAGTGGCGCACACCGCGGGGTGCGCCAGCGCCGTCCCGACGGAGGTGCGGAGTTCGTCGGCAACGGCCCGCCAGGAAACGCTCCCGATCCGCTGAACTGCGGCGGACCGTCACCGGCCCGGGCGCGGCGACCGCCGTCCGTTCGCCGCCGACCGTAGCCTGGTCCAGGCGCCGGTGGACGGATACGCGGACGCGTCCACCGGGCCGGCTACCGGCAGGACTTCCATGGCACCCCGTACGCACTGGCTCTTCGGCGACCAGCTCGGTCCGCACTTCCTGGACCCGCGGCACGACGGGCCCGACCGTGACGCCCCGGTGGTGATGATCGAGGCGCGTTCCGTGCTGCGCCGGCGGCGCTTCCACCGGGCGAAGGCGCATCTGGTGCTGTCCGCGATGCGGCACCGTGCGGCCGAACTGGGGGACAGGGTCCGGTACGTTCGCGCGGAGACGTATACGCAGGGACTGGCCGAGGTGCCGGGCCGTGGCAGGGACCGGCTGACGGTCTGTCATCCGACCTCACGTGCCGCGCTGGCCCTGGTCACCTCCCTGGAGCGGGTGCAGGTGCTGCCCGCGAAGGGCTTTCTGGTGCCGCACGCCGACTTCGCGCGATGGGCGGAAGGGCACGCCGGCGGACTGCGGATGGAGGGTTTCTACCGGTGGGTCCGCACGCAACACGACCTGCTGATGGACGCCGGCGAGCCCGCGGGCGGCCGGTGGAACCTCGACCACGACAACCGCGAGCCCCCACCGCGCGGAGCCGCAGCCCTGGACGTGGCGCGGCCGTGGAGCCCGGAGGAGGACGAGATCGACGCGGAGGTCCGCCGCGACCTCGACCGCTGGGAGAGCGACGGCGACGTCTCCTTCGTCGGCCGTGACGGACCACGGCGTTTCCCGGTCACCCGGCGCGAGGCGCTGGCCGCGCTGCGGCACTTCACCGGCCACCGGCTGCGCGACTTCGGCCGTTACGAGGACGCCATGCTCGCCGCCGACCCCGTGATGAGCCACAGCCTGCTGTCGAGTTCGCTCAATCTGGGGCTGCTCGATCCTGCCGAGTGTGTGGAGCGTGCCGAGAGCGCCTGGCGCGCCGGTGACGCGCCGCTCAACAGCGTCGAGGGCTTCGTCCGGCAGATCGCCGGCTGGCGCGAGTATGTCTGGCAGTTGTACTGGCACTTCGGTGAGGAGTACCGGGGTCGCAACGCGCTGGGACACCGCGAGCCGCTGCCCGGCTGGTTCCTCGATCTGGACGCCGACGCGGTCACGGCGAACTGCCTGTCCACGGTGCTGGCCCAGGTGCGCGACACCGGTTGGACCCACCACATCCCGCGCCTGATGGTGCTCGGCAGCCGCGCGCTCCAGGACGGCTGGGACCCGGCGGCAGTCACCGACTGGTTCCACCGCTGCTTCGTGGACGGCTACGACTGGGTGATGCTGCCCAATGTCGTGGGCATGTCGCAGTACGCCGACGGCGGCATGATGACCACCAAGCCGTACACGTCCGGCGGCGCGTACATTCACCGGATGAGCGATCTGTGCGGCCCCTGCGCGTACAGGCCCACCGATCGCGTCGGCGAGCGCGCCTGCCCGTACAGCACCGGCTACTGGGCCTTCCTGCACCGCCATCGGGCGGAACTGGCCGGCAACCACCGGATGGCCCGAGCCGTCCAGGGCCTGGACCGGCTGAAGGACCTGCCCGAACTCCTGAAGCAGGCAGACGCACGCGGCGGACAGGCGCCGTGAACCACGCGAAGGCACCTGTCGGCCGGGGACGGGACTGTCCGCGTGGGCGCGCCATCCCTCGTACGGCACGTCCTGGCACGGGACAGGGACCTCCTGGCACGGGACAGGGACCACTCGACCGATCTTGGGAGTCCGCATGACGCCCCGCCCCGACGAGCCGCCGCAGCCGGACGCGCTCTTCGGCCCGGACGATCTCGTACTGCCGACCACCCATCGCCGCCCGGAACCCCCTGCCGTCCCGGCCGCCCGCGCGCTGCTGGACATCCGCGAGATCCACGCGGAGCCGCAGGCCATGGCCTCCGACCGGGGCAGCGAGATCCTGGCCCGCTTCCCGCAGGCCCGTGTCGTCGAGGTCGCCTCGCACTGGCGCATCCCTCACCTGCACGGCAACGAAGGCAACATCAGCCGCTGGGTCCGGGTCAAGACCGAGGTGCTGGTGCTCGGAGTGCGCAAAACGTTCACCATCCGTCCCAACGGCCGCTCCGCCGACTGGATCGCCCCCGGTCTGTCCAACGGCTGCACGATGGCCTGCGCCTACTGCTACGTACCCCGGCGCAAGGGCTACGCGAACCCGATCACCGTCTTCACCAACCCCCGCGACGTCGTCGCCCACCTCGGTCGTCACATCGCCCGCCAGGGCCACAAACGGGAACCGAACCAGTGCGATCCGCACGCCTGGGTCTACGACATCGGCGAGAACGGCGACTGCTCCGCCGATGCGCTCATCAGCGACAACACTCTCGACCTCGTCGCCGCCTTCCGCCACTGGCCCACAGCCAAGGCGTCCTTCGCGACCAAGTACGTCAACCCGGCACTGCTCGCGTACGACCCGCAGGGGCGTACCCGGGTGCGGCTGTCGGTGATGCCCCCGGTCGATTCCCGCCTGCTGGACATCCGCACCACCCCGGTGCCCGAGCGCATCGCCACAGCGGGCGACCTCCTCGAAGCGGGCTACGAAGTGCACTTCAACCTCTCACCCGTCGTCCTGCGCCCCGGATGGGAGAGCGCCTGGGCCGAGCTGCTCCGGCAGATGGACGACGTACTGCCGCAGGCCGTCAAGGCCCAGGCGGCGGCCGAGGTGATCATGCTGACCCACAACGAGGACCTGCACGAGGTCAACCTGGGATGGCACCCACGCGCCGAGGACGTCCTGTGGCAGCCGCCCGTCCAGGAACCCAAGCGCTCGCAGAACGGCGACACCAACCTGCGCTATCGCGGCCCGGTCAAGCAC